>NZ_JAHPJG010000005.1:0-333737 GCF_020515755.1 Pseudomonas sp. B20
ATCACGCACCTGTTGCAGCAGTGTGTCTCCGGTTGGCAGGTGCTGCTGAAGGTACTGACGCGCACCGCTCAGATCGACCTCGCGCCGCCATTTGTGGCGATCTTTCCAGGCTTGCAGGGCCTCGTCGGAGGGCGCGCTGCCGTAACGCATTTCAATCGATTTGCGCATGTCCAGGCTCTTGAACATGTCCGGCATCAGCAGAAAATCGCCGGGAACGTTACTGCTGCTGATCTGCGCTTCCTCAAGGATGCACTGCTCGAAGTAAGCTTCGAGCTCTCCCAGATACTGGTGAGTGAGCGCCGCATTGCCGCGCACCGATGCCGGCAATTTCTCCGGTTCGCCTTCAGCGCCACACAGTGCGGTGACAGTCTGGGCGATCTGGATCTTGTGTTCGTGTTCGGCTTGCCAGTTGCGGTAAGCGGCCTGATCGGCGGCCAGTTGCATGCCCAGATCATTGAAAATAGCCAGCGGGTCATCAAGGGCGATGAGCAGGGAACTGTCCTGATCTTCAACGCTGCCCTGCCAGAAAACGTCAGCGCCGATTGGCGAAAACAGCGGCTGGGTTTCTTCACTGGAGGACTCGGATGTAGGAACAGCCGAGTCTGCAAAGCGGTCATCATCAACCACATGCTCCTTGTCGATGTCCGCCACCGCCTCGGCGATGCGGTTCAACGGCAGGGTATGCGGCTCGGCCATGGTCATGCAGTAGCGTTTCAGATCCAGCGCTTTCATCCATGAATCGCGGCTTGCCGGGTTCGAACGCAGGTGTTCGCAGATTCGCCAGGTCCACTGCTGCGCTGAAAAGGCGATGCGCAGCAGGTTGTTTCGCGGATAGAGCAGAAAAGGCTTGGCATCGCTGCCGCCACTGCGCTGGTCGCTGCCAAGCTGCGCATCGGTCCAGACAATACGGCTCAGGTTGCCGGTGGCGGCTGACACCGCGTACTCATGCAACACTTCGGCCGTTTCGTCGTAGACATACACATAGCCGTCATACAGCTGGCGAAGGGTATAGCCGCGTGTTTTCAGCTTCGGCATCACCGCCCAGCGGCTGCCCTTGAGTAGCGGTTTCAGCTTCTCGGGAGCGGTATCGTAGCGAGAGCGGTCCAGCGCATAGCGCACTGGCACGATGGCGACTTCAGGTTTTCGGAAGGGGCACAGACTGGTAGCCGTGGCGGGTATCTTGGCGAACGTTGCAGCACGTCGTTGCGTTAGTGTGCCGGATTTATCGGTCATGCATGGCATCTCTGTCGGTACGAACTTTCTGACGGTATTCATCGAGTGCGTTTATGCGCAGTTCCGGGGGCAAATGCTGATGCTCGGGGGACTGAGCGCACCAGGATTGGTAGTGGCCCTGTGGCGAGCTTACAAAGCCCAGGCCCCAGTCGTGGCAGATGTCGGCCCAGGTCGCCAGTGCGTACTCACTGACCAGCCCCCACTCAATTGCGCTGTCCACGACATGCGTCAGCCAGATTTCGATTTGATCGTCGCTCTGATCCAGAAAGGCCCGCGGATCCTGCTTTTTGATCCATTCATATAGGCGCCCTTCGAATAGCCATCGATGGCAGCTTTCGAAGGCTTGCAACTGACGTTCGCTCACCAGAGGAAAATGCGCTCGAGAGACTTTTTGCGCACGCTCGTTAACAAATGTCGTGATCGCTGGATCGAGGTTTTGTTGCCAGATGCGCAGGGGTGACTGAACCCAGAGTTGATCGATGGGGCCTAGCGTCAAGTTCAAATGTTCAGGGTCATAGCTCGATAGCCAATAGTGCATCACCAGCGGATCTGCGAAGCGCAGCAGACTTGAATGACCGAGATAATCAAGGGGGCTCAGGAAACGCTGCAAATGTTCAGAGACGATTTTCAAGGACGCATTGCTGAAAAAAATGCAGGCGTCGATACGTTGTTCAGGATGGCGATGCCACTGCGCAATGAGTTCGGAGGGATGAGCTGTGCGCACAAGTACCGGGCCTAAATCCATGATCTCTGCCCACCGTGTGCCGAGATAAAGCGGAGCGATCTCGATAGGCTCGTCGCGCTGGTATAGCTGCTTTAAGGCGTCAGGTCTCAGCACTCCGTCAATCAACAGATAATTGGCTTGATTCATTTTTTCGTTTCTTCGGTTGCTTGCGAGCATTGGCTACAAAGTGGGCTGCGTATCATTGCCTGTCGCTGTGCGGAGATCAGCATGTCACCTGATTCGCCAGCTTCTGGTCGCTCTGCATTACCTGGAAGTAGCGGGGTTGCTCCAGAGCCGTTTCCGGGGCTGCCCCCCGAATTGAACTTTATCTGAGACCCGTTCACGGTCACGCCACTGGCATCGATCTTGATAAAGGAGCCGGCTGCTTTTAGCGTGATTTCAAGCCCCGCCTCAATGATCAGTTTGTTACCGGCTTTGAGGTGGATTTCCTGTCCGGCGTGGGCCAGTAATCCATCCCCCACTTTGATGTGCCGGGTTCCGCCCACGGTGACGTGATCGCTCGTTTTTACCTCGGTCAGCCGGTCGCCATCGACAGTCCGATGTTCCTCGGTCTTGAACTCGCTGTAGCTGCTGCCTTCGATCCGCTCATGCCGATGATGACCGACCCGGATTTTCTGCTCATGCTCGATGTTCTGCTCCCAGTCGCGCTGGGCATGAATGTAGATCTGCTCCTGACCGGCCCGGTCTTCGATGCGCAGTTCGTTGGAACCATTGCCACCGGGGCTGCTCAGGGTCTTGAATACACTGCGCGTCTGATGTGCAGGCAGGTCGTAGGGCGGGACGTGCTCTGCGTGGTACAGGCAGCCGCTGACCAATGGACGGTCAGGGTCGCCGTCAAGGAACGTCACCAGTACTTCCATACCCACTCGCGGGATGACCATGCTGCCGTAGTGATGACCGGCCCAACCGGACGAAACTCTTACCCAGCAGCTGCTGCGATCATTGGCCTGCCCCTCGCGGTCCCAATGAAACTGCACTTTGACCCGACCGTGCCGGTCGCAGTGTATTTCCTGATCTTTCGGGCCGGTGACCACAGCGGTCTGGCTGCCGAATATTCTTGGCTTGGGATGATGCCGGGGAGGGCGATACGAGGCTTGCCACGGTGTAGCGAGAAAGGTATTGCGATAGCCTTGATGAAAGTCCCCCTTGTTCTGTAATGCATGGGCGGACTCCTCAAGCCCCTGCGGCTGGCGGCCCTCATGACGAACTTCGGTCAACAGCCACAGGTCGTTCCATTCCTCGTTGGGGTGCTCGCGCAAAGGTAGAAAATGACCGCTGACCAAGGTGGGTTGATCACTTTGGCCATCGCCCAGTCGGTAATCCTGGCGATGGCGCTCAAGTGCGCGGCTCGCCAGATGCGCTCCTCGATCCCGATGAATGAAGCCGCCCGGGTACTCGTAGTGCTCCAGCTCCGGCCGGGCGTCGTCATATGCCGAACCTTCCATTTTCAGAAGTGGTTTTTCAAAGTGATAATCGCGATGAGTAACGCTGTTTGTACGTGTTTCCAGGCGCAACCTGAAGCGCTTGATGACCGACTTACCCGGTACCAGGCCACTGTCCGGCTTATAGATAACCGGATTTAGTTTAGGAAATACGGTCTGGTCATCACCAAACACCAGTTGATGTGCTGTGTGGCTGTGTTTGAAGTGGTAGTGCAGGCCTTCCTCTTCGCAAAGCCGCTGGATGAAGTGCAGGTCGGACTCGCCATACTGCACGCAGTATTCGCGCTCGGGATAAGTCATACCGAGCTGGAAGCTGTAGGCGTCGCCTATCAGATGATGTTCTTTCAGTACCTGCTCAATAATCTCCTTTACTGTTCGATTCTGGAAAATACGCTGATTGGTACGATGCCTGAGCCTTGCCAGATTCGGTCGCAAGGTGACTGAGTAGTGTGTAAGACGCCTGCCTGAGTCGCCTTGGGAAACCTGATCGATCACTCCATGAATGCCGTTACCCCTGGATGTGTACTGAAGAAATGCGGGGCAATTCAGCAGGCTTTCGAGATCCATCGACGTGCGCTCGCTGACCAGCTCAAGCTTGAAAAAGAAGGGCTGATTGATAGCTTCATGGCCGGTAAAAGAAAGGATTTGAAAATCATGCTCAGGGCCGTCAATGCTCAGGCTGAAATAAGGTCGATCAGTGGGGTTCAGCGTCATATGGACCACCGTGTCTAGCCGGTTTATAAAAACCCCGCCGATCCTGTCGAACCGCCGGGGCAGCGGAGTTATTCCGACTTCGGACTTCTCCAGTCATCAGACCCGGTAGTAGTGGCCTTTACGTGGTCCCAGGTTATTTTGCGATAGCTGAATTGAACGTCCTCCAGGTGTCCAAAGTGCGAGTTCTGCGGATCCTGGCAGTTGTGCATGTAGGACTTGATGTTGACGATGACCGCATCCTCCAGGGTGGTGGTGTAATAGTGTTCCTGCTTGCCATCGATAGACGTCCGGTACCACTTGATTTCGACTGTGCTTAGCGTTGAGCCTGAGCAAAGAGCCTCCAGAAGCAATGGCGAGGTCTTGTCGAAAATTTTCGTGACACACGCAGGGCCATGAATGCGTTGGCCAGTAGGCTGTCCTGACTGCGTATCACAGGGTGTAATGATGTTATGGCTGAATGCCTGGATTATTGCTTCATCTGCATGGCCTTCCTGATAGACGTTGCCGACAGAGTCTGCTGTGAAAGCTCCTGCTGTCAGTATTTTCTGATTGGCGTCTATGACAGTCATATAGGCGGGTGTAGGCATTAACGTCCTTCCTTACAGTCGGTGGCGCCTCACAAGCGAATTGGCTTGGAGATCGAAGCATCGCTATAACAAGTTACGTGCCAGGTATCTCTTAAGTCAGTATTGTCAGCTGATTTGGCTATGAGGGTGCCGCTCGTTGTAAGTTTTTTCGAGTAACTTGCGCAAGTATCTGCGCACTATTTTCATTTTTTTGCGCAGCTTTCCATGATTCTATCCAAATATATCAATATTTTTATATCTGGTCTTTTTGTGCGGAAGGTCATGGATTTTGTACGTGCTATTGGCAAGGTTGCTGGCCGTTTAATGGCGCCTCCTGGGTGAGTTTTAATCCGAATATATATGTGTGTTTTGATGAGCATGTGATAGCGTGTTTAGTCAATAGATAGTTAGGTTGTTAAATATTTTGGTACATAAATTATATGCGTTCCTACGTATTCTCTTCGTTTGTTTGTAAGAATTTTCCGAAAGTTTAATATCTTTCAGGTGTCACCTTGCTTGCTGGTTTTCATGGCGATAAGGTCTGTCTGGCTTTATGAGTGGTTGGAAAAAACGTTAACAATGAAATGCACGATGTGTGGGAATATGAGCAGTGGCCAGTAAAGACAAGCTCTCTATTCGATATCTGGATCTGGCCCGGCAGCCTGTCGCAACGGGTGATTATGCAGGCGAAGACATCCGTTTTTCTACGGCGTTTGAAGCCTTGGAGCGTGAGTTGGGCGGTGCACAGGCCATTCTCGGGGAAGTGAATGTAGACTGGCTGCGGATCAGGGAGGGCTGCGAACATATCCTTTCAAATCAGTCCAAAGACCTGCGCGTCGCCAGCTGGCTGGCGTGGGCTCTATATGAATGCGAGTCTGTTAACGGATTATCTGCGGGGCTGGGATTGATTCATTATGTGTGCAAAGAGCATTGGCTGCTTTTTCATCCCCAAAAATTACGAACACGTTCAGCGGCCATGCAATGGCTCTTGCTGAAACTCGACAAGGCGCTGGGAGAGGATATTTCCATTACTCACCAGCTTCCTGAATTCCAGCAACTGCTCAGACAGCTTGATGGCCTGGACGAAATATTTAATCTGTATCTGGGAAGTGATGCCCCGTTGCTGCTGCCGTTGCGAAGACGGCTCGCCCGTATGATTCAGCGCGCTGAGCAAGTTGAGAAAGAGCCTGCCAAGGTGGTGGAGCGTGTCAAGCAGGCTGCGGTCCAGTTGTTTTCAAGTGACTCTCACATCGACAACGAGAAAGACGCCCAGCGGACGTTAAGTGTGCAAGAGAACTCGGTACGCAGCCTTTGCAGATGGTGGCTTAAGCAGAAAACTACAGATCCGCGAGCTTTCCGCCTGGGTCGCTCGCAGACCTGGTATGCAGTGGACAGTCTTCCTGAAAGAAACAGTGAAAAAATAACCCCGTTAAGGAGGTTGCCCGCTGACAAATTGAACAATTACCAAGAGCGATTCGAACAGGGTCTTTACGCAGACCTTATAGTAGATATTGAAGCAAGTCTTGCAGGGTCGCCTTTTTGGTTTGATGGTCAGCGAATGGTCTGGAACTGTCTGAAAGCCCTGGGGGGCGAAGCGGCAATGCGCGAAGTGGAAGCTCAGTTTGCTTTACTTTTAAAGCGCATTCCAGACCTTGTTGAACTTCGCTTTCACGACGGTGTGCCGTTTGCAGACGCGGAGACATTACAGTGGATCGCCAGTTATATCCTGCCTGCCGAGGTCCATGCCGGGAATGCGTGTGGCAGCGAAAGTCAGCATGACGCCTCAGAACGAAATTCGTTGTACCACGATGCACTGCCGGTTTTGCAGGCAAAAGGGCTTAAAGCCGCTGTGCAATTAGTGAATGATCACTTGAACGGTGTGGAAGGCGGGCGAGAGCGATTTTTCTGCAAGCTATGCATCGCACGTCTCTGTATCGATGCACACAAATATGAGTTGGCGAAAGTTCAACTAGAGTATCTTGATCAGGAGCTCCAATCAGCAAGCCTCCCTGCATGGGAACCCACGATCTTCCTCGACGTGTCTCGCTTGTTATATAGCTGTTACGAGCGAATGGCTTTGAACGATAAGGCCGCAGCGCGCAAAGAAGTGATTTACCAGAGGTTGTGTCATCACGACCTCGAAAGATTTATTGATGGCTAACATACAGTTTAATAAATTGAGGGGAAATGGAATGGCCAGAGAAGGCTCTGTAGCGCCCAAAGAGCGGATCAACGTGACGTTCAAGCCTGCTGTTGGTGGCGCGCAGGAAGAAATAGAGCTGCCACTTAAGTTGCTGGTTCTTGGCGATTTCATACAGCGCACGGATGAGCGAAAGCTTGAGGACCGTAAATCAATCAGTATCGACAAGAACAATTTCGATGATGTGTTGGCGAAACAGGAGCTTGAGCTGGTACTGAGTGTACCTGACCGCTTGCAGGCTGAAAGCGGGGCTGACGATCTCACTGTCAGCATCAAGGTCTCTTCGATGAAAGACTTCAACCCTGCCAGTCTCGTCGAACAGATTCCTGAGCTTAAAAAGTTGATGGAGCTGCGCAACGCCCTCATGGCGCTCAAGGGGCCGTTGGGGAACATGCCTTCTTTTCGTAAGGCCATCGAGCAGGTAATTACGGACGAAACATCGCGTAAGAACGTGCTGGATGAGCTTGGCCTGGATGTCGCGGCGCAACAGTAACATCGGACCCATTGTCAGGAATTAATATATGAACACAAAAGCCATACCGCAGCGCGATGCAGGTGAACTTCACCATGGAATTCTCGATCAGATTATTGCACATACCCGATTAGAGCCTTGTGACGACGCCTATGGTATTGCCAAACGAGGGGTGGCTGCATTTATTGAAGAACTGCTGAAGCCGCGTAATAACAACGAGCCGGTCAAAAAAGCGCTGGTTGATCGGATGATTACCGAGATTGACGTCAAGCTGAGTCGCCAGATGGACGAGATTATCCATCATGCAGAATTTCAGGCGTTGGAAGCATCATGGCGCGGGCTACAGTTACTGATTGATAGAACCGATTTTCGCGAAAATATAAAAATCGAGTTGTTAAGTGTTTCCAAGCAAGATCTTCTGGACGATTTTGAAGACTCACCTGAAGTGGTGCAGTCGGGACTCTACAAACATGTGTATACCGCTGAATATGGTCAGTTCGGCGGTAATCCCGTGGGCGCGATCATTGCCAATTATTTCTTCTCGCCGAGCGCTCCCGATGTGAAGACCATGCAGTACGTTTCAAGCGTTGCCTGCATGGCGCATGCACCTTTTGTTGCGGCCGCAGGCCCCAATTTCTTCGGGCTTGAGCAGTTCACCGGTCTGCCCGATCTAAAGGATCTGAAAGATCACTTCGAAGGGCCGCAGTTCGCTAAATGGCAAAGCTTTCGGCAGCGGGAAGACGCGCGTTATTTCGCACTGACAGTACCGCGTTTTCTTTTACGCAGCCCCTACGGGCCAAAGGAAAATCCGGTGAAGACGTTTGCCTATGAGGAAAACGTCTCGAACGACCACGAGCACTATTTGTGGGGCAATACGGCCTATGCATTTGCTACAAAGCTGACAGACAGCTTCGCCAGATTTCGTTGGTGCCCCAACATCATTGGTCCTTTGAGCGGCGGTGCTGTTGAAGACCTGCCTTTACACCACTTCCACAGTATGGGTGAAATCGAGACCAAGATTCCGACTGAGGTACTGGTGTCTGACCGGCGTGAATACGAGCTGGCGGAAGAGGGCTTTATCGCATTGACCATGCGCAAGGGCAGCGACAATGCAGCGTTCTTTTCTGCCAGCTCAGTACAGAAGCCCAAGTTTTTTGGCAACAATCCAGAGGGGAAAATAGCCGAGCTTAATTACAAGCTAGGTACTCAACTGCCCTACATGATGATCGTCAATCGCCTCGCACATTACCTCAAGGTGCTGCAGAGAGAGCAGATAGGGTCCTGGAAAGAGCGAGCGGACCTGGAGAGTCAGCTTAACAAATGGATACGTCAGTACGTTGCGGATCAGGAGAATCCGAGTTCAGAAGTGCGTGGCAGACGGCCGCTGCGCACGGCACAGGTCATTGTCAGTGATGTTGAGGGTGATCCCGGCTGGTACCGGGTCAGTCTAAATGTTCGTCCTCATTTTAAATACATGGGCGCTGACTTTACGCTGTCGCTGGTCGGCAAAATGGATAAAGAGTAGATCATTTATTGATGATGAATCCAAAAGGTAGCCTCTTTCAACGCCTGGCAGGTGACGTACTGCAACAGCAGTCTTTTGACAAGGAAGAGCAGTTAATGATGTTGATATCGGCTCATCTGACCAAGATGCTGGGTACGCGCGCCGGTAGCGTAAAGATGCTGCCTGATTATGGTCTCCCTGACTTGAACAATATGGGGCTGAGCCTTGACGATACGCTGAGGCACTCTCGCATGATCATCGAAAAGATGATTCGAACATATGAACCACGATTGTTCGATGTTCACGTGACGGTGGAAGAATACGAAGGTTGTCTGCTGAGGCGGACATTCTCGATCGGTGCGGCTCTGGACATTGCAGGTGTAAAGAAGTCCATTCGATTTTCTGCACTGCTCGGTGGCGACGGCAAAATAAGTATTGTTTGAGTAAGTTTTTCGCCTCGCGAAGCGGTGCGCCGATTATCTACAGTTTTACACCCAGATTTTTCATTATCGATTTACGACCGGCCAGGTAGAAAAAACGGTGTCATTTAACCTCTATTATCAAGAAGAACTGACGGCTCTCCGAGAGTCTGGGCGTCGCTTCTCCGAGCGTAATCCGGCGCTGGCTCCTTTTTTAGGGCAGGCGGGCAAGGACCCGGACGTAGAACGTTTACTTGAGGGGTTTGCTTTCCTGACGGGCCGTTTGCGTCAAAAGCTGGATGAAGATTTACCTGAGCTGACCCACTCCCTCATGCAGTTGTTATGGCCCAACTACCTTCGACCTCTGCCCTCGGTGAGCATGCTTCAGTTTGACGCTCTGGACGGCTCCGGCCCGGGTTTCGTTGTGGAGCGAGCAACACCTGTAGAAAGCGAGCCAGTCAATGATCAGGTGTGCCATTTCCGTACCTGCTTTGCCACTCAGGTATTACCGTTGAAACTGACTCACCTCTATTGTTCGTCAAGCGGGGGCGGGACAACGCTGAAGCTGTGTCTGGCGATGAATGGAGGCAGCCATTTAGGCGAGGTAAAGTTCAGTCAGTTGCGCTTGCACCTGGCGGGTGAGCGTCGCGTCAGCCAAGCTATTTACTTCGCGATGATGCAGAAGCTCAAGGGCATCACATTATTGCCTCTTGATGCGATGGGCGAACCGTTACTGAACTCTTCAGGCAAAGCGATCGAACTGATCATTCCTGTGGAACAAGTGAAACCTGTAGGCTTCGCTGAAGAGGAGTCGTTGATTCCCTACCCACTAAATACCTTTCGGGGCTATCGCTACCTGCAAGAGTATTTCTTTTTCCCTGAGAAGTTTCTCTTTGTCGATGTTCTCGGTTTCGATGTCATTCACTCATTGACTGACGACCTGCTGAAGCGCGCGCGCGGGCTACAACTTGTTTTTGATGTGCAAGGAAAGGACATGCAACATCTTCGTCCTACCCTCGAAAACATCAAGCTTTACTGCACGCCGGTCGTGAACCTGTTCAAACAGGATGCCTTGCCCATTCTTGCGGATGCCCGGCAGGACGAATATCTGCTCATTCCTGCGCATTACGCACACGGCGGTTGTGGTGTGTACTCGGTCGATAAGGTGGTTGGCTGGCAGCCTGGAGGGCTGGGCTATCAGAATTACGTACCCTTCGAATCGTTTGAACATGACGCTGCGGTCGATGTGGATAGTGACTCGCCTTACTACAGCGTGAGGCATCGTACTTCGCTGCAGCACAAGGGGCTCGATACATTTTTAAGCTTCGGTCTTCGAGCGGGGCGAACTGACGAGACAATGTCCATTGAGATGACATGCACTAACGGCGACCTTCCGTGGCAAATCAAGGCAGGAGGCCTATGTAAACCATGTGAGGGCACCCCTGACTTTTTGCGTTTCAGAAATATAACGCCTGCCACGAAAACATTTGCGCCACCCATGGACGGGGATTTTCTCTGGCGTGTGATCAGTAACATGTCGCTCAACTATTTGTCGCTCGAAAATATCGAAGCACTGAAAGTGATTCTCGAAACTTACGATTTGCCTCGGTATTACGATTCGCAGGCAGAGAAAGTCAGCAAGCATCTCCTGGGCGGGTTGAAGTCCATTCGGCACCAACATATCGACTGCCTGCATGACGGGCTGCCTGTAAGGGGCGTCAGGACGGAGTTGACCGTCGAACCTGACGGCTTTGCAGGGGAGGGCAGTTTGTTCTTGTTCGCCTCCGTCCTAAACGAATTCTTTGCGCTCTACGCGAGCCTGAATTCCTTTCACGAACTGCATGTAAAGAGCACACACGGTGGAGGATACGAATGGGCACCGCGCATGGGCATCCAACCGCTGCTTTAGCCAGGCTGAGTCAGGACATACGGCGGTACTCTGTTTATCAGGCGATACCGCTGATTCTCAATACTTTGCGTGAAATCCATCCACATACGGATGAGCGCCGCGTTCATGATTTTCTCGAGTTGCGGGCAAATCCGGGTCTTGGATTTCCTGGCAGTGATATTGAATGCATGGAGCTTTTTTACGAGCAGGGTCAGTTGCACGTACGACTTGATCTAAATGTGATGAGCCTGGTCGGTTCCGGCTCTCCATTACCCGCTTTTTATGCTGAACAAGCCTTGGGTGAGCGGGACAAGCCTAATGTGACTCGCGATTTTCTGGATATCTTTAATCGTCGATTGCAGATGTTAATGCTCCCCGTATGGCGCAAGTATCGCTATCACGCCATGTTCACCCGTGGCGCGACAGATCCGTTTTCCGAACAGCTGTTTGCACTGATCGGCCTGCACGGGCAGCGCATTCGCGAAACTCCCGAATTGAACTGGAAACGGCTGTTGCCGTATCTGGGGCTCTTGAGCCTGCGCGCTCATTCAGCCGCCTTGATCGAGTCGGTGCTTCGTTATTACTTCAAGCACGCTCAGCTGTTTATCGAGCAGTGCGTTGAGCGAACCGTCGATGTTCGCAGCGCTCAGCTTAATTGCCTTGGAGTGACCAATCATCAGTTAGGACGCACTGTTGTGCTGGGTAATCGGGTCCCTGATCGGAGTGGCAAGTTCCGCGTCCACGTGAAAGAACTCGATTGGGAGCGGTTCCACGAATTTTTACCCATCGGCCCTGGCTACCGTCCGTTGGGCGCTCTTGTCCGATTCACGTTACGCGACCCTTTGGACTACGACGTTTGTCTTGAGCTGCGCCATGAAGACATCAGAGAACTGCGTATTGGCCAATCGAACACCTGTCACCTGGGCTGGACCACCTGGCTCGGGCGCGAGCATGCCCTGGGTCTGGTCATGCTCAACAGACTGATACATTAAGGACGACTCATGATCGATGTAGATTTGCAGCAACTCGTCAATGCCCTCGATGCGCCTACCCGCGGAGAACTGGAGGGAACGGCCGAACGCTGCGTTTCGAGAGGCAGCAGCAAAATTCTGGTTGAAGACCTGTTGCTTGCCCTGTTGGAAAGACCTGACGGGATGCTTTCCCGTGCGCTACTGGACGCCGAGGTTGGAGCTGACGAACTTGCAGGGTTTCTTCACCCGCCAGTCGAGCAAAGTGCTACCCGGAGCCCGGCATTTTCTGCCGAACTTGTTCAATGGCTTCAGGACGCGCTGTTGATTGCCAATCTGGATCTGGGCCAAAGCCTGATTGATCAGTCTGCGTTGATTCTTGCCTTGCTGCGTAATCCCTTGCGCTATGCCGACCGTCCATACCAGCCATTATTGGCGAAGATTAATATCGAGCGCTTTCGCGATCATGCCCTTGCCGAACAGATGCCGGAGGTAACAAAATCGTCAGTGAATCAATGTGATTCGCTGCTCGAACGCTTTACTCATAATCTGACGCAGCAGGCCAGGGAGGGGTTGCTCGATCCTGTGCTGTGCCGTGATGACTGTCTGCGTCAGATGATCGATATCCTGTCTCGTCGACGCAAGAACAACCCCATTGTGGTGGGCGAGGCGGGTGTCGGCAAGACTGCGGTTGTCGAAGGGCTGGCGCTTAAAATCGTTCACGGGGAAGTCCCGGATCTATTGGAAAACGTTGAATTACTGTCTCTGGATATGGGGCTGCTCCAGGCGGGTGCCAGTATCAAGGGCGAGTTCGAGCGTCGTTTGAAGGGCGTGATTGACGAGGTCAAATCCTCATCCAGGCCGGTTATTCTTTTCATCGATGAAGCCCACACACTCATCGGCGCCGGTGCGCAGGCGGGTGGTTCGGATGCGGCCAATCTGTTGAAGCCGGCATTGGCACGCGGCGAGTTACGGACCATTGCAGCGACGACGTGGGCCGAGTACAGACAATATTTTGAAAAGGATCCGGCGCTTGCACGTCGCTTTCAACCGGTCCGGGTGCTGGAGCCGACAGTAGAGCAGGCCATCACCATTCTGCGCGGGCTTGCTCCGCTATATGAACGTACTCATGGTGTCTATCTGCGCGATGATGCTGTAGTCGCCGCAGCCCGGCTTTCGGCACGCTATCTCACCGGGCGCCAGTTGCCGGACAAGGCAATCGATCTGCTTGATACAGCTTGCGCTCGAGCACGAATCGCTCTGATCGCCGTGCCGGAGCGTCTTGAATATCTACGAAGCGAGATAGCGCGTCAGCAGAGGCAGTTCGAGGCAGTGCTGCGTGATGCCAATGCCGGTCTGTCGGTTGATGACAAGGCATTGGACACGCTGGCTGCCGATCTGTCACGGCTGCAGAGCGAGGCTGCAGCACTGGAGTGTACCTGGGCTGATCAGCGGGCAGCCGTCGAGCGTCTGCTGGACCTGCGCAAGCAACTGGCTGACCGAACAGCACAGTCGGCTGAGGCGAGTGAGTGTGACTCCATACGCGCGCTTGCGTCCGAGTTGGCTCAGGTTCGAAGGACCCTGATCGATATTCAGCTGACCGACCGTCTCGTGAGCTTTGAGGTATGCCCCAGGCTGATAGCTGAAGTAGTGGGTGGCTGGACCGGGATTCCTGTATCGCGCCTGGCTCAGGAGCACAGCCCGGCAATCAACAGCTTTTCCTCAGAGCTGCGTATGCGCATCCGGGGTCAGGAGCAGGCGGTGCTGACCATTGAAAAGGCAGTCCGGGCATCGGCTGCGGGTTTGAATGCACCCGGTGCCCCAACAGGGGTATTTCTTCTTGTCGGACCCAGCGGAGTGGGCAAGACGGAAACAGCCATTGTTCTGGCTGATCTGTTGTACGGCGGCGAACGTTTTCTCACGACGATCAACATGTCCGAATTTCAGGAGAAGCATACCGTTTCCCGATTGATCGGCGCCCCTCCGGGCTATGTTGGTTATGGCGAAGGGGGCATGTTGACCGATGCCGTTCGATGCAAACCGTATTCAGTCATTCTGCTCGATGAGGTGGAGAAGGCTGATCCGGATGTACTGAATCTGTTCTACCAGATTTTCGATAAAGGCACGGCCAACGACGGAGAGGGCCGGGAAATCGATTTCCGCAACACTCTCATTCTGATGACCTCCAACCTGGGTGCCGATCTGATCCATGCACGCTGCCACGAGGGCAGACGGCCTGATGTCACGGAGCTGAAAACCAGGCTGAAACCGATACTGAGTGCGCATTTCAAACCGGCATTGCTGGCTAGAATGCGGGTTGTGCCTTATTACCCGATCATGGGGTCGGCGCTGCGTGAACTGGTCGAGTTAAAGTTGGCTCGTCTTGGCGAGAGACTTCAATCCCGTGGCCTGACCTTCAGCTATTCGCATGATCTGGTTTGTCATCTGCTTGAGCAGTGTACGCAAGACGACAGCGGCGCCCGGCTGATCGATCAGTTACTGGAGTCCAGTCTGACCCCCTTGATAGCAGACCATTTACTTGGCGCCATGAGCCGTGGTGACAAGGTCGTCAGGGTTCACGCAACACTGGACAGTTCAGGTGGTGTTGTCTGTGAGTTCGAATAAGGTGGTCTCGTCCTTTCATTCGCTACACGACCCATTAGGCTATGCGCAAACATTGGTTTCGCGATACTCGGCGCTCTCCCGATCAGCCGACAGCCAGTCGTTGCAGCATGATTTTGTACTATATGCTGCCGAGCTCAGTAGCTGCCAGGCAAGCCAGTTGTTTTTGCTCGACTCGAGCCACAAACGCCTCTGCCTTGCTGCGCAGGCTGTCGACAGCGTCATTCAGCCTGACCAGAAAGCGACTTCACTTAAAGACTACCGGGACGAGCCTTTACTGCAGTTCTGTCTGCTTCAGAACCGGGTTGTCAGCGTGCCGAAAATCAGCAGCAGTCTTTACGGAACCCGCTTTCTACCGGTACAGGCGCAAGAGTGGAAATCACTGCTGTGCGTTCCGCTGCACAATCGTGAGCGGACAACTGTCGGGGTACTGATATGTGTGAGCAGGCATTCTGGAGAGTTGGAAGGCTACGCAGAATCTCTGGGCGCGCTAGGGTCGTTCGTGATTTCTCAATTATCCGTTCTGCATTCGTCAGCCGGGCCTGGGGGCGCGAGGCTTCATCCGCGCAGGCGCGCCCTACCGGTAGAGCGCTTTGGACTTATAGGGCGTAGCGCTGCCCTGGATCGAACCACCCATCTTCTGAGCAAGATTCTCGACAGTACCTGCACGGTGTTGCTGACCGGTGAAACCGGCACAGGCAAGGAGATAGTGTCTCGTGCCATTCACGAACACGGGCCTCGTCGCTCCAACGCGCTCGTGGTACAGAATTGCGCCGCCTTTCCGGAAGCTCTTCTGGAAAGCGAACTCTTCGGTTATCGCAAAGGCGCGTTTACCGGCGCCGATCGTGATCGGCTTGGCCTGTTCGACGCAGCTGATGGCGGTACGCTGGTACTCGATGAAATTGGCGATATGCCGCTGCAATTACAGGCAAAGCTTCTGCGGGTCTTGCAGGAGGGCGAGATTCGTCCACTGGGCGGCAACGACGTTCGCAAGGTGGATGTGCGAATCATCGCGGCGACCCATCGCCATCTACCGACATTGGTCGCCGAAGGACGCTTTCGAGAAGACCTCTATTACCGTTTGGCGCAGTTCCCCATAGAGCTTCCTCCGCTACGTCATCGCGTGGAAGACATCGAAATACTGGCCCGGCATTTCTCGGACATAGCCTGCCAGAATTCACGGCGAGAGCCCGTGCAGTGGTCGGAAGCTGCGTTGAGTGCGTTATCGGGTTATGCCTTTCCTGGAAACGTTCGAGAGCTGAAGGGGTTCGTCGAGCGTGCCGTATTGTTATGCGAAGACGCGGAGCTGAGACCGGAACACTTTCCCATTGCCACCGAATCGACAAGCCATCCGGCTGGTCTTTCACTGCGTGAGCGCATCGAACAGTTCGAGCGTGGCGTTCTACTCGAGAGTCTGCGCGACAGCGGCGGTAACCGGAGCCTTGCAGCACGCACTCTAGGGGTGTCGCGGCGCACGCTGCTTTACCGCCTAGCACATCTGAAGATCGGCGCTGCTCATGGACGGTGTACCTAGCCATTCAATAATCACGTTTAGTTAATTTCTTGTCTGGAGACGTTCCAATGAACTTTCATTGTTGGCGCACTGTGCCTATCACATTCATTGCGCTTATTTGCCTTGGAGGGTGCAAAGGTCATTTCAAGTTCAGTGATGATCAATACCGCGCGCTGGGCAGTCCAGAACCCTCCAGCCCACTGAATGCGTTGCGGCAGGACTCGACTCCTGAAAAAGAGATGTCAGCGTCGCATGCCTTTTCGATTGCTGCCCTGCGTCAGGATTTCCAGAAATGATCTCGGTGAGCTCTTGGGTTACCCGAGTCTTCCAAAAGGTACTGATAGTACTTTTGGTTTTGATCTCAGGTTGCTCCGCACTATCGCCGTACTCAACGCAAACACGTCTGGATATCAGACTGAGCGCGAATGATCGACTGAATCCCGATGTGAATGGCAGACCGTCTCCGGTTGTTTTCAAGCTGCTTGAACTTCGGCGTCCCGTGACGTTTGAGAGCATGGATTTTTTCTCGCTTTATAAACGTACCGGGCAGGCGCTGGGAAATGATCTGGTGGCCAGTGAAGAGTTCGAACTTCGTCCCGGCGACAGTATTGAGTTGAAGCTGAAGCTCGACGACAGCAGTCGTTATGTCGCGGTGCTCGCGGCTTACCGCAACGTGTCCGAGACCCGCTGGCGTCAGGTGATTCAAATACTCCCCAACCAACAGAACAGCGCTGTTTTTGTATTGGGGGATTCCGGGCTTCAACTGGCAGATAGCCCAACTCGCACAGGAAAGTCGCTATGAATTCGCACAAGGTTATCTGGCAGGAAGGCATGCTGCTTCGCCCGCAGCACTTTCAGCATCACGATCGTTACTATGACGATCAGTTGCGGATTCGGACTCAGTTGGCAGGCGCCTACAACTGGGGCTTTACAGCTCTGGAAATTGATCCGCAATTTCTGGGTTCAGGGCAGATCGTGATTGCCCAGGCCTCGGGCATCCTGCCGGACGGCAGTGTCTTCGATATACGCGGCCATGAGAGTCCTTTGGCGCTGGATATTCCCCCCAATACTTCAAACGTGTCGGTGTACCTGGCACTGCCGATCATGGCGGGCAATTGCATTGAGTCTCGCAGTCACGAACAGCCGGATGTGGTCGCACGGTTTACAAGCTACTCAGCGAACATCCGCGATTCAAACGCTGGTGAAGACCGTTCCACGCCAGTGCTGTGCGCCCGGCCAGAGTTCCGATTGTTGATGGGGGAGCCCCAGGGAGAGCACACCTACAGCATGCTCAAGGTCTGCCACATTCTGATCTGCAGTCCTGACAAGTCGCTTTCGCTGGACCTCGAATTTTCACCGGCCTTTATCAGCGCCAGCGGTTCCCGCTATGTGACGTCGTGCCTGAGGGAAGTGGCAGGTTTGCTGAATCACCGTGGGGACGTGATTGCCGAGCGTATCGGTGTTCGCGGTCAGGCCAGTGGCGCAGAGGCAAGCGATTTGATGATGTTGCAACTGGTCAATCGCAATGCATTGGTTTTTCAACACTATCTCACTATTCGAAGCATCCACCCTGAAGAGCTCTACCGTGCACTGCTGTCGCTGTTGGGCGAGTTATCGACATTTGGCGGTGAAAGCAGACGTCCTCGATTGGAGGTTACTTACCAGCACAGTGACCAGGGCTGCACATTCAGAAGCGTAATGTCCGAGATTCGACAGATGCTGTCGATGGTTCTCGAGCAGCAGGCTCAGGAACTGGAGTTGCAGCCCCGGCAGTATGGAGTTCTGGTTTCGCCTCGGGTGGATCGTGAGCTATTGGGGGATGCCTCGTTCATTATTGCTGCCCGTGCAGATTGCGATGCCGAAGAACTGCGTCTGCGACTGCCTTCGCATCTTAAAGTCGGTTCGGTGGAGCGTATTCGCGAGCTGGTGAGCCTGCATTTGCCGGGTTTACGTATCAGGCCTCTGCCTGTGGCGCCTCGGCAAATACCGTTTCATGCTGCCAAGAGCTATTTCATTCTCGATGTCGATGACCGGGAGCAGACCGGGATCGATCAGTCGGGAGGATTCGCTTTCCATGTATCAGGTGAATTTCCCGGTCTTGAACTGCAGTTCTGGGCGATCAGAAATTGAACAGGGTGGCGGATGTGCAAAGCGGTCTCGAAGATCATGCTGCTTTCGACCGGGATAATAGCGGGTCGAAAAGCGGCTACTTCACCGACACCCACCACACGAATCTTTTCGAAGGTCTGCAGGAGCAGTTGCTCTACAGCACTCGGCGAGTATCGGAAAGAAAGGCCGGTAGCCACGTCAATCCACTGGTTGCTGCAGCCAGCGAATTGCTGGCTCAGGTGGCAAAACTGGGCGCAGCAGATGACGTTGGAGATATCCATCTTCTGAACGTACAGCTTTCCGATCAGGTGAAACTGTTCGAAGCCAGGGCAAGGCGAAACGCGATAGCGAACGATGAGCTGCTGGCCGCGCGCTATGTGCTGTGTACGGTAGTGGATGAAGCTGTACTGAACACGGTTTGGGGTAGCCAGAGTGACTGGTCGAAGATCAGTCTGCTAAGCCGCTTTCACAAGGAAACCTTCGGCGGCGAAAAATTCTTTCAACTGCTTGAAAAGCTCTCCGCAAACGCTTTCAGGCATCTCTCGATGCTCGAGTTGATGTACCTGTGCCTGGCACTCGGTTTTGAGGGGAAGTACCGCTCCCATCGGCGCAATGGCAACGAGCTGGAAGATATCCGGCATAACCTCTATCTGCAGATAAAACACGTAAGAGGCGACGTTTCGCGAACGCTTTCGCCTCACTGGCAGGGCGCACGTTCCGGCGCTGCCGACCGGCTGCGCATTATCCCTGCGTGGCTGATTGGGTTGTTCACCGCTATAAGCCTGACCGCGCTGTATTGCGGATTTGCCTGGGTACTCGGCGAGCAGCGTGAGGCCGTACTCAGGCCTTATCAGTCTGCGGATGCGGTAGTCATCGAGCGGCGGTCTTGAAATGAGAGATGCAGTGAAAAACTTGTTTAAAAAACTCATGACGCTATTGGGCAGCAGCTGGTTCTGGTCGCTGTTATTGGTTCTGACGCTGGCTGCCTGTATCTGGATATTCGGGCCCTTGCTGGCGATGGCCGATAACCGGTTCTGGGAGAGTCCCGTTGTGCGCCTGGCGACTATCAGTATGTTGTTGCTGATTTGGGGCCTCGGGGTTGTATTTCTCAACTGGCGCAGCGGCTTGCAGAAAAGGCAGAAGGAGGAAAGCCCGGCAGGCCAGGAACATCTGCGTAAAACTATCGCGGTGGAAAAAGAGCGCCTGGAACTTGCGGGGCGTTTCAAGGATGCCTTGCGCGTGCTCAAGGATTCGGACCTGTATGGCGTATTGGGCACTAGGGGCCGAAATGAGCTGCCATGGTATGCAGTGATCGGCCCCCAAGGTAGCGGCAAGACCAGTCTGCTGGATTTTTCCGGGCTCGATTTTCCCCTGGACAGGCGAGGGCGCAAGCTGACGCACGATATGCGCAGCACCAGCAGTTGCGGCTGGTATTTCACTGAGCAGGCAGTTCTGCTGGACACATCCGGGCGCTATCTCGAGCAGCCCGTGCCCGACGTCGACGGCAGCGCATGGACCACGTTATTGAAGTTGCTGCGAGGTCGCCACCGTACGCATCCACTCAGTGGGGTGCTGGTAACACTGCCGGTCGACACTTTGTTTGACGAGCACGACAAGCGTCTGGAGAAAATCGCCGAAGACGTACGGGCTCGCCTGGACGACATATTTCATCAGTTGCATGTCGATGTGCCGGTTTACCTGGTACTGACCAAGGCCGACTCGGTTGCAGGCTTCGACGCCTTTTTCGATCAACTCTCCCGGGAAGAGAGTGAACAGGTCTTGGGCACTACGTTCCGGCAGGGTGAGCAAGGCAGTGATATCGATGTTCTTGGCAAGGCGTTCGATGCCTTGCTGCAACGCCTTGGCAGTCAGGTTATCACTCGCATTCATCAGGAGCGGGACAGCCGACGCCGTGGCGAAATGCTTGAGTTCCCCAACCAGCTTGGAGGCATCGCGTATCGACTGAGCGTCTTTGTCGAGCTGGCATTTTCCGGAAATCGCTATCAGCGGGCCAGTCAGTTTCGTGGATTTTACCTGACCCGAGCGCCGCAATTCGTGCAGAACGATCAGCCATCCGATGGGCAAAGCGATACCGGATCACTGACCCGCTACAGCGGAAAAGCGCGGTTCATTCATGATTTGTTACGACATGTGATTTTCCCTGAGGCCGATCTCGCGATTCTCGATAAAACAGCACGCCGAAAGATTCAGTGGCGTCAGCGGGGTATGTGTTGCGCGGCGTTGTTGCTCTTGTCTGTGTTCGGTGTGCTGTGGGCGACCGGTTTCAGTGCCAATCATGACCGGCTGGAAAGGCTGCGTGTTATGGGCGAGCAATGGGCGCACCAAAGATCATCACTGGGCGCCGAGGACGATCTGCTGACGGTCCTTGATAGCTTGAACACGCTTTATCTGGCGGCCCGCGTATTTCCGGATGGCGATGAGGTCGGTCTGCATGAACGCAGTGGCCTCTATCAGGGCAAGCCTGCCAACGATGTTCTGATGCACACCTATCATGCGGAGCTGCAGAGGGAGTTGCTGCCACGCGTGGCCCACATGATTGAGGCGCGCATAATGGCTAGCCTGGGGGATCGCGAGCAGTTGCTGGATAGCCTGCGTGCCTACCTGATGCTGGTCAAGGACGAGCACCGGGAACCCTCTGCGCTGAAGGCGTGGGTAGCGACCGACTGGTCAGTTCGTTACGTCGGTCATGCGCAGGCTCAGAACCAGCTGACTCAGCATTTCGAGCGTCTGCTTGCTCAGTCCTTTGCCTACCCTGTAAACGACGCGCTAGTGGCACAGGCTCGACAGGTTCTGCGCAACGAGTCCTTTGCCAGCGTCGTTTATCGAGTGTTGCGCGAAAGGGCAAGTACACTCCCGGACTACAGTCTGGCCCACCACGTCGGCTCGCAGGCAGGTTTACTGGCGGGTACTGATTACCGAATTCCCGGGCTCTACACCCGCTATGGTTATGAGCAATATTTCGTCACTCGTGGCACGGGTTTAGTGACCGAACTCATGCATGACAACTGGGTTCTGGGTGAGGGCGCGCAGTTCGATGCAAAACAGCTGCGGGTGCTGATGGTCGAGCTGGAAAAGCTGTATTTCCGGGATTATGCCGATTATTGGGCCGAGGCGATCGGACGGGTTTCGCTGCAACCCTTCGAGGGGCCCGGTGCTGCTGCGGTGCAAATGGCCGGGCTGACGGCAGCCCATTCGCCGTTGTTGCAATTACTGATCGAAGTACGTGACAACACGCTTTTTCCGGTCCTTGCAGACAGTCTCGACGCGATGAAGGCTGAAGCTGGTAAAGCTGTCTCTGGACCATCGCCAATCACTCAGGTGGCCGCGATTGGCGATAAAGTTCAGCAGGCGGTGACTGTCAGCCTGCCCGGGACGGCAAAGAAATCGTTGCAGCGCCGTTTTGATCCCTTACACCGTTTACTGGACAGCGATAATGGTCCGACTCCCGAACTGATTGCCGCATTGAGCGCGATCAATGAATTGCAGATGCAAATGGCTGCTTTGGGGCGTTCAGGTCAGCCCGATCTTGCTGCCTACGAAATGGCAAAGGGACGAATGTCTGGACAGCGGGATGCACTGAGCAACCTGCGCAACGCGGCGACCGGTCTGGCGCAGCCTCTGGGCGGGTTGTTCAATACGCTTGCGGAGGACACCTGGAGCTTCGTGCTGTATCAGTCTCATCGGTACCTCAACCAGCGCTACAAGGCCGAGCTTTACAGTTTCTATGAGCAATCTCTCGACAAGCGCTATCCGTTTCATGCACACAGCAGCAGTGATGTGGAGCTTAATGATTTTCGTGAGTTCTTCGGCTCGCAGGGGATAGCCGAACGCTTCTTTGATAGCTACCTGAGGCCATTTGTCAGTGGCGATCCGGGGCGATACAAACTGCGCAGCATTGACGGCTACAGCCTGCCCATGAGCCGTGCGTATCTGGATCAGATGGCAGGTGTGCATCGAATCCGCAAAAGTTTCTTTGCCCATCGCGCGCAAGAACCGCAGGTGCAGTTTACCCTTGAACCCTACACGCTCGACCCAAGTGTTCGCCGCGCCGAGTTCCGGCTGGGCGAGCAGTCACTGGAGTATCGGCATGGTCCCATCGTACCGACCTTGTTCAAATGGCCTGCTGATGCTGAAGAGGGGCGTACGAGTCTGGTGATGGAAGGTATGGTTGGCAGGCCACTGGGGATTGAAAAGAACACCGGTCCCTGGTCGCTGTTTCGCCTTCTGGATCTGATGCAGACCGAGCCTCTGAAAGGACGCGACGTTCTGCTGCTCAAGGCCGAGGTGGGCGGGATGCGCGCCAACTATCTTTTGTCGAGCCAGCGGGCACCCAATCCGTTTGATATGAGTGCGCTGCGCGATTTTCGTATGCCTGCGCAGCTGTGATGCCATTGAAGGGACTGTAATGCTGATTAATAGAAAGGACACTGCATGAGTCGCAGGATCTTTAGAGGTCCTGTGTTGCATTGGCATTTGGAGCGCTTATCGGTACAGGGATGAGTCTTGCGTTCAGGGTGACGCGGAGCGTCACGAACGGCATTCCCATGCGGAGCGTGGGGACGATAATCGCCGTGATCGAAACCCTGTTTTTTGCGTGAAGAAATACTCAGCGTTAGCCCTGTTGTCAGTCGACCAACTGCACCAGACTCGGCTCAATCGCATCCGCGCTCACCTCAAGCAGCGCCAGCGTCACCGGCAGTTTGAAACGCCGCCGCCCGGCGCTGCCAGGGTTCAGATACAGCGTGTCGCCGCGCCAGTCGATGAGGGGTTTGTGTGAATGGCCGGTCACGACCAGTTTCACGCTGTCATCCACTAACGCTGGAACGTCGGCGATGTCGTGGACCAGCAGGACTTGCCAGCCGTCGATGTCGAAGCGCAGGTGATCGGCGATGTGTGTTGCCCAGTCTGCATCCATGTCGTTGTTGCCGCGCACGATGTGCAGCGGGGCGATGGCGGTCAGTTGCTCGACGATGTCCTGGCTGCCGATGTCACCGGCATGGATGATCTGTGCGCAGCCCTGTAGCGCAGCGATGGCTTCAGGACGGAGCAGTCCGTGGGTGTCGGAAATCACACCAACTTTCATACGGGGGCCTCGGGTCGGGGGCAGGGTAGAAGCGCAGTGTAACGCTTTGCGCTTCTACGGCCAGTTACAGGATGCGCGTTATTGGCCGCACCCAAGCGCCAATACCAGCCGCTCCAGCCCGATGCCAAACCCGGCACCCTCTCGATAGGCGCCGCCGCCGACCACTTGTTGCTGCGCACCCAGGCGTGAACATCGCACCTCGAAGCCGTTGCCTTCCAGGTAGTAGCTCAGGCCCCGTTTCACGGCGGTATTGAGTTCATAGTCCAGGCCCAGCGAATCCAGAAAACCGGTGCAGATGGCCTGGCTGCGCAGCAGCGCCTGTTGCGGTGAAGGGCTGAGGATTTCCAGTCCCAGCTGGGTGAATTCGCGGTAGCGTCCGGCTTGCGGGCGCTCGTAGCGATAACAGCGTGCCACGTAGAAAAACAGCGCTTCACGTCGTCCCTCAAGCAGCGCTTCGCTGCGTTCCTGAAACAGCGCCGTGGCTTCGGGTATCAGGCAACAGGCGCGCCCGGCCTTGTCCTCGAAGGCCCACATCTGGCCGATGATTTCGCTGCCGCCGGCTTTTTCGATAAAGGTGTCCTGGCCCCATAAGGCCGGCACTATCGCTTCCTCAGCTCCGGCTTCGATGAAGATAGCTCCGGAAACGATTTTCTGTGTCACGCAGGGTTGCGGCTTCTGTTCCGGTCACGATGCGGGTTCCGCGTAGCATGGTCATGGGTGATGATCTCCAGTTTTTTCAGGCAATAAAAAAGGCGCCATGGGCGCCTTGGTCGGTTTCACTGATGGGTCAGAACGTGGATCTATATCTGGCCAATCGATGAGCACAAGCAACCGCAGCACCTTGAAGCGGGCTGTGGTGGTGATGTCGGTTGCTTTGGGGAAATTGATTCATGGCTGATCCTTGCATGCTTTGACGCATCGCTCAAGTAGCGGTGTTGACGGACACAGTTTATCTGAGCCGCGCCATGCTCAAGGCATCGATGAACAGGCCATCGCGCACCGCGTAGTTGCGCAGCCGGCCCTCTGTTTCGAAACCGAATTTTCGATACAGACCCTGGGCTGCTTCGTTGTCGACATACACGGTCAACTCCACCCGGTGCAGGTTCATCCAGTTGTCTGCGATGTCCAGTGCGGTTGCCAGCAACTTCGAGCCGACGCCTTTGCCCTGCCAGGCCGATGCGACGCCCATACCGATAGCGCCGACATGGCTTTGTCGACTGCGCGAATACTGCTCCAGGCCAATGCTGCCAATCACCTCGTTGCCATGGAGCGCGACCAGTTTCACGTGTCGCTCGGTACTGGCAGCCAGGCGTTTGCGCCAGACTTCGATGGACTGATAAGGCATCTGCAACACCTGACGGCACACCGCAGGCTCGTTATAGAGTGCTGTGACACCTTCGAGGTGAATGTCGGCCATGCGCTGGATGAGGATTTGCGGGGCAGGGGCGTGCACGTTGATTCGTTCCTTGAATTGCGTATTGGCGGTGAGGCCGAAGCGGCATTTTGCGGTATAGCTGCTGCCGCGTCATACGGGTCAGACAATATATTCGGGTTTGCCCATCGCTTGCCAGTCTGCAAAACGGGCATCTATGACTGGGGACAGTTTGTCGTAATTGGCCCAGGTGTCTTCAACGCTGTAGATCGCATCCTGGGTGACACCAAAGGCGAGCACGTAATCATCGACATAGCGGCTGTCGCTGTTCAGTCCCTCGTAATAGGCTATCGCGAACGCATTGCCGACCGTATTGAACTCCTGATCGGTAAGCTTTTCGTCGAGCATTGATATAACGAAGGCTCTGCCCGTAAGCTCGCGTTTTTCCAGCGCGTCTACCTCGCTTTCTGCATCATCGAGCAGCTCTTCACTGGCCAGTTTGTTCAGCAGCATCCAGGCCAGAAACATACCGATGTGCGTTGCACCGGCGGCGTGTGGAAGGTCGCTGGGAAAGTTGCCGTTATAGTGCCAGGAGGCGTCGTCGTATTTCATTTCTGCTCCGATTGAGGCACGCCAGTATCGATTTTCAGGCGTTCGTTCGAGGCACTTTGGCAGCGGATTATCCTGGCCGCAAGCAGGTAATATCGAGATTGGCGCCACAGTGACTCATGAAATAATGTATTTAAAACAGCCGAATTGAATGAGGGCCAGCGACACCGCCATTCTGTTCGCACTCATCAAACAAGGAATGACCCTGCCAATGACGGAGCAAAAAATTTACGGTGTTGAAGGCGAGAACGAGGACTTTCGTGTCGCGGTTGCCAGTGCGCAGCGCACCTTCAGATTCTTCTGGCGCGAGATGTCCTGGGAGCGTCGCCGAATTGTGAAAGCGCTGGACCTGGCGGCGGTAAAGGTGTCCTTCACGACTGACTCAGCCGATCCCGACAGCCCATCGGTTGAGAACATGTGGGTCACGGATGTCGATTTCGACGGCCTGACCCTCTCGGGCATTCTCATGAATGAGCCTGTGTGGGTGAGTTCGATAAATGCCGGGGACCCTGTGTCGGTTCCCCTGGACCGCTTGAATGACTGGGTCTATGTGATTGGCGGTCGTGCATTCGGCGGTTTCACTATCGATGCCCTGCGGTCCGGCATGTCTGCGGCCGAGCGCGTCGAGCATGACCAGGCGTGGGGGTTGGACTTTGGTGAGGCGGGGACCGTTATGCTTGTTCCGCCAGCAGAGGGCAAGTCACCGGTCTGCTTCTCGCGCGCACTGGACAGTGCATCGGATAAACGTGCCTTGAACAAGCTGGAGCGGCTTGAGCATCCGATGGGACTGAACGCACAGGGTGCCGTGGAAGAGGGCCTTCGGGATGATCCGGGTCTGGCCACTGACTACGACGACTCGGGCTGGCAAATGATCCATCGCGAAACCCTCGCCGGTAATTGCAATTTCGTCGCCACGCTTCTGTACATGGGGGCAGATTCTGCGGCGACCAACAGCAATGGCCATGACGTACTGACGCTTGCGCGTATTGCAGGATGGCCGAGAACCATCGAGCTCTTGGAGGGGGATCGGTCGAACCTTGAAAAGCACGTACAGCGTCGTGGCTTTCCAGCCTGGCCCATTGGGCTGACGATGGCGGTCATCGGGGTGGTCGGCCTTTATTTTGCTGCCTTGAGTCAGTCGACAGGTTCTCTGATTGTCAGAAACGACAGCCTCTTAAGCACTGGGCTTTTCATTGTCCTTGTCTGGTTCCTGGGGCAGGGTCTTATTCTCTGTACGGGCCCCTGGTATTTTCGACTCCGGGAGCGCGCGCCAATATGGGGCAAGGCCAGAGCGCTGGATTTGCTGGCAATGCTTATCGGAGTATTGCTCGCTTTCTTCCTGCACGATCACTTTGGTAATTACCTGCATTCCCTTTAAAACGTCCCGCGGCAAAAAAGGGCTATTGCTTCCACTTCTTCATAAGTGTACCGTTGTGTTCACTTATGAAGAGGGTCGCACCATGTTAGCCACTTCGCTCGTTCAGCTGTCACAGGAGCCCATCAAGCCAGGTATTGGCGCGCGTGTTTTCAACGGCAAGCAGGAACTGCTGTCGGGGCAATTCGCTGGCGAGATCCGGGAGCTGCTAGAGCAGCGAGGGGTGCTGGTGTTCCCGCAGATTCATTTTTCCGACGCAGAGCAGATAGCCTTCACTCGCACGCTGGGTACGTTCTGCCCTGAACCCGGCGATGGGCAGAACATCACTCGAATCAGCCTGGATGTGAAAGAGAATCCGGCAGGCGCGGAGTTTCTCAAAGGTTCGCTCTACTGGCACATAGACGGTACGAGCAGCGATTCACCCATTCTGGCTTCGTTGTTGTCCTGCAAGGTGCCCGCCAGTTGGGGAGGCAACACGGGTTTCTGTAACACTTACGCGGCGTACGAGGGACTATCGAGCGCTGAGCAACAGCATTACGACGGTCTGCGCGTCATTCATGCCCCATGGGCATCGTTACTCTATTACAATCCGGAGCCTGGCCTTGCGATGCTCGAGGCCATGCAGGCTATCGGCGAGAAGGAGTTGCCGCTGGTCTGGAAGCACCGATCCGGTCGCAAGTCGCTGATTCTGGGCTGCACCGCGCAGCAAGTCGTTGGCCTCAGCGTGGCGCAAAGTGCGCGAATTCTGGTTGGCCTTCGCGAATGGGCCACGTCCGAGGCGTTCAGTTACAGCCATGCGTGGCAGGTCGGTGATCTGGTGATCTGGGACAACACCGGCACCATGCACCGGGCCGAAGCTTATGACCCCGAGTGCGGGCGAATGATGCACCGCACCAAGTTGCAAGGCGAAGAGCCCTTCGCGTAATGCGACGACCGCGAGAGCCGGGTGACGCCCCGGTTTTTATACTGAGTGGCTCATTGTGAGCCGGATCGTTTTGCCGGATTGGAGAAACGAGAATGTGCAGACCCAAAGAACCCATTGCGGGTATTTTTCTATTGTTGGTCCTGGCCGCTGGCGGTTGGGTGGCTCAGGAGCCATTTCCTCATTTCGGGATCGATCTGCCTGTCGAAGCCTTGCTGGACGGCGATCACCCTGCGACACCCGTTCCGCCCCGACATCGCATGCAACTCGACGAAGGTCAGTTCAGCAGTGCCTTGCTCGAATCGGTGCCCCTGTATGCGCTTGCAGAGCAGTCTGTCAGCCCGTGAGTCGGCAGTGCTGCGCCCGAGTCAGCTACCTTCGTTGATATTGGCGAAGAAAATGCACCCGATCAATCGGGCGAACAGGGTCAGGGTTTCCGCCAGATCGGGGTCGTCAAACAGCGTCGTTCTGGAGTCCAGAGCGCACAACGCGCCATACAGTTGCCCGTCGGGAAGGTAGATCGGTACGCCGGCATAGCTTTCGATGGCGTAGCGCTTTACCACCGGCAGGTTCGCATACCGGCCGTTCGTGCTGATCTGCGGCACGAACAGTGCTTCGGGGTTGACGCAAAACTCGTTGCAGAGCGTGGTCTCGAGTTTGAACACGTCGCCGTCGTCGATACCCAGGTCAGTCGGGTCATAGACAGAACAGGCGATCCAGTCTGCGTCGGTGAACTTGGCGATACCGGCGAAGCGCATGCCTGTCAGGCGAGTGACAAGTCGCAGCACATTGGTCGTGGCCTCGATCTCGGCAATTGCAGAGCGCTCCTCGATGGTCAACAAGCTGCTTTTTGAGGCGATCAATTCCAGACTCATGCACTTCTCCAGAATACCCAAGTGTGGGTAACGGCCCATGCTAACTGACTCGAATGAAAATGCCATCGGGGTTGGTCGCGCCCGCGAGGATTTATTTTCAAGCGAAATATTGACGTCAGTTTTAAAGTTTGAAGCCTCGCTGCCGACATTTGTGGATTGTATAGATAGATGGCAAGGACAGGCCTCTTGCATTCCACTGATGACCAACAAAAGAGCGACTCCCTGTGATAAATACTCTGAGCAATATTTCTGTCAGGTCCAAGCTCGTGCTCGGGTTTGCTTTGGTCATCGTACTGACGGTGCTGATTGCGCTGACAGGCTGGACAGGCATCACCTCGCTGAGTGAACGAAGCGAGCGGATTTCCGACATCGGCAAGCTGAGCTCGCTTACGCGAGATGTCCGCATTGCCCGATTGGCCTATTCGGTCAACTATGACGCCGAGCGCGCCAGCAACTGGCTGAAAGCATTCGAAAGTCTCGAAAATCATGTGAAGTATGCGCAGAAGGTGTTCGACTCGCCGTTGAATATACCGCTGGTCAATACTGCCGCCGACGCCTTGAAGGATTACCGTATCCACTACGACAACCTCATGCAGGCGACCGCTGCCCGTGAGGCTACCCGTTCGGTGTTTGGCCAGTATGCCGATGCAGGCGCTGACGATTTGCAAAAGCTCAACGCCGTTGCCCGATCCGATGACGGCACCCCCGCGCAGCGCGATGCCATCGTGCAGGCGATGACGCTGTTCCAGAAAATGCGCTTCGACTTGCGCGGCTACACCTATTCGCTGAAGCCGGAAAACCGGGCGCCAGCGGAAACATCGATGAACACGGTTATCGAGTTTGTCAGAAATCTGCAAGGTTTCGAGGGTCAGTCGGCGACCATCAAGCACCTCGTTGACTCTATGCTCAGCTATCAGAACACCTTGAATCAGTTCACCGCGGCGCAGGCCAGGATTGAGCAGGCGCAGGCAGGTATCACCAAAGACATCGGCATCCTGTTTGAATGTGCTGACAAGCTGTCCGAGAACCAGGTCAACCTGAGAGTGGAAGATGTGAGTCAGGCCAAGATGCTGCTCTCTGTCTGGCTGATTGCAGCGCTGATCATGAGCGCCCTGGCGGCGTGGGTCATTACCAATCTTATCGTTGGCCCGCTGCGTGAGACACTGAAACTGGCCGAGCGTGTCGCTGATGGTGATCTGACGCACAACCAGGTGATCACCCGCAAGGACGAACTGGGCCAGTTGCAGGGCAGCATGATGCGCATGACCGGCAACCTGCGCGAGCTCATTGGTGGCTTGCGCGATGGCGTGACACAAATCGCCAGTGCCGCCGAACAGTTGTCGGCCGTCACCGAGCAGACCAGCGCTGGCGTCAACAGCCAGAAGAGCGAAACCGATCAGGTCGCCACTGCTATGCACGAAATGTCTGCGACCGTTCAGGAAGTCGCACGCAACGCGGAACAGGCTTCGCACGCTGCGGTCAACGCTTCGAAAGAAGCTCGCGAAGGTGACGGCGTGGTTTCCAAGGCGGTTGCCCAGATCGAGAAGCTCGCAACTGAAGTCTCTCACTCCAAGTCCGCGATGGACGACCTCAAGAATGAGAGCAACAAGATTGGTGGCGTGCTCGATGTCATCAAGGCCGTTGCCGAGCAGACCAATCTGCTGGCCCTCAACGCTGCCATCGAAGCGGCGCGTGCGGGCGAAGCAGGCCGGGGTTTCGCGGTGGTGGCTGACGAAGTGAGAAGCCTGGCCCAGCGCACGCAGACGTCGACCGAAGAGATCGCGGCATTGATCAGCGGCCTGCATACCCGCACGGCGCAGGTGGCGACGATCCTCGACAACAGCCAGGCACTGACTGCAAACAGTGTCGAGCTGACACGCAATGCGGGTGTTTCCATCAATAACATGACTCAGGCGATCTCGACGATCGAGACGATGAACCATCAGATCGCCGCTGCCGCCGAAGAGCAAAGCGCCGTTGCCGAAGAGATCAACCGCAGTGTCCTGAATGTGCGAGACATCTCCGAACAGACGGCTTCTGCCAGTGAAGAGACCGCTGCGTCGAGCGTCGAGCTCGCTCGTCTGGGCGTGCATCTGCAAAGCCTGGTCAGCCGATTCCGGGTCTGACGTTCATTCCCGGTACACCCCGGCGCGCACCGCAAAGGCTGCGCGCCGGAGTCGACCCGCTAACCCTCCGGCGGTAAGCCTTCACCGCCCCCAAAGCCCCGTCGCGTACTCCACAAAACTTCTCAGTTTGGGCAGTCGATAGCGATCCTGTACATACAGCAGGTTTGTCGGTCGTCTGGGCAAATGGTAGTCGGGGAACAGTGCAACCAGCCGGCCCTCCTGCAGGTCGCGCTGTACCAGTGCATCCGGAAGCATCACTACCCCCAGGCCTGCACGAGCCGCCTGATAAAGACCGGCGGAAGTGTTGGCCACCATCGAACCGCTTACCTCCACCAGCACGTCGCCGTCTGCGCCGGTCATACGCCACTGTGTACCGGCAGTGCGCCATTCGTCTCCCGCCGGGTAGGCGAACGCCAGACAATTATGCTCACGAAGATCCTCGGGATGCGTCGGCGTGCCGTGACGGGCCAGATAGTCCGGTGCGGCGCAGATGGTCAAGGTGTAATCCTGCAGGGCGCGCGCGATCAGCGGTGAGGATTCAGGCATGTTGCCCAGGCGAATGGCGACGTCAAAGCCATTGTCGATCATGTCCAGACGCTGATTGGTCAGCACCAGGTCGAGCTTGACCTCGGGAAAGCGTCGCGAAAATTCGACCAGAGCAGGCGCCAATACTTCCGAACCGAATGTCAGTGGCGCGGTGATGCGCAGTGTACCTGTGGGGTCGCCGTGGGCCTGCTCGGCCAACTGCTCGGACTCGGCCACCAGCCCCAGCACCTCGAGGCAACGCTCGTAATACGCGGTACCGAATTCCGTCAGTCGCTGGCGGCGTGTGGTGCGCTGCAACAGGCTGACGCCCAGGCGCTCCTCCAGTGCGCGCAAGTGATTGCCGACCATGGTGGTGGAAATCGAACACGCTTGCGCCGCTGCCGTCAGGCTGCCTGCCTCGACCACTTTCACGTACACCCGCATTGCCTGAAATAAATCCATTATCAATCTCAGCTTTAAAATGATTGAAGTATTTCGCTGTTTATCCATTTGAGGTGGTTAACGATACTGCAAAAACCGAAACATACCCAAGGAGCTTCACCTCATGACCGCCACCTGCCTGATGAGCACTTACCAACCTCTGGCCCTGAGTTTCACCCATGGTCTGGGCACACGTCTGTGGGACCAAGGCGGGCGCGAGTACCTGGACGCCGTGGCGGGCGTGGCAGTGACCAACGTGGGGCACTCGCATCCACTGCTGGTCGAGGCGATTCGTGATCAGGCAGGTCTGCTGTTGCACACCTCCAACCTGTACACCGTCGACTGGCAGCAGCGCCTTGCGCAGAAACTGACGGCCTTGTCGGGGCTGGACGCGGTGTTTTTCAACAATTCCGGTGCCGAGGCCAACGAGACTGCGCTCAAGCTGGCGCGCCTGTATGGCTGGCACAAATACATCGAACGGCCTCTGGTCGTGGTCATGGAAAACGCCTTTCACGGTCGCACGCTGGGCACGCTGTCGGCCAGTGACGGGCCGGCCGTACGCCTGGGTTTCAGTACCTTGCCCGGCGATTACATCAAAGTGCCATTTGGCGACCTGGCGGCGTTCGACAAGGTTTGCACGACCTATGGGCACCGGATCTCTGCCGTGCTGGTCGAGCCGATTCAAGGCGAGGGCGGCGCGCAGATGGCACCCGCCGGGTATCTCAAGGCCTTGAGAGAGCGTTGCACGCGGCGTGACTGGCTGTTGATGCTCGACGAAATCCAGACCGGCATGGGCCGGACCGGCAAGTGGTTTGCCTTTCAGCATGAGGGCATCGTCCCTGACGTCATGACCCTGGCCAAGGGGCTGGGCAACGGCATACCGATCGGTGCCTGCCTGGCGCGGGGCAGGGCGGCGCAACTGTTCACGCCCGGCAGCCACGGCAGTACCTTCGGCGGTAATCCGCTGGCCTGTCGGGTCGGCTGCACGGTGATCGATATCATCGAACAACAGGCGCTGGTGGCAAACGCCGCACTGCAAGGCCGGCAGTTGCTGGACGGGCTGCGCAATGCGCTGGGTGCCCACCCGAACGTGCTGGACGTTCGTGGCTTAGGTTTGATGATCGGGATCGAATTGCGCCAGGCCATACCTGAACTGACACGCATTGCAGCCGAGGAACATGGCCTGCTGATCAATGTCACTCGGGGCAAAATCATCCGCCTGTTGCCACCCCTGGTGCTGGACGCCGCTGAAGTGGCGCAGATCGTCCAAGGCTTGGCGGCGAGCCTCGACAGCGCCTGTAATCGGTCGTTTGCACGCACTGCCTGACGCCACGGATTAAGGAAAAGGACTACATCGGGCTGTACCGGGATGACCCATATGCGGTAGAACAGACCAGCATCGTGTCGGTCTGTACGCGATGGCTACCCAATGGATTTGAAAGGAGCCCACCATGTTAATCCGGTCCCTGACCCTCGCCACCCTGCTTGTCGCTGCCGGTACAGCGCTTGCTGCCGACAGCGATGGCCCTCTGGCGCAGGAGCGCGGCAAGTCGCGCCCCTTGATCATCATCGCCCCCAGCAGCATCGATCCGGTGCTGGTCAAGCTCAAGAAGTCACTGGACGAACCTGCCAACCGTGAAGCTTTTGCGCAGCGCAATATGGTGCTGTTCACGGTGGTCAACACCATGGGCGAGCGCGACGGCAAAAGCATGGACCCGCAGTCGACCATGGCATTGATCCGTGAACTGAAGCTCGGGGCGGGGGCGGGGACCAAGGTCATTCTGGTGGGCAAGGACGGCGAGAAAAAGGTCGATAAGACTCTCAAAAATCCGGAATCGCTAGACCCCAAGGAAATCTTCGCCACTATCGATCAGATGCCGATGCGCGAGCAGGAAGCCGCAGCACCTGCTCCCGAGCCGCCAGCCAAACCTGCGCCGGCCGAAAAACCGGGCAAGCCGGTCAAGGGCGGGGCGCCTGGCAAGACGCTGGACGACTGAGTGAACGGCGTGGCGCGCGGCGATAGCGCGCTGCGCCTGATGTGTTGCTCAGTTCATTCGCCGCGAATGTACTGCTCGAGCTGTTGAATAAGGCTAGCCTGTTCTGCAATGGCTTCCTTGACCAGGTCACCGATGGACAGCAGGCCCAGCAACTGTCCGCCTTCCACCACTGGCAAGTGGCGCAGATGGCTGTCGGTCATGATGCCCATGCACGCTTCGACGCTGCGTTGCGAGTCGACAGTGATCACCTTGCTGCTCATGATGTCCTTCACCGGAGTCCCCACCGACGAGCGCCCCTCAAGGACCACCTTGCGCGCATAATCCCGTTCACTGATGACGCCGACCACCCTGTTGCCCTCGACCACCGGCAGCGCACCGATGTTCTTTTCAGCCATTAACTTGAGTGCTTCGAGCACCATCTGATCCGGTCCGATGGTATGCACTTGCTGGTTCTGCAGGTCTTTCAATTTCAGTAGCTGGGCGACGGTTTTCATGGGGCTCTCCGTGATCGGGACCTGGATGGCTGTAGTGCATTGCCAGAACCACTACAGAATCATCCAGCACGCAGAAACGAGCAAGCAGTAAATAAGGATCACGGGAATAGGAGGAATCAATTATCCGCGCCCCCAATGTGCCGCTAATTCGCCCGCCAGACGCGCCTTTGGCCTCATAGCCAAGTAGAATCAGTTGTTTAACCGAGCGGTCGAGGTAACAGCGTTGGATGTACAGCAGGGCTTTATCCTGAGTCGGCACTGGCAAGATACGCCCGCCGGGACCGAGGTCGACTTCTGGTTGGCCACCGATCAGGGCCCACGCCATATCCGCCTGCCTTGCCAGCCCTCGGTCGCCTTTATTCCTACCGAGCAGGGTGAGCGGGCCCGATCGTTGTTGCGTAGCGAGCGTGGCGTCGAGCTGCGCCCGCTGGAACTCTGTGATTTCCGTCACCGCCCGGTGCTGGGTGTGTACTGCCAGCAGCACCGCCAGTTGATGAACATCGAAAAGCTGCTGCGCAGGGGCAATGTAGACGTCTACGAAGCGGACATTCGACCGCCAGAACGCTACCTGATGGAGCGCTTTATCACCGCGCCGGTGCAGTTTGGCGGCACGCCGGATGCCGAGGGCGTGCTCTGCGACGCGCAGATCAGGCCGGCACCTGATTACCGTCCCAATCTGAAGCTGGTCTCGCTGGATATCGAAACCACGGCACGCGGCGAGCTGTATTCGATTGCACTGGAGGGCTGTGGTCAGCGCCAGGTCTACATGCTGGGCCCCGTCAATGGTGGCGACGAGGCGCTGGATTTTCAGCTCGACTATTGCGATACCCGCGCGCAGTTGCTCGAACGCCTTAACGAGTGGCTGGCGCTGCACGACCCTGACGCGATTATCGGCTGGAACGTCATCCAGTTCGATTTGCGCGTGCTGCATGAGCATGCCCAGCGCCTGCAAGTGCCGTTAAGGCTCGGGCGTGACGGTGAAGCGATGGGCTGGCGTGAGCATGGCAGTCGCAACAACCATTTTTTTGCCGACGTGAGCGGGCGGCTGATCATCGACGGAATCGAGGCACTGCGCTCGGCGACCTGGAGTTTTCCGTCATTCAGTCTTGAATACGTCGCGCAGACCCTGCTGGGCGAGGGCAAGGCCATCGACACGCCTTATCAGCGCATGGATGAAATCAACCGCATGTTCGCCGAGGACAAGCCGGCGCTGGCGCGTTACAACATCAAGGACTGCGAACTGGTCACGCGCATCTTTGCCAAGACGCAACTGCTGACCTTTCTGCTTGAGCGCGCCACGGTCACCGGTCTGCCTGCCGACCGCAGCGGCGGTTCGGTTGCCGCTTTCTGCCATTTGTATATCCCGCTGATGCATCGTCAGGGTTTCGTTGCGCCCAACCTGGGCGAGCGCCTGCCGGAGGCCAGCCCTGGCGGTTTTGTCATGGATTCCCAGCCAGGGCTGTACGAGTCGGTGCTGGTGCTGGACTACAAAAGCCTTTACCCGTCGATCATTCGTACCTTTCTGATTGATCCGGTGGGCTTGATCGAAGGCCTGCGGCATCCGGCGGACAGCGAGTCGGTGCCAGGCTTTCGCGGTGCGCGCTTTTCACGCACACGTCACAGCCTGCCAGCCATCGTCGAGCGCGTGTGGCAAGGTCGGGAAGCCGCCAAGCGCGAGCAGAACGCGCCCTTGTCCCAGGCGCTGAAAATCATCATGAATGCCTTCTACGGTGTGTTGGGTTCGAGCGGCTGCCGCTTTTTCGATCCGCGCCTGGCTTCATCGATCACCCTGCGCGGGCATGAAATCATGCTCAAGACCCGCGACCTCATTCAGGCGCAGGGCTACACCGTGATCTATGGCGATACCGACTCGACCTTTGTCTGGCTGGGCCGCCCTCACGGACAGGAAGAGGCGGCAAGCATCGGCAAGGCGCTGGTGCAGCAGGTCAACCAGTGGTGGCGCGAGCACTTGTACGCCGAGTACGGTTTGCACAGCGCCCTTGAGCTGCAATACGAAACGCATTTTCGGCGCTTCCTGATGCCCACCGTGCGCGGTGCGGAGGAGGGCAGCAAGAAGCGCTATGCCGGTCTGGTGACCCGCGCTGACGGGTCCGAAGAGATGGTCTACAAGGGCCTCGAAACCGTACGCACCGACTGGTCGCCACTGGCTCAGCAGTTTCAGCAGGAACTGTACCTGCGGATCTTCAAGCGTCAGCCGTATCAGGATTACGTGCGTGACTACGTACAGCGCACCCTGTCAGGCGAGCTGGATGACCTGTTGATCTACCGCAAGCGCCTGCGTCGCAAGCTCGATGACTACCAGCGTAACGTGCCGCCCCATGTGCGCGCCGCGCGGTTGGCCGACGAATACAACGACCAGCAGGGACGACCGCGTCAGTATCAGAGCGGCGGCTGGATCAGCTACGTGATGACCACCGCCGGGCCGGAGCCGCTGGAAATTCGCCACGCCCCGATTGACTACGATCACTACGTGACTCGTCAGCTGCAACCGCTGGCTGACGCGATCCTGCCTTTTGTGGATGACGATTTCAGCACCCTGATCGGCGGGCAGTTGGGGCTGTTCTAGCGCGAAACCAGCTGCTCGGCGAGCCACGGCAATACCTGCTCGCAAGACGCCTCGATTTTCATTTCAAGCAGTTCGTCGGCCCGGGTTTTGCCATGGTTGATGGCGATGACCGGCTTGCCCTGTTCGGCCATCGCTTTGCACAGGCGGAATGCCGACCAGGCCATCAGTGACGTGCCGACCACCAGCAGACCTTCAGCTTCCTCGACACTCTGCATCGCCTTGGCAGCGGTCGGCGCGGCGACGTTTTCGCCGAAGAACACGACGTCCGGTTTGAGCCTGTCGCCTTCACAGTGCGGACAGCGGGGTACCTTGAAGCTCGCCTCGAAAGCCGGGTCGAGCAGGGTGTCGCCGTCAGGTGCCTGTGTCGCATGGATGCCGATCAGATAAGGGTTTTGCGCCAGCATCTGCTCTTGAATGGCTGCCCGGTCGCTGCGCTGCTGGCAATCCAGACACAGCACCCGGTGCAGGCTGCCGTGCAGCTCGACGACGTCCCGGCTGCCGGCCTGCGTATGCAGTGCATCGACATTCTGGGTGATCAGTCCTGTGATAGCGTTTTCAGCCTGCAACGCAGCCAGGGCCTGATGTGCGGCATTGGCCTGTGCCGCGCGTATCCGCGGCCAGCCGAGCATGGCGCGTGCCCAGTAGCGCTGGCGCGCTGCGGGGTTGCCGAGGAATTCCTGATACATCATCGGCTGTTTGCCACGCCGCACACCGTCCTTGTCGCGATAGTCCGGAATGCCGGATGCGGTGCTGATGCCTGCGCCGGTCACCACCAGAAACGGTTTGTCGGCCATCGCCTGGCATAGAGTGTCGAGCAGATGTCGGGTTGGGCTGTCGAGCATGTTTGAACCTCGGGTGGCCTGCCTCTTGTGACGGGTCACATTATCATCTGGCGTGCAGGCAGCGTCGCGGATGCCACAGCTGTGAGCCGCCGTGGCAGAGGTTGGTTCAATCGCGGGTCCTGGCAGAGGACCGCTACCTCGTCAGTCAGGGCACTGTGCTCCGACGCAAGGGGCGTGTGTCCGTTCAACGGGCGGGTGAGGAGGGCTCTGCCTGTCGCTCTTAATCCTTCAGCGCAATTTTCTTGCCGCGTCTGGCGGCGATGTCGCTGGCCTGGCCGTCACGCTGCTTGCCGGTGCGGGCCTGGGTGATGAGGGCCGGAATCAGCGGGCCTTCCGGCAGGTTTTTCCAGAAGCGCGAAGGGAAGTGGCCTTCCATGACCTTGGGGTTCAGGCGCGCAGGATTGAAGATGTGGCTGTAGTAGGTCAGCCACAGTTCGCCATGCGGGTCTTCCACCTGCCTGGCCATGGTCTGCCAGGCTTGCGGGCAGCGTCGCTCATGAATCAGTTGTTGGCCGTCGTAATACACGCCGTCCTGAGGCGTGGCGATCATCCAGCGGTGCTGACCCATGCGGCCGATGAAATGCTCGCTGGCACTGAGCAGAATATCGTGCGCCGGTTCGTGCCAGGCCACGTACTGCGGGCGCATCAGGGCTTCGTCGTCAGCCACGGACGGCAGCGCGACAAACCGCAGGAAGGCATGCAGATGATGGGCCTCGCGCCTTACCGATTTCAGGCGACGATGCAACTCGCTGCCGAGCCTGTCACCGGCCATCATCGCCGTGCGATCCCCATGGGTCACCCGCCACAACACTTCGTACAGCAGGCTCCAGCGCTGATCGCCCCGGTAGCGCGAGGCGCTTTCCAGCAACTGCACCAGCTCCAGCGGAACCCGAGCCTGAAACGGCCCGGCTTCCTTGGGGTAGTCTTCCTCACTGCCAAACAGATCGGCGGCATCCGGCGATTTCCAGCTGACCTGACTGGGGTCGATTTCGTGGCTCAACAGCCAGCGAGCCTGTTGCCGCCAAGTGACGAACAGGTCGTCGCAGTCGAGGCAGATCATCCCCATAGCCCCATTTGCTGAGGCTGAGGCCGGTCGCGCAACTGGTGATGCAGGAACTCGCTGGTGGTTTCCGCGTGCGGCGGGTGGTAATCACTGGTAATGATGAACGGCTTGGCCTTGGCCAGTATGCAGCGCATGCGGGTGAGATCTTCATAGCGGATGCGTCGCTGTCTGCGCAACTCGACCAGCCGCTGCGTGGTGCGGATGCCAATGCCCGGCACCCTGGCGATCAGTGCCGGGTCGGCCTGGTTCAGGTCCAGCGGGAAAACCTGTCGGTTGCCCAGCGCCCAGGCCAGTTTGGGGTCGATGTCCAGCGCCAGATCACCGGGGCCGTCGAGCAGTTCACTGGCAGTGAAACCATAGCCGCGCAGCAGAAAATCAGCCTGATACAGGCGATGCTCGCGCATCAGGGGCGGTGCCGCGAGCGGAACGCTGTTGGGGCTGTTGGGTATCGGGCTGAACGCAGAATAATAGACCCGGCGCAGCTTGAAGTTGCTGTACAGCGACTGCGCGCTGTGCAGGATGGTGCTGTCGTCGGTGGCATCGGCACCGACAATCATCTGCGTGCTCTGCCCGGCAGGCGCAAAGCGCGGCGAGCGAGGCTCGTTGCGCACCGTTTGCTCGCCGGTGTAGATCGTCTGCATGGCCTGCTTGATCGACGCGACGTCTTTTTCCGGTGCGAGGGTCTGCAGGCTCAGGTCGGTCGGCAGCTCGATATTGACGCTGAGACGGTCGGCGTAGCGGCCAGCCTGTTCGATCAGCGCCGGATCGGCGTCAGGGATGGTCTTGAGGTGGATGTAGCCGCGAAACTCATGCACCTCGCGCAACAGCCGGGCAACTTCGACCAGTTGCTCCATGGTGTAGTCCGCAGAGCGAATGATCCCGGAACTCAAAAACAGCCCGCTCACGCAATTGCGGCGATAGAAGTCCAGCGTCAGGGTGACCACTTCTTCGGGACTGAAGCGCGCACGTGGCACATCGCTGGAGCGGCGGTTGACGCAGTACTGGCAGTCGTAAAGACAGAAGTTGGTCAGCAGGATTTTCAGCAGCGACACGCAACGCCCATCTGGCGTGTAGCTGTGGCAGATGCCCATGCCATTGGTAGAGCCGAGCCCGGACTTGTCCTGCGAGCTGCGCTTGGGTGCTCCACTGCTGGCGCACGACGCATCGTACTTGGCGGCGTCTGCCAGAATGCTGAGCTTGTCGATAAGCTGCATGAAGTGCCCCTTGACTGTTTGTATATACAGTATAGGGGCGCGAGCAGTGTCACAAGTACCGCACGGCGGAGTTCTGCGAGGCGATGCCGGATCGGATTCACGCAGGCTTTGATCTGCATGAGTGGAAAGCAAGGTGCCAGCATGAATGTTATTTAATAACACGTACGTGTTTGGTATGTAATACTGTAACAAATAGTTGCAGGTTACTTTTACTTGAAAAATTCTTCTGACGCTTCGACAGCAAGCGCTTCGATAGCAGGCTCCGTGATGGCCCAGTCGGCCTGGAAGCGGGTCCTGTTTTCCCTGGCGATACTGATATTGCTCTGGCTGGCGATTGGCTGGTCGGTGGCAGTTCCATGAGTGCCGCCATCGCTCTGGAAAACCTTACCGTGGCGTACGAACGCCGTCCGGCCGTGCACCACATCAGCGGGCGCTTCGAGGCCGGTAGCCTGACTGCTATCGTCGGGCCCAACGGCGCGGGCAAATCGACGCTGATCAAGGCCATCGCCGGAACCATGAAGCCTGCTCAGGGACGCGTCGACCGCGGGCGTCTGGCAACCCGCACGATTGGCTATCTGCCGCAGGCCGCGGAAATCGATCGCAGCTTTCCACTGAGTGTCGCCGATACGGTTTCGATGGGCGCCTGGCACAGTATCGGCCCGTTTCGCAGTCTGACGCGCAATCATGCGCGTCTGACCGGCGAGGCGCTGATGACCGTCGGCCTCGAGGGGTTTGAAGGGCGTAGCGTGGGCTCGCTGTCGTCGGGTCAATTTCAGCGGGTGCTGTTCGCCCGGCTGCTGTTGCAGGACGCGTCGGTGATCCTCCTGGATGAGCCGTTCACCGCCATCGACGCGCGCACCACGCGTGATCTGTTGCAACTGGTGCGTGCCTGGCACGGGCAGGGGCGCACGGTGATTGCCGTATTGCACGATATCGAACAGGTCCGTCAGCACTTTCCGCAAACCTTGTTGATGGCTCGCGAAGCCATCGCCTGGGGCGAGACAGCGCAAGTGCTCAGCGTTGCCAACCTGCGCAAGGCGCGCAACATGGCTGAGTACTGGAGCCCGGATGCCTTGTTGTGTGATGCCGAGGACGACGCATGATGCTCTATAGCCTGGTGGTTGAGCCGTTTATTGAATTCGGCTTCATGCGCCGCGCGCTGGTGGCGTGTCTGGCTCTGGGCATCGGCTCGGGACCGGTCGGCGTGCTGTTGATGTTGCGGCGCATGAGCCTGGTGGGCGATGCGATGAGCCACGCGGTGCTGCCGGGCGCGGCGGTGGGCTTCATGGTCGCCGGGCTGTCGTTGCCGGCAATGGGGTTCGGCGGCCTGATCGCCGGGCTGGCAGTGGCCTTGCTGTCCGGTCTGGTGAGTCGACTGACCTCGTTACGCGAAGACGCCAGCTTTGCCAGCTTCTACCTGACCTCGCTGGCCGCCGGGGTGCTGATTGTCTCGCTGCACGGCTCCAGCGTCGATCTGCTGCACGTACTGTTCGGCACCATTCTGGCCATCGATGACACCGCTATTTACATGGTCGGCAGCATTGCCTCCTTCACCCTGATTCTGCTGGCGATCATCTATCGCCCGCTGGTGCTGGAGTGCTTCGATCCGGGCTTTCTGCGTGCGGTCGGCGGGCGTGGCTCGCTGTACCACGTGTTGTTCCTGCTGCTGGTGGTGCTCAACCTGGTCGCAGGCTTTCAGGCGCTGGGCACCCTGATGGCGGTGGGCATGATGATGCTGCCGGCAACCGCCGCACGTTTCTGGACCCACTCGCTGAGTGGCCTGATGGTGATTTCGACGCTGCTGGCGACCTTGTCCGGGCTGATCGGGCTGATCGTTTCCTACCACCTTGGCGTCGCCTCGGGGCCGGCCATCGTGCTCACGGCCAGTGCGTTCTACGGCATCTCCCTGTTGTTCGGGCGCACGGGCATCGTGCGTCGGCTGTTTCCCAAACCTCACCTGGCTCACTGAAAAGGTACGTCATGAAACGATTGATGATGTTGAGTTCCCTGGCTGCACTGGCGCTGTCGGCATTCGCCAGCCTGGCCCAGGCCAAACCGCTGGAAGCCGTTGCTTCGTTCACGGTCATTGCCGATATGGTCAGTACGGTCGGCGGTGATCGCGTGCACGTTCGATCGCTGATCGGTCCGAACGGCGATCCTCACGTCTACGAGCCGACACCGAGTGACGCCCAGGCGCTGAAAAACGCCGATCTGGCATTTGTCAGCGGCCTGCATCTGGAGGGCTGGATGGATCGTCTCATCAAGGCTTCAGGCTACAAGGGGCAGCCGGTGGTGCTGTCCGAGGGCATCAAGACCCGCAGCATGGATGAGGACGGCAAACGCATTGTCGACCCGCATGCCTGGAACAGCGCGGCCAATGGCGTGATTTATGTGCGCAACATCGTCGCGGCGCTGAAGAAAGCCGATCCGGAAGGGGCCAGCGTGTATCAGGCCAATGGTGATCGCTACATCGTCGAGTTGCAGCAACTGGATACCTACGCTCGCGATCAGATCCGTTCGATTCCGGCTGCCAGACGCAAGATCCTCACCTCTCATGACGCGTTCGGCTACTTTGGCGATGCCTACGGTGTGACCTTCCTGTCGCCGCTGGGCTTGTCTACCGAGTCTGAGGCGTCGGCCGCCGATGTGTCGAAACTGATCCGTCAGATCAAGACCGAACATGTCAGTGCCTACTTCTTCGAAAACTCCAGCGACCCGCGCCTGGTCAAGCAGATAGCCGAAGCCAGTGGCGCTCAGCCAGGGGGTGAGCTGTACGTGGAATCCCTGTCGCCAGCCGACGGCCCGGCGTCAACCTACGCGAAGATGTTCCGTTACAACGTCGATACCCTGACTGCGGCAATGAAGCGCAATCAGTAAGCCTGAAGCTGCCCGGTGCCCTGATTGCAGGCGCCGGGCAGCTCAACGCCTCAGTCGTTGAGGAATTTGAACACAGTGGTCTGGGTGTAGGCCTTGCCAGGATCCAGTCGGGTGCTGGGGAATTTCGGCTGGTTAGGCGCATCGGGATAGTGCTGCGTTTCCAGGGTAAAGGCGCCCCAGTGCGGGTAGACCTTGCCAGCCTTGCCGTGAATGCTGCCGTCCAGGAAGTTACCGGTGTACAGCTGCACGCCGGGCTCTGTGGTGAACAGTTGCAGTTTGCGGCCTGACTGCGGATCGCTGACCTCGGCGGCCAGTTTCTTCACGTCACCCTTGGTGTCGAGCACCCAGTTGAAATCAAACCCGCCTTGCTTGGGTTCGGCGTATTTCAACTGCTGATGATCATCCTTGATGTGTTTGCCGAACGCGGTGGGCTTGAGGAAGTCCATGGGCGTGCCAGCCACGGCAGGCAGTTCGCCGGTCGGGATCAGCTTGTCGTTGACCGGGGTGTAGTGCGAGGCGTGAAGGGTGGCGACCTGTTTGAGCACATCACCACTGCCAGCGCCGGCCAGGTTGAAATAGCTGTGGTTGGTCAGGTTCAGCACCGTCGGTTTGTCGGTGGTGGCGCGGTAGTCGATCTTCAGCTCGTTCTTTTCATTCAGGCTATAGGTCACTTCGGTCAGCAGGGCCCCTGGAAAACCCATCTCGCCGTCCGGCGAAAGATAGGTCAGTTTCACGCCGACCGAATCACCAGTCTTGGTTTCTTCTGCCTTCCACAGGCGCTTGTCAAAACCCTGCGTGCCGCCGTGCAGCGCGTTGGTCTTGTCGTTGAGCGGGACCTGATAGGTTTTGCCATCCAGACTGAATTTGCCGCCTGCCAGCCGGTTGCCGAAGCGGCCGATGGTCGCGCCGAAATAAACCGTACCGTTGTTCTGGTAGCCCTGCACATCGTCGAAACCCAGGACGATGTCTTCGACCTTTCCGGCCTTGTCAGGCACCAGCAGCGATTGCAGCGTCGCGCCGTAGGTGATGATGCTGGCCTGCACGCCGTGACTGTTGCGCAGGGTGTATTTTTCGACGGCAGAGCCGTCGGGCAGTTGGCCAAACGTGCTGTGTTCGCTGGAGAGTGCCGCGGCCTGTGCGGTCAGGGTGCTGATCATCAAGGACAGTCCAAGGGTGCTGAGGAGCGCATGTTTTTTCATCTGATCTGCCTGCTTTTATTGTTATTGGTAAGACTATTTGATCGGATTCAAGCCGATGCATGGATGTATAGCCTATAAAATGGAGCTTGAAAAATAAATTGTAATACTATTTAGTAGTGTCATCGTCGCTGAAGGCTTGTGACCCACCTTAGCCGATCTGCCGGTTTTTTTGTCAGGCAGCCCGAACGCCGTGCAACGGCTCGGCGCAGGCAGATGTTTGACAAGAGCGCGACACAAACATCCAAAAGTGCCTTTACAACAATAACAAAGGACATTTTTCATGAACTGGCTGCCCGTTTCCGAGCACCGCTTCAAGCTGGCCGAAGGCGCCTTCTGGGATGCCGAGGAGCAGGCTTTGTACTGGGTCGACATTTCCGGGTTTCTGGTGTGTCGGCTGGTCGCTGGACAGATCCGCCAATGGCGCATGCCCGAGCCGGTCTCTGCCTTTATTCCGACCGAGCAGGGTGATGCACTGGTGACACTGGCCAGCGGCGTCTATCGTTTGGACCTGGACTCCGACAAGACCTCCTTGCTGCCGTTCTGCGTGGCAGACCCCACTCCCGGCAATCGCGCCAACGAAGCCCGCTGCGATGCACGCGGCCACCTTTGGCTTGGCAGCATGCAGAACAACATCGATGCCGAGGGCGGCGACGTGCCTCTAGTGCGGCGTTCAGGCGGGTTGTTCCGCGTTGAACCTGATGCTCGTGTGACCCGTTTGCTGGACGGGCAGGGCATCGTCAACACCCTGTTGTGGAATGAAGAGGGCAGCGTGCTGTACAGCGCCGATACCCTGGACGACGTCATTTATCACTATCCGGTGCTCGCAGACGGTGCTTTGGGGCCACGCAAGGTATGGGCGGCAAAACACGATCGAGGCTCACCCGACGGCTCGGCCATGGATGCCGAAGGGTATGTCTGGAATGCGCGCTGGGGTGGCAATTGCCTGATCCGCTTTGCCCCGGATGGCAGCGTTGACCGGGTTGTCGAGTTACCAGTCAGCCATCCCACCAGTTGTGTATTCGGCGGTCCTGACCTGGAAACGCTGTACGTCACCAGTGCCGCACCTGCCGATGCAAAGGGTCGTTTCGACGGCGCGCTGCTGATGGCGCAGGTCGGCGTCAAGGGCACGCCGTGTCAGCGTTTCGCCGGTTGAAAGGTTGAGAAACATGTCGCGCCGCCGTCTGTTTACGACGGGAGCGTGGTTGTAGATGCAAGGGTGACATTAGGTTACATAGCAGTCACCCGTTATATGGTATGACTATTTGACCGGTTTCGGACGCATTCGCGTTCTCGACCGCCACCTCGCTGAACGTTGTAGCTATTCAATAAAAATAAGGAGCTAGCTATGTTGAGTCGTCACGGGATTCGTTCCCTGTGCTGTGTCGCTGTCACTACCGCCATTCTGGGCATGAGTGGCATCACTTCCGCTGCCGAACAAGTCAAAATCGGCTTTCTGGTCAAACAGGCTGAAGAACCGTGGTTCCAGGCCGAATGGGCAGCTGCCGAAAAAGCCGGCAAGGAGCATGGCTTTACCGTCATCAAGATTGCCGTGCCAGACGGTGAAAAGACCCTGACCGCTATCGATAATCTCGCTGCCAACGGTGCCAAGGGCTTCGTGATCTGCCCGCCTGACGTGTCGCTCGGCCCTGCGATCGTGGCCAAGGCCAAAGCGCTGGGATTGAAAGTCATGGCCGTGGATGATCGCTTTGTCGACGCCAAGGGCAACTTCATGGAGGACGTGCCTTACCTGGGGATGGCTGCATTCGAGGTCGGCCAGAAACAGGGCGCCGCCATGGCTACCGAAGCGAAGAAACGCGAGTGGGACAAGGATGGCTGGAAGGGCACCTACGCGATCATCAACACCTACAACGAGCTGGATACCGGCAAAAAACGTACGGATGGTTCGGTGAAGTCGCTTGAAGAAGCCGGCTTGCCGAAAGATCACATTCTGTTCACCGCACAGAAAACCCTTGATGTACCTGGCAGCATGGAGGCTACCAACTCGGCTCTGGTCAAGCTGCCGAGTGACTTCAAGAACCTGATCATCGGTGGCATGAATGACAACACGGTCATCGGCGGCATACGCGCTACCGAGTCCGCTGGCTTGCGCCCCACCTCGAAAGAAAACAGAGTCATCGGGATCGGCATCAATGGTACTGATGCGATCGAGGAACTGAAAAAACCCGATAGCGGCTTCTTTGGCTCAATGCTGCCAAGCCCGGACAAGGAAGGCTACAACACCGCACTTTACGTCTATAAGTGGGTCACCGAGGGCGTGGAGCCACCCAAGTACACCGCCATGGACGACGTGACACTGATCACCCGCGCCAACTTTCAGGAAGTGTTGACCAAAATCGGTCTGTGGAAGTGAGCTGAACGAGGGGCCTGATGTTCAGGCCCCTCACACGTGCGAGGAGATTGGTTCATGCAACAGGCTATCGAGCAATACGCCACAGGCGGTGCCTTGCGCTTCAACGGCATCGGCAAGGTCTTCCCCGGCGTCAAGGCGCTTTCGGACATCAGTTTCGAAGCGCGGCCCGGCAGTGTTCACGCATTGATGGGAGAGAACGGTGCCGGCAAATCCACGCTGCTGAAAATTCTCGGCGGCTCTTATCAGCCCAACAGCGGCACCTTGCAGATCGGCGAGCAGAGCTATCAGTTCAAGTCCACCGCCGAGAGCATCGCGGCGGGCGTGGCGGTGATTCACCAGGAACTGCATCTGGTGCCGGAAATGACCGTTGCCGAGAACCTGCTGCTCGGGCACATGCCCAATCGCTTCGGGCTGATCAATCGCGGTGCGATGTATCGCCGTGCCGGCGAGTTGCTCAAGGGGCTGGCTGACGAGATTGACCCGCACACACGCCTGGGCGACCTTTCGTTGGGCCAGCGGCAATTGGTCGAGATCGCCAAAGCCATGTCGCGCAATGCCCACGTCATCGCCTTCGACGAGCCCACCAGCAGCCTGTCGGCGCGTGAGATCGACCGACTGATGGCAATCATCGTGCGCCTGCGCGATGAGGGCCGAGTGATTCTTTACGTGTCGCATCGCATGGAAGAAATCTTCCGCGTCTGTGATGCGGTGACGGTGTTCAAGGACGGACGCTTCGTCAAGACGTTCGAGCAAATGGCCGATCTCGACCATGACCGACTGGTGACTTGCATGGTCGGTCGCGATATCCAGAACATCTATAACTACCGTCCGCGCCAGCATCAGGGGCCAAGCCTGCGGGTTACCGGTCTGCTGGGACCGGGTCTGCATGAGCCGGTCACTTTTTCCGTGCAGAAAGGCGAAGTGCTGGGCTTCTTCGGCCTGGTCGGCGCCGGGCGTACCGAGCTGTTTCGCCTGCTCTCGGGCCTTACCCGCAGCTCTGCAGGCACCCTGCAACTGGACGGCAAACCGCTGACACTCAAGTCACCGCGTGATGCCATCGAGGCCGGAATTCTGCTCTGCCCGGAGGACCGCAAGAAAGAAGGCATCGTGCCGCTGTCCAGCGTCGCGGAGAACATCAACATCGGTGCGCGCCCCCGGCACGTGAATCTCGGTTGCCTGATTCAGGGCAGTTGGGAGCGTGACAACGCACGCAGCCAGATCAAGTCGATGAACGTCAAGACGCCATCCCCCGAGCAGCAGATCATGTACCTCTCCGGCGGCAATCAACAAAAGGCGATTCTTGGCCGCTGGCTGTCGATGCCCATGAAAGTCCTGCTGCTGGACGAGCCGACTCGCGGGATCGACGTCGGGGCCAAGTCCGAGATTTACGAGATCATTCACAATCTGGCCGCCGACGGTATTGCGGTGATTGTGGTCTCCAGCGATCTGATGGAAGTGATGGGCATTTCAGACCGCATTCTGGTGATGAGCGAAGGCGCAATCACCGGTGAACTCAATCGCGACGAAGCCGACGAGTCGCGACTCCTGCAATTGGCTCTGCCTCGCACGCGCGGCTGACAATCGGTCCCTGACCATGAACAATAAAAAAGAGGTGCGTATGTCTACCGAATCCAGCCTGCAGGCTCCCCGTCAGGGCATGAACCTGCGTCGTTTTGCCGATGACTGGGTGATGCTCCTGGCGGCCGTGGGGATCTTCCTGCTGTGTGCCGTGTTCATCGATAACTTCATGTCGCCGCTGAATATGCGCGGTCTGGGCCTGGCGATTTCCACGGTGGGTATCGCTGCCTGCACCATGCTCTTCTGCCTGGCGTCCGGGCACTTCGACCTCTCGGTCGGTTCGGTGCTGGCCTGTTCCGGGGTGATCGCCGGTATCGTCATCCGCGACACCGACAGTGTATTTCTGGGCGTCTCGGCAGCCCTGGCGCTCGGCCTGGTCGTGGGCCTGATCAACGGCATCGTGATCGCCAAGCTGCGCATCAATGCCCTGATCACGACCCTGGCAACGATGCAGATCGTGCGCGGCCTGGCGTACATTTTCTCCAACGGCAAGGCTGTCGGTGTCTCCAACGAGGACTTCTTCATCTTTGGCAGTGGCCAGATATACGGCGTGCCGGTACCGATTCTGATCACCATCGCCTGCTTCATATTCTTCGGCTGGTTGCTCAACTACACCACTTACGGGCGCAACACCATGGCCATCGGCGGCAACCAGGAAGCCGCGCTGCTGGCAGGTGTCCACGTGGACCGTACGAAGATCATCATCTTCGCCGTCCACGGCCTGGTCGGTGCGCTGGCGGGTGTGGTGCTGGCTTCACGCATGACCTCGGGTCAGCCGATGATCGGGCAGGGCTTCGAGCTGACGATCATCTCTGCCTGCGTATTGGGCGGGGTTTCGCTGAGTGGCGGCATCGGCATGATCCGTCATGTGATCGCCGGGGTGCTGATTCTGGCGATCATCGAGAACGCGATGAACCTGAAGAACATCGACACCTTCTACCAGTATGTGATCCGCGGCACGATCCTGTTGCTGGCGGTGATCATCGACCGCATGAAACGGCGCTAAGTCGTCCGGGCGCTGGTTCTCTTGAATCAGCTTCCGGCTTCATACCTGATTCAGTCTGTTACTGCGCTTCATCAACCGCCAAAAGTGTGGCTACTGTGATAGTGCGCTCTTGATTCGTGTTTGACGCGTTTCAGCGTGAATGCGAAGCCAGCGCCGAGCTGCCCAGCCGGGTCAGTCCGTAAAGCGCTGCACCGACCGCCAGCATGATGCCTGCCCGCAGCCAGGTTTCCGGACCTTGCTGAGTGAGTAGCAACAGGCACGAAAGAATGCCCAGCAGCGGGATAACCCAGTGCACCTCAAAGTGCCCGGCTTCGACCTTGTCGCGCTTGAGTACCAGCACGGCGATGTTCACGCTGAGAAACACGAAGAGCAGCAACAGCACGACGGTTTCGGCGAGGATGGTCAGGGTGCTGGTGAAGGACAGGGCAATGGCCACCAGTGTAGTCGCCAGAATCGCCAGCCCCGGCGTGCGGCGCTTGGGCAGTACCGAACCCATCACAGCAGGTAGCAGGCCTTCGCGCGCCATGCCGAAGGTCAGCCGGCTGGCCATGATCATGGTCAGCAGCGCGCCGTTGGCCACCGCAATCAGTGCAATGACCGCAAACCAGGGCGCAGGTATGCCGAGGCCCGAGGCACTGACCACGTCCATCAGGGGGGCTTGCGAATCTTTCAATTGATCAACGGGCAGGACCATCGCCGCGCCCACGCCAACCAGCATGTACACCGCACCCGCCGCCAGCAGCGCGCCGAACAGGGCACGTGGATAGACCCTGCGCACGTCCTTGATCTCTTCGGCAAGATTGGCCGAGGTTTCAAACCTCACGAACGAATAGAACGCCAGCAGCGATGCGCCGAGAATCGCCGTGGCAGGTGAGGCGGTGTCCAGTTCGAACACCCGTTGCGGCACGCCTTGGCCCTGGCTGACGAACCACACGGCTGCAGCGATGACCATCAGCAAACCGCTCAGCTCGATGACCGTCATGACCAGATTGGCTGAAAGCGACTCTTTGATACCGCGTGTATTGAGCAGGCCGACGATGACCAGAAATGCCACACAGACCCACTGCGCAGGCCAGTCGAGCAGCGCCTGGAAGTAGTCGCCGGCGAATGCCACGGCCAGCCCGGCAGCGCTGGTAACGCCTGCCGCGACCATGGAAAAGCCAACCAGAAACGACAGTAGCGGCTTGCCGAAGGCTTTTTCGGCGTACACCGCAGCACCGCCCGCACGCGGGTATTTGGTCACCAGTTCGGCGTAGGACGCTGCGGTCAGCAAGGCAAAGCACAGGGCAATCAGCAAGGGCGCCCAGATGGCTCCGCCGACGCGTCCGGCTATCGTGCCGGCTAATGCGTAGACGCCAGCACCTAGGACGTCGCCAAGAATGAACAGGGTCAGCATGGGGGCGGTGATCGCACGGCGCAGTGATGAGGTGTCGGGAGTGGCCATGGTGGAAAATTCCTTTTCATTGACGCTACAGAAGGCTAGAGGCCAAAGAGGGTAAGCGCTGGTCTGTTCATTCGCTCGTTCGAGCCTGGACCGTCAGCGACGACGCTGCTTTCTACACTGCGCAAGCAAGCTTCATTCAGGATATTGCAGCGACAGCAGTCGTTACAGGCATGAAAAAGTGATCCTGATAACGGCGGTAAATTCAAAACGATGGACATCGAGCCTGACCGGCGGCGGTTTCAGTTCCATAGCGCGCAATAAAGTGGAGTATTCGGTTTGCAGGCTGTCTCAACCTTGCCCTTGAGCCGATCGACAGAGGATACGAAGGTGGGACATGACAGCCAGCAACAATTCCGTTTGGTCTGGAAGACGCTGCAAACGTTAAGGGAAGAGGTGCGTAACCTGCAGCTCAGTGAACTGGAGCGCGTTGAGCGTTTACGGGGTCAGCAGACGGTAGACACCCGCGAAGCAATCCAGCAATCGTTCGTCGGGCTTGAACAGGCAATCGACGATATCGAGGCTACGCTGGCGACCATTGGCGAGGCGACCGGAGAGATCGGCAAGCTTTGATCGTCCCGCAGAGCGGCGGACTCCAGAGCCGCTTGGTATGGCGGCTCTGGAGTCGTTTGCGCAGAGGAGACTCAGATTTTCGGGCCAGTCCAGCGGGGTGCGTTTCTCAAGTCTTCACGCTGCTGTTGATCCGGTGATTCATGCGTCTCGCCGTATTCCACATGCAGCTCGTCATCCAGACGATTGCTCGATGAACCGTCCTTTTGTGGCGTCTCGTCGAAATGCTCCCATTCGGCACTCTGGAAACGAAACAGGCTATCGTCTTCCGGTGCTTCGCGCTCCCTGTAGTGATGGATCGAATAGTGTGCGTATTCGACCTTGTCACCCCAGTCAGCCTGCAACAGGCCGTCAGCTGCCAGATCGCGATACCAGTCATTTTCCTTTTCGGAGGCTTTCTGCTTTTTGTTGTGGTCCACGAAGTAGCCGATGATCCCGCCGACCACTGCAACCACCACCCCGACCAGAAAGAACGGTCCGGCCAGTGCCGTGGCCGCAGCGCCCCCTGCACCCACCAGCGCGGCGGTGCCCAGCACGCCGGCTGAAGCCCCGAACGCGCCGCCCGCAATTTGCAGACCGCCTGCGGCCTGAGCCAGTTTGTCACCGGATTTGACACCGTCCCTGATGGTAAACGCTCCCAGCACGATGTCGGCAAAACCGCCGGCCAGATCCGTCGCCGGACCGAGAACCTTGACCACCGAACCGGCAATCTTGCTGGCCATCCCCGGCTTCAATTTGGTCTCGCTGTCCAGTCGTTGAGAAATGCCTTGCATCGCGGTGCGTTCGCTTTCAGCGCTACCGGTCAGGTCACCGATAACGGCCATTCGGGTGTCATCAGGGATGTCCAGTGCGTTGCGGATCTCGTCGAGCCGTGCCGCAGAAAGACCGCTGGGGCTGACTTCAACCTTCGGCGGCTTCATGTCCTGCTTGCCCCAGATTTCCGGCACGGTCTTGTCCAGCCCGAGTAAATCAACCAGGCCGCCTTTGCCCATCAGGTCACCCACCTTGTCGGCCAGGCGCACAAAATGGCTGGCGCCACCGGCAAAGCTGAGGAAGTCCTTGGCAATGGCCAGGCGCTGGAGCGGTGTCTCACCGAGCTTGCCGCCGTTACCGACCATTTGATAAATGGCCGAGAACAACGACACGCCAGCCGCGACGGAGCCCATGACACCCTTGCTGTTCAGCGTGTTGAAAATCTCGCCCAGCTTGCCGCGATCGGCGACTGGAATGTAAGGCTTGGACAGGGCAGTTTTTATATCGGCCTCACTGACTTTGCCGTTTTTCTGATAAGCATCGCCCACTTCCTTCAGCGCCTTGGCGATATCAGCAGGTTTGGCGTTGCCCACGACGCCTTCCTCGATGAATTTCTCGAACGTCGGCTGCAGGAAGCGCGGCATGTCCACCAGAAAGCCCTTGAGTTCTGCCTTGAGCAGGCCGAACAGATCCTTGGTGGCGAGGGCGTTGTTTTCGTCACTGATCTTCGACGGGTCTGCCACCAGGTCATTGAGGTCGCTGGTCAATCCGTCGGCCTGGATGGACTGCGCGGCCTTGCTGGCGGCTTCGGGATCGACCAGTGCCAGTGAGGACAACGTGTCGCTCAGGTCCTTTTGCGCTTCCTGGCCGAGCCCCTGTTTCTGCAAGTCCTTGAGGTAAAGTACGTAGTCGGGGCTCGCCGTGAGGTCCAGCAGTTTTTGCTTGATCTCGTCCTTGTTGGGCACCTTGTTCACGGCATCGGTCAGTTTGGTCTGGTAGTCCTGCTGCACCGTAGGGTCGGAGAACAGCGTAGTCAGTTGCTCCTGCAGCTTGCCACCGTCAATGATGTCGTGCATATCTGCCGAGCTCAGCTGAGTCTGCTTGCTGTCGAACTCTCGCCAGGTGCCGCCGAATGCACCTTGTGCCTCCTCGTAGCCGGTCAGGCCGCGGCCATTGTCGTAGGCGGCCTGCGCTTCGATGGCCCGGACCAGCTTGGCGCGCGGATCGTCCTTGGGGATATCACCGTTTTTTACGCCTTCGCGGTATTGGTCGAGCAGCTCCTTGGTCGCCAGCTCACCCACATTCAGTTCTTCGGATTTTTCGTCATCCTTGTCAGCCTTCACACCGGTTTTCTGACCCATGAGGTCAACTTCGGACGCACCGGGCAGGTTATGCCGACTGCGGGTTTCACTGATATTGCCGGTGCCCAGCTCATTCCATTTCTGCACCACGTCGTCATACAGCTGGGGGCTGGCGTCCTTGGAGACGATGAACTTGCCGTCGTCGTTCTCGAAGCGGATCAGCCCCGAACCCAGCTCGTCTGGCGAACCGATGGTGATGTCCTGATTTTTCAGAAAGTCGTTGGGGCCTGCCAACGTGTAGCCTTCTTCGCGGCTGCTGTTGATCTTGTCCCAAGCGTCCTTGAGCGAGGTGACCTTGTCGAACAGATCGGGGGTCAGTGCCTGGGTCACGACAATCACTTCGCCGCTCTGATTCTTGTAGCTGATCTGGCTGCCTTCCTGGCCGGGTATCCAATTGAACTCGGTGATGTCGTTAAGGCTCGGTAAAGGCGTGTTGCCGTCGGCGAGGAGTTGTCCTTCATTGACCGCCTTTTCCAGCGCTGCGCTTTTTTCGGGGTCTGAAACGACGCTTTGCAGCCCTGTCAAAAACTTGAACAGGTTGGGATTGTCATCACGGGCGACCACCACTTTTTCGCCGTTGTGTTCATAGCGAATGGTGCCAGGGCCGGCCTCATTCAGCGGGCCGACGGTGGTGCCGAACACGGGCGGCCAGACTTCGTTGTCACCCGCGCGACGATAACCTTCCGACTCGCTTTTGCTCAGGCCGGTCAGCGAGTTGTAGGCATCTTTGGCGGCAGCGTACAGCTCGGGGTTGTCGCGCCCTGACACCACAATCTTGTTGCCGTCCCGGTCAACGAAGCGCATCACACCCGGTCCGACCTCGTCGACCGGACCGACTTCTGCGAAATCGCCCAGTTTGGCGGGGATTTTTTCATCCGCGCCAGCCGCCCGATAGCCATCCTGCTGGCTACTGTTTATGCCGGAAAGCGACTTGAAATCCGACGCGACCTGCTTGAACAATTCCGGGTTGTCCTGTTGCGACACCATGATCTTGCTGCCGTCGGCGGCCTCATAGCGAATCAGGCCCGGCCCCATTTCATCCGGTGCCCCGATGCGCAGGTAGCCACCGAGGTTCGGTGGCGCCTCGGCATCTGCCGCAGCCGGCTTGTAGCCCTGCGTCACGCTGGTCTTGAAGCCGGCAAGCCTGGGTTGATCCGCTACCACTTGCTGGTAAAGCGCCGGGCTGGTGGACCGGTAGACCAGAACGTGATCACCTTTTTCGGTCACATAGCGAACCGTATCGGCTGCGACAGTGCCCGGCTTTTCTATGGACGCATAATCGCCCAGCGCAGGCGCTTTTTCGGTCGCGCTGGCAGGACGATAGGTGCTGCTGCGGTTGCTCGATTGCAGCACCTGATTGAAGCGGATGTTTGCGTTCCCCCCCGGAGCAGGGCTGGGGGAGGGTGTCGGGCTGACCGTTGACGTCGACATGGCGGGTAACTCCTGTTGTGGGCAGTCAATGCGATTGGCCGTTGGAGGGGGGTACTTCGACCGATCGCTAAAATCGCCATGTGTTGCGCAGCAGCCTCGATATTCAGGCAATACACGGTGGCGACGATGCAGTTTCAAACATCTTGCACAGGGCGTGGTTAAAACGAGTTCACACTTCTATAGTTTGAACGGGTTCTCGTTTTACGCATGTCCAGTCAGTGAGCTTAATGAGCAGACACTAACACTTGGCGGGCGATAAGGAAGATCAATGCCTGCGTTTTCACAACGTTTCACACGCTTGTCGAGTATCAAATCGTATGCCTGCAGGGCACGTAGTACGGCGCCTTCGGTTCGGCGGACACATAAAAACTTTGTCTTTCCAGAAATAATGCAGTAATAAGTATCATTTTGATATCATTGTTGGTTAATTGTTTTAACGGGTTGTGAAAACCAATTTCACAACTTTTCACAGCATCGGTTAATCCTCCTTGCGTAGTATCGATCTGGCGGAACAGTGAACACGCTTCTCGTTGGGATCATCAAGTAACAGTCCCGGACTCACTGTTCAGTGATGGCATATTGCTCTGCCTCTTGGCAGTTGAAACTTCCCCCTCTAAGCAAGGAGAAACAACATGAGTGAGACTGCACCGGTAAGCTCCGGCAATTCGGACGCGGCAATCGAAAAGATGTCCGCTACCTTTGACATGGCTATCGAGAAGTCGGCCAAGATCACTGAAATCTCCACTGCCAAAAAGGCAGAGTTGGACGCTACCAAGCAACGTCCTCAGAACTGATGTCGTGGTGTGGGCGGCGGCGCTGCCGCCCACACTCGCTTCTTGCATGATTTGCACAACGTCTTTCGATCGACAGCTTTACCCGGCTCTGACGTGCCGTTTCCGGTAAATCACACGGTGGTGACTCGATCATGACAGCCCTGATTTCATTGAGCGCAACGCCAGACGCTGCCGAGCAGGATAATGGCGTGGCATCGCTCGAAATTCTCCACGGCTTGCACCAGGGCGTTGCCCTGACGCTCGACAAGCCGGTCTATACAATCGGCAGTGGCGCTATGGCCGATCTGGTGCTGGGCGATGCCGATATCGCTGCTCAGCATGCGCGCCTGCGCTTTTCCGATGATCTCGTTGCCATTGAGGCGCTGGGCGGTGACGTGACCGCACTGGATGCGCTTGGCAAGCGTCTGCTTATCCCCGAGGGGCACGGGCAGCGACTCGGGTTGCCCGTCGAGCTGACGCTCGGCCAAAGCCGCTTGCGTCTGCGCAGCACCCGACCTGCAAAAGCCTCATCCGCCGCACCCCGTACACTGCATGCATTCAAGTTGCCGATGCTGGGTGCGCTGTTGCTGCTGGTGACATGCGCCACTGCATTTGCATTTCGCGCGCCGCCAGAGGCTGTGGCGCATCGTGGCGCCGTCGGTGTTCCCGCAGTAGCTGTCGATGTCTCCATGCCAACGCTGTCCGAAGCCCGGAACTGGCTGGATCAGGCACTGCGCGACGCCAGGCTTGGTCAATTGCGTGTCCAAGAGCAGGATGGTCAGTTGAGTGTGGCAGGCAGTTATCCCGCTGATCTTAAAAGCAGCTGGCTAAGGATTCAGCGCGACTTCGACAGCCGTTTTGGCCAGCGCATCGTCCTGACCCCCAACGTTCAGGTGAGCGCAGCGGTTGCGACGCCACGTGTGCGCCTGCAAGCCGTCTGGTTCGGACGCAACCCATATGTCATTGACGAGCATGGCAAGCGTGTCTATCCCGGCGCGATGCTGGCAGACGACTGGACGCTGGAAAGTATCGAAGGTGATCAGGTGCGTCTGGTGCGTGGTCAGGAACGGTTTGCCTTCACATTATGAAAGTCGACCTGCGGCCCGTTACCCCGACTTCTCCGGAGTCCTTGCCAGCTGTCGAGCGTGTCGCGCCGACGCAGCCAAGACAGGGCACGCGATTCGAAGCGCTGCTGGATCAACGCGAGCGCAAGGTACGTCGCTCACTGCGTGGCGAGCTTGAACAGACCGAGCAGGCCGCTGGTGTCGGCGCGCCGTTGTTTGGCCCGGCGCGCTCGTTGCAGGTATTGCGCTACGTGCTTGATGAAGTGCTGCCGGCGCTGGATGCAGAACCGGAAATCCGCGAGTTGGCTGAAGAGGTGATTCGAGAGGAAATCGAATTGCGTCTCTTGCTTGAACAGCAGCGTGCCGAGGTGCAGCCATGAGTGCAGCCCAGGATCGCGAATGTGTCGAGCTGTTGACCGGGCTCGGTAATCTGTACCGCCGCAGTGGTCAGCCTCAGCGGGCGCTGGTGATGCTGCTGATCGCCATCCAGCTGGCGCCGACTGACACCGCGCTGTTGCACAGCCTGGTTCTGGCGTTCACTGACAGCGGAGATGCTGACAGGGCGCTCGCTGCACTGGACCGTCTGGTCGAGCAGCAGGGCGAGAGTGCGTCGCTGATTCTGTTGCGTAGCCGGGCGCTGTGGAAAGCCGGTCGCAGGGAGGAAGCGCGTCAGTGTTTCAGACGTTATCTGGATGCCCGGAGGGCCGCGCAATGACCCTCATGAACCGCCTCAACCGGCTGGCCGAGATTGCCTCGAAACGCACCGATGTGATCATCGTCGCGTTCATGCTCATGGCCATCGCAATGATGATCATACCGCTGCCCACTTACCTGGTGGACGCGCTGATTGCTCTGAACATTGCGCTCAGCCTGCTGATTCTGATCGTCGCGTTTTACATCAATCATTCGGTGGAATTTTCGGCACTGCCACCGCTGATCCTGCTCAGTACCCTGTTTCGTCTTTCGCTGTCGATCACCACGACGCGTCTGATCCTGCTGGATGGCAATGCCGGTCATATCGTCAAGGCGTTCGGCGACTTTGTGATCGCAGGCCAGGTCGTGGTCGGGCTGGTGGTGTTTCTGATCATCACCGTGGCGCAATTCGTAGTCATCACCAAAGGCGCCGAGCGGGTCGCCGAGGTCGCTGCACGGTTTACCCTCGACGCGATGCCGGGCAAGCAGATGAGCATCGACAACGATCTGCGCAACGGTGACATCGATCAGGCCGAGGCCAGACGCCGTCGTTCGCGCCTGGAGCGGGAAAGCCAGATGTTCGGGGCCATGGACGGTGCCATGAAGTTCGTCAAGGGCGATGCCATTGCCGGGCTGGTGATCCTGTTCGTCAATCTGCTGGGCGGCATGATGATCGGCATGGTTCAGCGTGGCATGCCGTTCGCCGAGGCGGCGCATACCTATTCGCTGCTGACCGTCGGCGATGGTCTGATCGCGCAGATTCCGGCGTTGTTGATTTCAGTGGCTGCGGGCACCGTGGTGACACGGGTCAACAGCGATGGCGAAGAACGCGACCTGGGCACCGAGATCGTCAGGCAACTGGGGGCCAGCCATCGGGCGCTGGGGCTGACCGCACTGATTCTGCTTGGCGTCGGGCTGCTGCCCGGCTTTCCCATGCCGGTATTCGTCGTGCTGGCGGCTCTGCTTGGCAGCAGCGCATTTTTCCTCTGGCGGCGTCAGCATCGGGCCAGCCTGCCCACTACAGAGGTCGAGCAACCTGAACAAGCGTCGGCGACTGAGCCCGAGCCAGTCGCCGCGCTGGAGGAAGCCGAGCGTCCCCGCGACACTCAGGTACTGTTGAGCATCGGCGCAGGGTTGGCCGAGGTAGCGCCCCTGCAGCCGCTGCGCCAGCGCATCGAAGCCATGTGTCACGACATTCGCACGGATCTGGGGGTCGAGGTGCCGGTGCCAGACGTCTACCTGGATCGCTCGATGGCGGCAGATCGCTTTCAGGTCGAACTGGAAGGCGTACCCGTCTGCGAAGGTGAATTCAGTGCCACATCGCTGCTGCTGCAGGATGATCCGCTGCATGCACAACTTATCTCCGTGGAGCCCTTCGAAGCCCCTTCGCCGATCAGTTCGCGTCCCGGTCGTTGGGTAGCGCGCGAGCATGCCGATCAGTTGCAGGAGGCGGGCATCGGCTTTCTGTTCGCCGATGAAATCCTGCGCGCCACGCTGGAACGCACCTTGCGTCGCTATGCTGCAGATTTCCTGGGTATTCAGGAAACTCGCGTGATGCTGGAGCAGCTTGAGGGCAAGTACGCAGAACTGGTCAAGGAAGCGTTACGCATCCTGCCGCTGCAACGCATTGCCGAAGTATTGCGGCTGCTGGTTGCCGAGGGTGTGTCGATACGCAACCGCCGTGGATTGCTGGAGGCGATGGTGGAGTGGGGCGGTCGCGAAGCCGACGCCGGGCGTCTGACTGAACACCTGCGCGCAGCGCTGGCGCGTCAGGTCAGCCACCAGTATGCCGATCGCAACCGGGTGATCAGCGCATTTGTGCTGGCCCCTGCCCTCGAAGAAAAATTGCGTACCGCGTTGGGCCGCCAGGACAGAAATCGTGACGCGCTGCCCGATGACATCGGACGGACCGTACTTGGACAATTGCGGCGCCTGTGCGATGTGCTGCCCGAAGATGAGTCGACGGTATTGCTGGTACACCCCGAGCTACGTCGCGGCCTGCGCCGCATCATCCTGCGTGGCGAGCTGCAGTTGCCTGTGCTGTCGTATCGCGAGCTGGCCAGCGAATACAACCTTCAAGCGGTCGGCACTGTCAGCCTGACCGATATCACTGCGCGCCCGGCCCCCAAGGCTGACGCGGCCACCTCTCTGGCGACTGCCTCATGATCTGTTCAGCTTCTGTAATTCGTCTGTTGTTTCTGGCGCTCAGTGCCTTGCTCATCGCTGGCGGTGCGAACGCCGAAACCATCGCCAAAGGCGCCAAGGGCACCGTTGATCTGGCGATTGGCGAAGGGCGGGTTCTGCATTTTTCGGCACCGGTGGACTCGGTCATGGTCGCAGAGCCAGGCATTGCCGATCTGCAAGTGGTATCGCCCGGTGTGATTTACGTGTTCGGTAAAACAGCCGGGCAGACCAGCCTGATCGCGCTGGACAGCGAGGGGCGGGAAACCGCGACCCTGAGCCTCGCCGTGAGCAGCGGCACGGCAGCGGTAAGCCGCCCGCTCAAGGCGTTGCACCCGCAGAGTCAGGCGCGCATCAATGCCAGCGGCAGCCGTGTGATCGCCAGCGGCGCCGTCCAGGATGTCGGTGAAGCGACCGACCTGAATGCCTTGCTGAGCACCGAGGGCCAGAACTTTCAGTCTACGGTCAACAGCGCCACTTACGCAGGCTCTGCACAGGTCAACATCCGTGTTCGCTTCGCTGAAGTTTCCCGCTCCGAACTGCTGCGCTATGGCGTGAACTGGAATGCGCTGTTCAATAACGGCACTTTTTCATTTGGTCTGCTGACTGGTGGCAGTCTGGCTGCCGATGCCGCCAGCGGTGCGTCAAACGTGATCAGCGCCGGGCTCACCTCGGGTAACGTCAACATCGATGCGATGCTCGAGGCGTTGCAAAACAATGGCGTGCTCGAGGTGCTGGCAGAGCCGAACATCACGGCGATGACCGGGCAGACGGCGAGCTTTCTGGCGGGGGGTGAAGTGGCCGTACCGGTGCCCGTCAACCGTGAAGTGGTCGGTATCGAATACAAGCCTTACGGCGTCTCGCTGTTGTTCAGCCCGACGCTGCTGCCCAACGGCCGTATTGCCCTGCAAGTGCGTCCTGAAGTCAGCAGCCTGATGAGCACCACCACGCTGGACGTCAATGGTTACCAGGTGCCTTCGTTCCGTGTGCGACGTGCCGACACCCGCGTGGAAGTCGGCAGCGGCCAGACCTTCGCCATTGCCGGGCTGTTCCAGCGCGAGAGCAGTCAGGACATGGACAAGGTACCGATGCTGGGCGACATGCCGATTCTCGGCAGTCTGTTTCGCTCCAAACGCTTTCAGCGCAACGAGACCGAACTGGTGATTCTGATCACCCCTTATCTGGTCGAACCGGTCAAGGAACGTGTGGCCGCCACCCCGTTGGACAAGCAGCGCGCCGCCACCACTGCAGCGTCCGGCCCTCGCAGTGGCGGCGCGTTCGGCTTTTACATGAACTGACAGGAACCGGCCATGAACCTCATTTCAAACATGCCACGCCTGCCGATTCTGATGACGCTGTGCCTGCTGGCAGGCTGCAAGACCCACCTGGACCCGGTGAGCTATTCGCCGGGTTATACGGCGGTGACGCGCGCCGATGGTCGCGTGGAACTGGTGCCGGATGCGTGCATGCAGCCCGCTGCGCAGGACGACATTGGCGTAGGGGAAGATTTTCAGCCGCTGCTGCCGCCGGGCTGCGCCAGCAATCTGATTCTGTTGCAGATGGTCGAGCAGCGCTCGGACGTGGTGCAGGGCCGTAGCACCGGTCCGGTCATGGCAGCCCCGGTGGGCAGGGCCGCGCAAGTGTACATCGATGGCTATGACCGCGAAGAACTGCGCCGCCGTCAGGCGGAGCAGCAGGCCAACACCGACACTCGGGAGGCGCGATGATTTCAGCGAGCGTCGACCAGCCCCAATTCGCGTGCCTGCTCGGCACGGTCGGGTATTGCCTTGATGCGTCGAGCCTCGGCGATCAGTTTGCTGCGCTCGGCCTTGGGAATGTCGTCGAAGGTCATGCTTTTGAGGTCTGTCTCTTTACCGGCGAGCACCATCACCAGCAATTGATTGCGCTGGTGGCGGGGTTGCGCCAGCGGCGACTGGCTAACGCTGTCAATGGTTTCCAGGGCCTTCTTATTGTTGTCACCCAGCACATAGGCAAGGGCCAGGTTGCAGCGGGTGTCCAGATCGCTCGGTGCCAGACGAAGGCTGCTATTGAAGGCGCTCTGGGACTTGTCCGCTTCGCCGCTGAGGATGTAGGCGATGCCCAGTCGGTTCCACGCCTGCGGCTGCTGCAAGGCAGTGGCGGCCTGATTGAGCACGGTGACGGCGCGTTGCAGCTTGCCTTGACGCAACTGTGCGGTGCCCAGGCCCAACAAGGCTTCAGGGTCATCGGCCTTGAGCTCCAGCGCACGTTGGTAGGCCCGCTCCGCGCCGCGTGTGTCGTTGCTGGCAAGCAGCGCGGCACCGAGTTTGCGCCACGATTCGACGCCGGCTTCAGGCTGTTGCGTGGCGCGCTGATAGAACGACGCCGCCGTCGTCGAGTCGCCGCGTTTTTCCAGGTCGGCGGCCAGTTGCATGAAGCGGTCGTAGCTGGCATCGGTCTTGGGCTGGGTCGTGCACGCCGTCAAGGTCAGGCAGCCGAGCAACAACAACGTGGAGACGGAACGAGGTGGCATGGACAAGGCTCTTGTGAAAGGGGACGGGGCGAGGCAATTCAGCCGTCGACGGCCTTTGCGGGCGAGCGCCAGTTTATAGCCCCGGCGCTGAATTGCGACCGTTTTTTGAGCATGGATTTTCGCGTCGCTGCGGGCCGGTGCTCGTGGCAGCGCCGCAACCGGCAGGGAGGGTGCCATGCCGTTGTTCAAGGCTGAGTGGCGCATCGCGCTAAGGCTGTTGGTGATTCTGCTGTGCTCGCTGCCCGGTGCGTTGAACGCGGCGCCGGAGCGTGAACCCGAGTGGTTCGCCGAGCCTTATGCCTATGTGCTGGTCGACCAGGATATTCGCGGTGCACTCACCGAATTCGCGCAGAACCTCGACCTGATCGTGGTGTTCTCCGACAAGGTACGCGGCAATGCCCGCGGTACGGTACGCGGGGAAACGGCTGGAGAGTTTCTTGGCCGCCTGTGCGATGCCAATCAGTTGAGCTGGTATTTCGATGGCAACGTTCTGCACATCGCGGGCGCTGATGAGGTCGGTACGCGGGTTTTCGACCTGCAAGGCGCGCAGCTGCAAGAGTTGCAGGACTACCTGGCCCGTTTGCAGGTCTCCGGCCAGCCTATGTCCAGTCGTGTCAGCCCGGACAACGACAGCCTGTTCGTGTCCGGACCGCCAGCTTATCTGGCGCAGATTCAGCAGCACGTGGATCGTCAACCTGTCGCCGAGGCCGCACCCGTGGTGCGCGAACGCGGTGTGCGGGTGTTTCGAGGCGGTGTCGTCACTCAAGTCGCCACCGACCGTCAGTAACCCCAAAAGGAGCACTAACCATGTCCGTCAACTCCGTAGATAGCAATGTCGACGTCAATGTTTCCAGTCAGGAATCGCGTTTCAACGCCGCCGTCGAGAACGCCGAACAGGCCTCCAGCGACAGTGAGTTCAACGAAGCGCTGATCACTCAGGCCGTCACCATCGGCGGGCAGTTCATCATCATGCCGCGAGCTCAGGAAATGCTGAACGAAGCCCAGTCCGATGACGACTCCGAATAGGGTACGACCATGTCTGTGAATCTAGCTGCGTCACCGGCGGCGGCTGCTTTGCCGTCGCCGGGAGGAGGCGCGGGGCCGCAGGCTTCGCAGAACCTCTTCGAACACATGGCCGAGACGTCCAAGGGGATGCCGCAGGGCGCCAGCCCGCATCAGATCGGCACCAACCTGATGGAGCGGCTGGACGGCTTTATCGACCGCTCTCGGCAGTTCTCCCAGCGCGCCGACGCCTTGACCCAGGGCAGCGCGCCGCAGGCAGCCAGTCAGCCGCCGACAGCCGCTGCGAGCGCTGCTCAGACGACCGGCAAAGTCGGTGGGCCGCAGGTCGATCAGATCGTGCAGTCGCTGGGACGGATGTTCGACTACTCCATCGAAACCCAGATGGTGGTGCGCGGGGCGACCCAGATATCCGGTTCCGCCAACACCCTTCTCAAAGGTCAATGAATCATGTCCAAACGCTGCCGTGTCCTGCGCCTGCTGATCGTGGCCACGCTTGCCAGCCTGTTGCAGGCCTGCGACATCGATCTCTACACCAACCTTGGCGAGCGGGAAGCCAACGCCATGCTGGCTGTGTTGCTGCGCGACGGCATACCGGCGTCGCGCAAGGTGCAGGACAACGGCCAGCTCAAGGTCATGGTCGACGAAAAGCGTTTCGCCGAGGCCATGGCAGCGCTGGACGATGCCGGCTTGCCGGGGCAGAGCTTCTCCAACATGGGCGAGGTGTTCAAGGGCAATGGCCTGGTGTCCTCGCCAGTACAGGAGCGCGCCCAGATGGTCTATGCGCTCAGCGAAGAATTGTCACACACGGTTTCGCAGATCGACGGCATTCTGTCCGCGCGGGTGCATGTGGTGCTGCCGGACAATGACCTGCTCAAGCGGGTGATTTCGCCGTCCTCGGCCTCGGTGCTGGTGCGCTACGACCCGCGCACCGACATCAACGTGCTGATACCGCAGATCAAGACCCTGGTCGCCAATGGTATTTCCGGGCTGGGCTACGACGGTGTGTCGGTGACCGCCATCAAGGCAGCGGTCCCTGACAAGGCCGGCGCGCAGCCGCAACTGGCGAGCTTCTTCGGGCTGTGGATGCTGGAGGATGATGTTCCGGCGGCGCGCTGGCTGTTCGGCAGCCTGTTGCTGATCGCGCTGGTGCTTGCCGGATTGCTGAGTCGTCAGTTCTGGCAACGTCGCCGGGTCGAGGGCACTTATGTATTGAGTGATGCACCATGACTGCTGCGCATAGCGAGCAGTGGCAGGCACTTGTCGAGCGGCCTCTGACGTTTGTCAGGGAACGCTGGTTGGCCGAGTGCCTGCAACGCGATGTCGATCCAGCCACGCTGGCTTCGCTGCGCGATTCATCGCGTTTTGCGACACGCTTCGAGCAACTGCTGAATGCGCATTTCAAGCTGCACCCGCTGCCGCGACTGGAACAGCCAGCGCAGGATGACCTGGCGGTGCTGTTGTTGACCGACAAAGATTTTGCACGTCTGCCGCGCTTGTGTGGCGCGGTCTGGCATGCCGCCACGCTGAGTCGCGAGATTCGGGGTGATGTGGTCAGTGAGTACCGCCAATTAATGGGGGACGATGCTTTTTCACTGGCACTTGCCCAGCGCCACCTGGCCGGGGCCGCCAACCTGTTGCGCACCCCTGTCGAACTCGTCCAGGCCATCGATCGCGATGGTGCGCGCTGCGTGGCCGCCTGGCTTGAGGCCCAACCCATCGAGCTGCAAACCTGGCTGCGCCTGCGCCTCGACATTGCGCAAAATCAGCCTCAGCCAGGCGATGAACGACAGGTGACGGTGGTGCAAACCGTTGCCCGCCTGCTGACCGGGAGCGACGACCATGAGTGATCTGCCCATCCGACCCGCATCACGGATCGTGCGCGCTGCCGAAGCGGCCCGCTGGATCGACGGCTACGCCTTCGTCGAGGCCGCTCATCAGGAGGCGCGGTCGGTTCGCGAGAACAGCGCGCAATGGCTGGAGCAGGCCCGTGCCGAAGGTTTCGAGCGCGCCCGCCAGGACGGCGCCGAGCAGGTCGCAGCGTTGCTGGCACAGACCAGCGCCGGGGTCGAGCGATACCTGGCCGGGCTGGAAAGCTCGCTGGCTGAACTGGCGCTGGGGATTGCCCGGCAGGTGCTGGGCGAGCTGGATGACCACGAACGCCTGCTACGCTGCACCGCAGAGGCACTGTCGGCGTTTCGTCAGGATCAGGCGCTGACGCTGTATGTGCCGCGTGCCGACGTCGAAGCGTTGCGTCGACGGTTGGCCCACGAGGCGCCGCCGGCGCTGAAGTCGCTGAGTGTCGTCGGTGACGATCAGCTGGCAGCCGGTCAGGCGCGGCTGGGCAGCCCGGCGGGCTCCGTTGAACTCGGGCTGGATGCGCAACTGGACAACCTGCGGCGTGCGCTGCTGCCATTGGCAGAAGGGGATGCTTGTTGAATGAGGCCCTGATCACGCTGCTGCCCGATCTTCAGCGGCGCTTGCAGCTCGCCCAGCCCAGACCGATGCGCGGCACCTTGCGCAGCATTCGCGGTGTGTTGTTGCGCGCCAGTGTGGCCGGGGTGCGGATTGGCGAGCTGTGCGTGTTGCGCGACCCGGGAAACGGACGAGAGTTGTCGGCCGAAGTGATCGGGTTCGATGAGGATGACGCGATTTTGTCGCCGATCGGTTCCATGGAAGGGTTGTCGACCCGGACCCAGATCATCGCTACCGGCCAGGCGTTGGGCGTGCAGGTCGGCGATGCCTTGCTGGGCCGGGTCATCAGCCCGATGGGCGAGTTTCTCGACGGGCCTGCACCAGCAGTTGCCAGCGGCTTGCAAAGTTACCCATTGCATGCCGAGCCACCCGCGCCGTTCAGTCGTCAGCGCATCGTCAAGCCACTTTCGCTTGGGGTACGCGCCATAGACAGCCTGTTGACGCTGGCGCAGGGACAGCGCATGGGTATTTTTGGCGAGCCAGGGGTGGGCAAGTCCTCACTGCTGGCCAGCATCGTGCGTAACAGCAATGTCGATGTGATCGTCATCGGCCTGATCGGCGAGCGTGGACGTGAAGTGCGTGAACTGCTGGAGGGTCAGCTGGATGCCACGGCGCGGGCGCGCACGGTGGCCGTAGTGGCCACCTCGGATCGGCCTGCCGCCGAGCGGGTCAGGGCGGCTTATGTGGCGACCACCCAGGCTGAATATCATCGCGACCAGGGCCGCAGCGTGCTGCTGTTGATGGACAGCCTGACCCGCTTCGCCCGTGCTCAGCGTGAGCTCGGTCTGGCGGTGGGTGAGCCGCCGACCCGGCGCGGTTATCCGCCGTCGTTTTTCTCGGCGTTGCCGCGTCTGCTGGAGCGCGCCGGCCCTGGACCATCAGGCAGCATTACGGCGCTGTATACCGTGCTGACCGAAGGTGATGCGAGCATGGACCCGGTGGCTGAGGAAACCCGTTCCATTCTCGACGGCCACATCGTGCTGAGCGCCGATCTGGCACAGCGTGATCATTTTCCGGCAATCGACGTACTGCGCAGTCGAAGCCGCCTGATGGACCACATCGCGACAACAGAACACCGGCAACTGGCTTCGCGGATGCGCGAGCTCATCGCCCGGCGCCAGGAGATCGAGCTGTTGATTCAGGTGGGTGAATACGCGGCCGGCAGCGACCCGCTGGCCGATGAGGCGATTGCCCGCCACGCGGACATCGAGGCCTTTCTGCGTCAGCCCGCCACCGAGCATGACAGTCTGGAATTGACCCTGACGCAGATGCGCAAGGTGCTGGCATGAATTCGAACGTTGATTGCGCACCCTGGGTACGTCTCGCTGTGATGACTGATCGCATGCATGTTCTCCTTCGATGCCGAACGGCATTTGCCATGGAAAAGACTTATGAAAACGGCTGACTTGCACAGTTTGCAGGCCCTGCGCGTGCTGCGTGAGCAGCGCGCCACAGCGCGTCTTGCCGCACAACGTGAACGCTGCCGTGAGGCTAACAGCGAGCTCGAAAAGGCTCGTGAAGCCTTGCGTCTGCACCGGGAAAAGCTCGTTCAGGAAGCCGAGCAGGCGTATGGCCGGTTCAGTGAGGGGCTGTCGGTCAGTGCCTGGCGAGCGGCACAGGAGCGCCTGCAGCAGCTGGATGATGAACGTGTGGCGTTGCAGGCCGATGCTGATGCCGTGGCCCTGTCGCTTGAGACCGAAGAGCAGGCCCGCGAGCGCCTCAGGCAAGTGCACAGGGAGCAGCAACAGAAAACCAAAGCCTGGCAAAGCCTGGTGGAGCAGCGCGTGCGAAGTGATGCACGTCTGGCCGAACAGCGTGACGAAGCCGATCAGCCGGCAGCGCCTGGCAGTACCGCTGCAACTGCTGTGACATCTGTCCTGATATCAGGAACCGAGCCATGACGATGTATGCCGGCCCGATTGCTGACGATCCGTCGTGCCGCGAGGCGCTCAAGGCGCGATTGGCGCAGTTCGACCGTGAGGTACTCGACCTGCACAACCGGCTGCACCGCGCCCGGGCGCCTTGGCCGGTGCTGCTGGGCGGGCAAGCGGTGCAGGTGCTGTGGGCCAGCGCGAGTGGCGAGTGCCGGCAGCCGGTGCGTGTGGCCATCACGCTCGGCGAGCATCGGATCGAACTGAATATCCCGCTGCGGCTGCTTGAGCTCTCGGGGTTGGGCTGGCAGCCCGGCGCGGCAATCGATACCGACGCTGACGCATTGCTGCTGGAGCAGGCCTGGTTGAGCTGGATCGAGCCGCTGGAAGGGCTGTTGGGCGAGCCTCTGCGCGTAGTGCCATGCACGTTCGACCAACGGAATAAAAGCCTGAAGGTCGCCGTCGAGGTACGCGCCGGTGATCAGCCGGCACAGGCGTTGAAAATCCATTTCGACGCCGCGAGCGCCCAGCGGGTGAGCACGCTGCTAGAGCAGCACTGCGCAGTTACGCGCGACCCGCTGCAAGCCTTGCGTCTGGCGTTGAGTGTCGAAGCCGGGCAGGCGCCGTTGACTCACGCCGAACTGCGCAGCCTGCTGCCGGGCGATGTGGTGATGCTCGACACCCTGACCGATGCGCAGGTGCTGCTGCGGCTGGGACGTCACTGCCAGACCGTCGTCAGACGCCAGGGCGACACGCTGGTCTGGCAAGGCGCGTTACGTCCCGGCAGCCCTGCATTTTCTCCGTACCCCTTTGACAGGAATGACCCGATGAGTGAAATGAGCAACGATGCCGATCTGGATGCCTCGCTGGACGAGTTGCCACTGACCCTGATCTGTCAGTTGGGCAGCGTGGAGCTGACCCTTGCGCAGTTGCGCGAAATGGCCCCTGGCAGCGTTCTGCCCTTTACCGGCCAAGCGCATGACGAAGTGGATCTGATGGTCAACGGTCGCCGCGTCGGTCGCGGCGAACTGGTGACCATCGGCGATGGTCTGGGCGTGCGCCTGCTTGGCTTCAGCGGCTCATGAACGGTTACCAGCCGAATTTGATCGAGATCATTCTGGTCGTTGCCACCATCGGACTGATTCCCCTGGCCGTGGTGACCCTGACCGGTTTCATGAAGATCTCTGTGGTGCTGTTCCTGATCCGCAATGCACTGGGCGTACAGCAGACACCGCCGAACCTGGTGCTTTACGGCATCGCGCTGATCCTGTCGGTCTACGTCACCACACCGCTGATCGGCGACATGTATCGGCAGGTGCAGGGCCGCGATCTGAGTCTGCAGAACGTTCAGCAGCTCGAAGAATTGGGCAGCGCCTTGCGACCGCCCTTGCAGGCACATCTGTCGAAATTCGCCAACGAAAGCGAGCGTGGATTTTTCGTGCAGGCGACCGAAACCATCTGGTCTCCGGAGGCACGTGCCGACCTGCGCGATGATGACCTGGTGGTGCTTATCCCGGCATTCGTCAGTTCCGAGCTGACCCGGGCCTTCGAGATCGGCTTTTTACTGTACATCCCGTTTCTGGTCGTCGATCTGCTGGTGTCCAACGTTTTGATGGCCATGGGCATGTCGATGGTTTCGCCCACCTTGATTTCAATTCCGCTGAAGATATTCCTGTTCGTGGCCCTCAGTGGCTGGTCACGCCTGATGCATGGGCTGATTTTAAGCTACGGGGGCTGAAGTCATGGGTCAGGACGTATTTCTTTCGCTGATGAATCAGGCGCTGATGACTGTGCTGCTGCTTTCCGCGCCAGCGCTGATCGTGGCGATTGTGGTGGGGTTGGGCGTGGGACTGCTGCAGGCGCTGACCCAGATTCAGGACCAGACCTTGCCGCAGGTGGTCAAGCTGGTAGGCGTGCTGCTGGTCATCGTATTCGTCGGGCCGTTGCTGGCGGGGCAAGTGGCGGAGCTGGGGAATCAGGTGCTGGACAATTTCCCGCTGTGGACGCGTTGAACAGCCATGGGCGCTGATCTGACCAACGCGTTCATCGAAATTGCCTACCCGGTGATCAGTTCGACGTCGCTGGCTGCCTCGCGGGCCATGGGCGTGGTGATCATCACTCCGGCATTCAACCGTCTGGGCCTGACCGGGATGATTCGTGGTTGCGTGGCAGTGGCCATCTCGGTGCCGATGATCCTTCCCGTTTTCTCCGCGTTCACCTCCATGCCCGAGCACAGCGGGTTCTTTCTGGCTGGATTGATGATCAAGGAATTGCTGATCGGGTTGCTGATCGGGCTGTTGTTCGGCATCCCGTTCTGGGCCGCCGAGGTGGCAGGCGAACTGATCGACCTGCAGCGTGGGTCGACCATGGAACAACTGGTCGACCCGCTCGGGCAGGGGGAGGCGAGCGTGATGGCGACCTTGCTCACGGTCATGCTGATCACACTTTTTTTCATGTCCGGCGGCTTCATTCTGATGGTCGACGGCTACTACCACAGCTATCAGCTCTGGCCGGTGACCGAATTCACACCGCTGTTCAGCAGCGCGGCGCTGACGTCGATTCTGGCGATTCTCGACCAGGTAATGCGCATCGGTGTGTTGATGGTCGCGCCGTTGCTGATCGCCATGCTGATCACGGACCTGATGCTGGCCTACCTGTCACGCATGGCCCCCAGCCTGCATATTTTTGACCTGTCATTACCGGTCAAGAACCTGTTTTTCTCGGTGTTGATGGTGGTCTATATCGGCTTTCTGATTCCGGTGATGATCGATCAACTGGCGCAGTTCCGAGGCACCATCGAGGTGCTCAAGGCGCTCGCGGTCGAGGGCGGCTGATGGGCGAATCCAGCGAGGAGAAAAGCCAGCCGGCCACGGACAAGAAGCTGCGTGATGCGCGCAAGAAGGGTCAGGTCGCGAAAAGCCAGGACCTGGTCTCCGGCATGGTCATTCTGCTGTGTACGTTGTGTATTTCGGTGCTGCTGCCCAAGGCGCGGGCGCAGGTCGAGGCGTTGATTGACCTCGCGGCATTGATCTACATCGAGCCCTTCAACGACGTCTGGCCGCGGCTGCTCGACCATGCCGAGCAGATCGTCATCGGCATTACCTTGCCAGTGGTGGCGGTGACGGTCGCGGCGGTGATTCTGACCAACATCGTGACGATGCGTGGGGTAGTGTTTTCGGTGGAGCCCATTCAGCCGGACATCAAACGCATCAACCCGGCCGAAGGTTTCAAACGCATTTTTGCAATGCGCAACCTGATCGAGTTTCTCAAGGGGCTGGTCAAGGTGGTACTGCTGGGGCTGGCGTTCTACGTGGTAGGGCGTCAGGCCCTGCAAGCGCTAATGGAGTCGTCGCGCTGTGGTGAGGGCTGCATTGAGTCGACGTTTTATCTGGTCCTCAAACCGCTGGTGTTCACCGTGCTGACGGCGTTTCTGCTGGTCGGTGCGGTGGATGTGCTGATGCAGCGCTGGCTGTTTGGTCGTGACATGAAAATGAGCCACAGCGAGCAGAAACGCGAACGCAAGGACGTCGACGGCGACCCGATGATCAAGCGCGAACGTCAGCGCCAACGGCGCGAAATGCAGGCCCTGGCGACCAAGCTCGGGTTGGCGCGGGCGTCATTGATGATTGGCGACGCTGGCGGCTGGGTGGTGGGCGTGCGGTATGTTCGCGGCGAAACGCCAGTGCCGATAGTGGTCTGTCGCGCCGCACAGCACGAGTCCGCCGCATTGCTCGCCGACGCCGCGCCACTGGGCATTGCCCTGTGGCCCGACGCAGACCTTGCCGAGTCGATTGCAAAACGAAGCGTGGCGGGCGACCCGGTGCCGGAAAACACCTTCCAGGCGGTAGCCGATGCATTGGTGGCGCAGCGGCTGATCTGATATCAGCCACCACCAGACCTCTAGTGCACCACCGGACTGTAGCGGGTAGCGGGTGTGCCGCGTACCACTGTCAGACGGTTGAGGTCGGTGTTGATACGCCATGCCCAGAAATGCGTACCGTCCTCACGCGCCGTATCCAGTGCTTGAGCGAGCATGGTGCGCACATCCTCCAGCGAGTAGTCATGTGGCTGGTCGAGCATCAGTTGGGCCTTGACCCGCATGATTTCAGGCAAGTACCAGCGATCATGATTTTCCACCGCGCCAATATGAAGCTCATCGAGAATTTCCAGCGCCAGAGGTTCGAGTCTGAGTGCCGCCAGACCTGATGCGTACTCGGTGTGCAGCATCGCATGCAGAGGCGTTTCCACGTGGCTGCGCAATTGCTGCAGGGCTTCTCCCAATAGCGGCACACCCGTTGCGGCATCGCCTTCGCGGATCGCCAGAATGCTTTCATAGCAACTGGTCAGCTGGCGCCAGACATGCAGTGGCTGACGTTCGCTGCTCTGCTTGAGAAGCTTGAGGAAATGCCGCGTCTTGTGCAGCGTACCGGCAATCAGCGTCGCCGGGATCGCACTGATCGCCAGGGTGTACCACAGGGTTGCAGGATGACTCAGCGCAATAGCCTGTTGCACATTGGTTTCCAGAGCGACCATGGCCTGACCGGTATTACCGATCAGCAACTGAACCTGGGCCCGCAGCGATTGCGCTGCAATACGCTGGTCGAAATGCATGTCGATAATGTGCGAGGACGGCGAGCGCGGGGCGCCAAGCGCTTCTTCGATAGACTGACGCGCCGTCTTCATATCGCCCATATAGAACGCGCTGGTGGCGCGCATGCGTCTGCCCAGCAACTGGCAGTCAGCAATGCGATAGTCCTTGCCCAATGCCAGAAATTGCGAAGCGACCTGCGTACCCTGCAGATGCTTGTTGCTGCAGGTGTGGTCGTTCCATTTTCCCCACAACGCCCGCAGGCGGTATTCGGAGTCGTCCAGCGCTTCGGCATCTTCACTGACCTGCTGCCAGACCTCGCGCATTTTCTGTCCCGCACCGTAGGTCAGCATCAGAATGCTGCCGGACATGGTCAGCAGACGCATACGCTGCCGACGGTCCATGTGTGCCTCTTCCACCTGCCGGGGCAGGCCGTGGTTTACCCAGTCCTGGTATTCGCGCACCAGCGACAGGCGCAGCCACAATGGCGAGCTGCACAGCGTCAGTTCGACCCCCAGCTGGCGGTCGCCCTCGGCCGAAAAGGCCCAGGTGAGCGCCGCTCGAATGGTATCGATCTCTATGCCGTAACGCTGGGTCCAGAGCTCCTGGGACAGTTGTTCGAGATCCTGCCTGCCGTGTTCCAGCAGGGTCAGTGCCCATTGAGCGTGAGCACGGCACAGGCGTGGCACATCATCGAACTGCACCAGTTTTTCGTGGGCGTAGAGACGTGTTGTTTCCAGCAGCCTGAAGCGCTTGCCCTGGCTGTGATCGAAGGTGCCGAGCAGCGATTTTTCCAGCAGGCTTTCGAGCATCGGCAGCGTCATGCGCACGTCCGGCAAACCGATGTTGACGATCGCCATGGCGCCGTCAATGGTGAAAGACCCGTTGAATATCGACAGCTGGCGCAGCAACGCCTGCTCGTGCCCGGTGAGCATTCCGTAGGTCCAGTCCAGCGTGGCACTCAGCGAGCGCTGGCGCGGCAAGGCGGTGCGAAGGCCGGTCATCTGCAACCGGAAACTGCCGTCCAGCAGGCCGACCAGGTCATGAATGCCGAAGGTCCTGGCGCGTGCAGCGGCCAGTTCGATGGCCAGTGGATTACCGTCGAGTTTGCGGCAGATGGCGGCGACCGTTTCGGCGTCGCCGTCATTGAAGGCAAACTCGGGGTCCTGCTCTCTGGCGCGGGTCACGAACAGCGCCACCCCGGAATAGCCCATGGCCTGCGCGGCCGTGAGCGCTTCGTGCTCATCGGGCACCTGCAGCGGGCCGAGCTCATGCACCCATTCGCCCTGCGCACGCAATGGTTCGCGACTGGTCACGACGATGCAGCACAGCGGTGCATTGGCCAGCAATGCTTCGACGGCAGCGGCGGTTTCGTCGAGCACATGCTCGCAGTTATCGAGGACCAGCAATTGCGGGCGACCGACCAGCGATGGCGGTATGTCGTGCAGCGGTTGTTCGTTCTCGGCGCTGAGCCCCAGCGCGGACGCGATTCTGCCCAATATCGGTTGTGTGCCGTTGACCGGTGTCAGGTCGACGAACGCGGTGCTGAGGCCCGATTGCGCGGTCAGACTGTCAGCCAGTGCCAGCGCTACGGTCGTTTTGCCGACGCCGCCGGGACCGCTCAGGGTCAACAGACGTCGGGACAGGGTCAGCTCCGACAGTTGCGCTATCAGTTCGTCACGCCCAAGCACCTGACGATTGATTGTCGGCACGCTTAAGCTGACGGGCGTGTCCACTTGCGCCGCAGGCTCGGGGCGCACCGCCGACTGCACACTGACCGGCGCGACAAATCGGTAGCCGCGGCCCGGCACCGTGACAATGTAGTTCTCTTCGGCATCCAGTGCTCTGCGCAGGGCAACGATTTGCGCACGCAGGTTGCATTCCTCGACCACTGCTCTGGGCCATGCCAGGGTCAGCAGTTCGGCTTTCTCCAGCAATTCGCCTGGCCGTGTGGCGAAAGCGACCAGCAGCGCCATTGCGCGGCTGCCCAGCGGCACCGGCTGTGAATCCTTGAGCAGCAAATATTCGCGTGGAAGCAGGGTGAATGAGCCAAAGTGAATGGCCTCGTCGCTGCGTGACGCCTCACCTGTTTCCTGAATGGCCATTTCATCATGGCCGCTTGCTTCGAAATCCATGCTTAGACCTGTGTCAGAAGTAATAACTGCGCCGCCGCACCTTGCAGGAGCATGAAGGTCCCGATGTGTGTCTATGTAGTGATGAATGTTCTGTTTATCTGCCGGCGCCTGTTGACCTTCGGCAGATCAGTTGTAACTGAGCGGACGCCCAGTGTTACCGGGTGTACACCAATGCCTGACCGCATGCCTGATTTAACGCGTTGACTGTCCGGAAAGCGGAAAGTCTAGTGACATGAGATGACTGTTATGAGATCGATGCACAAATCGCGCCCACGTTAATTGACATCAGTTAGCCGCTACTCCGTTTACCGTTGGTCGACTTGTAACGATTTTTTATCAACACGCCATTTGCCCGAACGGTCCTTTGCATGACCGGCTGCCGAACTAACGCGACCGGTAGGGCCACTTACAGAGGACTTCATGAATCGAACCGTCAATGCTGCAGAGTTGCATATCGATTTTGCCAAGGACCCGGAAAAGGCCTTGTTCAAGTGGCTCATTGCAAGTTTTCTGATGGGCAAGCGAATTCAGTCGGCCATCGCCTGTGAGGCGTACCGGGTGATCATCGAAAAGCATGACCGCGACACGCCACGCAAACTGGGCCAATGCACCCATCGCGAGTTGGTCAGCATGCTCGGCGAAGCGCATTACGTGCGCTATGACGAGTCCACGGCCGATAGACTGCTGGCGCTGTGTGCCAGGCTCAACGCCGACTACGCGGGCACGATCGGCAATCTCCACGAGGCGAGCGAGGACCGCGCAGACTTCGAGAAACATCTGGCAGCCTTCGACGGCATTGGCCCCAAGACTGTGGAAATATTCATGCGTGAAGCCGGCAAGGTGCTGTATTGAACACCCCGTTGTCATTGCGCACAGGCTGCGCGGGCTGGAGTCTGGGGCGCGAGCACTATGCTGCATTTCCCGCTGCCGGAACGCATCTGCAACGTTATTCGTCACGCTTCAACACCGTTGAAATCAATAGTTCGTTCTACAGGCCACACCGTCCGCAGACTTACAGGCGCTGGGCACAGTCGGTGCCTGACGATTTTCGCTTTTCGGTAAAGCTCCCCAAACTGATTACTCATGATCAACGGTTGCAGCATGCTGAAGTGTTACTGGATGTGTTTCTTTCCCAGTGCAGTGAGCTGGGTGAAAAACTGGGTTGCCTGCTTATTCAACTACCGCCTTCTCTTGACTATATTCCGGATGTCGCAGAACGCTTTTTTAAAGCGCTGTGCAGTCGTTACAGCGGCACACTTGTTCTTGAGCCGCGTCATGAGTCCTGGTGCCGGGCCGAGGCACTTCTGGTCGATCAGCGTATTGCACGAGTCGCGGCCGATCCTTCGCCGATCAGCACGGGCCATGTTCCTGGCGGATGGCCAGGCGCCCGCTACTGGCGGCTGCACGGCTCACCGAAGATTTACCACAGTGCCTACGGCCCTCAACGGCTGGAGTTTCTGGGCCGGCAGGTGCTGGCGTCTGTGGAAGAGGGCGTCGAAACATGGTGCATATTCGATAACACGGCCAGCGGTGCGGCAATCGAAGATGCCCTGTTACTTCAGACGCTGAGCCACGCACGATAAGTTCGCCTCTTTCCTGCGCCGTATCCGGTCGTCTGGTGTACGGCAAGTTGCGCGGTGATGTCATCCCTTCTTAATGCAAAGTCTTTCTAATCGTAATTGATAGCGGACGCCTGACAGTTATCCAGGCTCCGTGCCTCTGCCTGCAAAGGCCCGTCTCGCACCAGGCCAATCCGTAGCGGCGCGCGCTGCCTGCACGAGCGGCGTTGTAACGCGATGGAACGTCTGGTGGCCAATGGAAGGAAATAACAATGACGACTGTTAGCAAGATCAGCACTGAAAAACCCACCGATCCTACCGATGCCAAAGCCTGGGAACAGGCGGTACAGCAATCACGTGAGGTCGGTATCGAGTGGCAACTGCCTGCCGATGACAAACGCTCCGCTCAGCAGATCATCGACGATAGCCCGCTGCTGAAAAACCTCGGCGGGCGAGGTGACCGAGGGGAAGCCAGGGAAAACCTGATTGCTCAGGTCGGTGACTACACCAAGGACTCAAGTGCCGCGTTTCGAGCCGTGCAATTGCTCGAACACATTGAAACCTTCGACGCCAACGGTGACCGTCTGGCCGGCAAGGACATCGGTAATAATCGTATCGATGGCTACACCAGCAGCAGCGATGCCCGGCACGGCACGGAGGCCGGTCGTCTTAAGGATTTCGGCAAGGACGGTTTCTCGAGCCTCAAGGGCAAACTGCACGAAATCAGATCGCCAGCCGATGACCCTGCGGTTCGCGAACAGGCCGAGCAGCTCGGGATTCAGTGGGAGCGGCCGAAGGGCGATGAAAGGGACGCCAGGAGTATCGTCGACGGTGACCCTTTGCTCAAGAACCTGGGCAATCAGAGTGACGTCAGGGACATGCTCAAAGAGCAGGTCGGCGACTTCGATACCGACGCAGATGCAGCCTATCGAGCCACTCAGGTGCTGGCCCATATCGAACAGTTCGACAGCAGTGGTGGACGAATCGTCGGCAGTGACGTGGCCAACGGCAGTATCAATGGTTTCACCAAAAGCGGCGAAGCCCGTAACGGCACCGAAGCCGGTCGTCTGCAGGATTTTGGCAAGCACGGTTTCTCCAGCCTCTCGGGTCAATTGAGCAATATTTCGGCGGCTGGCGACAACACCCAGGCTCGCGAACAAGCCGAAAAGCTGGGCTTTTTGTGGGAGCTGCCCAAGGACGACACGCGCTCGGCACAGGAGATCATCGACGCCAATCCGCTGCTCAGGGATCTCGGCAACCAGAGCGGTGTCAAGGACATGCTCAAGGAGCGCGTCGGAGATTTCGAAAAGGACGCCAATGCAGCCTTTCGCGCGGTTCAGGTGCTCGACCGGGTGACGATGTACAACGAGAAGGGTGAGATTCAGTCTGGGGGCGATGTGTTCAACAGTCGAGTCGATGGCTTCACCAAAGGCGCCGAAGCGAAGCATGGCACCGAGGCTGGACGCTTGCAGGACTTCGGCAAACTGGGCTTCGATGCGCTGCCGGCGCTGAAGAAGACCGAAGACATCAGCAGTTACAAGGACTTTCTGAAAGCCAGTCCCGATGCTGATGATGCCTCGAAGCAAATCGCCCGCTACGCAGCAATCCTCGACGAGAACCATGACGCGATCAAGGGCAAGAGCGGTTCTGCGGAGCTGACCGCCGAAGCGCTGGCGACCTACCGGGACACGCATCCGCAGCTCGGCAAGGAGGTCAGGGAGGCGCTGGACTTCTGGTCGCAACCCGGCGCCTTTGCGCTGCTCGATAATGCCAAAAGCCCGCTCGAGCAAGGCACCGATGGCAAGGCCAGCCGTGGTGACATTCAGGCGTTCCTCAAGAATGACGCGCCGAAAGACGTCGGTGCCGTGGGCACGCTGCTCGAAGCCGTTGCAGAGGGCAATCTGCTCAACAAGGTCAGCACCGACGCGCTCGACAAGGATGTGTTCGAGCATCCGCAGAACTACACCGCAGAACAGAAGGCCGCAGTCCTGCAGGAACTCAAGGCTGCCCAGAGCCTGATTGTCGAGGGCAGCGGTGCGGGCATGTGGAAGGACGACAAGTCTCAGGTGCAGATTGCCAATAATGTACGCAGTCATCCCGACCCGCAAAAGCTGCTCGATGACGTCAACGAGCATATCTCGTTGCTCGAAAAGGACCCCGAGGTGGTCACGTTTTACAACGAGAACGCGACCAGCGAATTGAGCAAGGTGCTGGAGGGCAGCGACGGGCTCAAAAGCGCCTTGCAAAGCACTTACGACAATGACATCAAGACCGGCAAGGCCCTCGACAAGCTGTGGGACGCCAACACCAAGGACGGCAAGACCGATCAGCAGACGGCTCTGGCCCGGTTCTACAGCTCGGCTCAAAGCGTTCAGGAATCGCTGGGTGTGAGTGATCCGGGTGAAATTCAAAAGGCTGTGCAAAAGTCTGCGCACAATAAGGATTTCGAATCGTTCTACGAAAAAACGCTGGTCTCGGGTGAGCGACTCAACGAGTTGTTGAAGACTGAAAGCTTCGAAGTGGCAACCAGCCAGTTCAGCATGGAAGTGGCGATGTATAACGCTGCGCTGAACCCCGAGTTCACAGGAAAGTACGACGACAAGCTGACTGAAAACTACACCGCCATTGCCCAGAACAATGTCTTCAAGGACGCTAGTTTCGAGGATCTGAAGAAGGCTTTTGGCAAGGATGGCGGCGATACGCTGGACGAAGCGAAAGTCAGGTCGCTGATCGACCAGATCGGTGAAAGCAACCCCGAGTTGCTGACCAATGCCGACGGCAAGCCTGCTACGTCCGACCAGATTCTGGGCGTGTTTCGAGGGAATTGGGATCTGTTGCGTCAGGGCACCAAGTCCATTTCCGAACTGGGCCTGTTCAGCGATAACTCTTCGATCAAGGCGGCTTCCGGTGCCGGAGTCCTGCATGGTGTCAGCGGCCTGTTCATGGCCGGTATCACTATCGCCAAGGGGGCAAATGGCGCGGGGGCGCTGACTGATCGGCAGATCGTCGACATCACCACAGGTTCGGTGCAAAGCGCTACCTTGCTGACCGAGGGCGGCGTCAAGAATGTCACCACGATGTTCAAGGACATCAAGGATATGCTCGAGCCGGACATCTACAAGGAGATAACCACCAACCTGTCGAAACTGGAAAACGCTGCCAAGGGGCTGGGCGGACTGGCCGGAGTGGCTGCAGGGGCCTATGGCATCTTTGACGGTGTGAAATCGATCAGGAGAGGCGAGCTGGTCGCCGGCGGCATGAGTATCACTGCCGGGTCGCTGGGCGCAATGGCCGGTCTGGCATCAGCGGCGGAGGGCACGGCAGGCGTCCTGCAATTGACGGGCAGCGTGGTGCGCGCCTTGCCGCTGCTGGCCGGCACCCTGGGACTGGCCGCCGCCGGGGTGGGCGCTGTGGCGCTGCTGATTCCCGGCATGATCGAGGAGGGCAAGCAGGAGACCCGCGTCGACCGGTTTTCCGATCACCTCAGGGACTACCTGACCCAGTACGAGATCGATGGGGTCAAGGACGGCACCCTCATGGACGTGCCGGACAGCGAGTGGCCGGGGCCGGAAGAAACCACCATCGCTTCATAATCGGAGTGGTCAGGCCGGAGCGCCCCGGCCTGCTCTCTGACGCCGACCGAAGTAGCGAATCAGGTCTCAAGCAGCTCACTCAACGCTTCGCTCAGTTGCTCGGCACTGAACGGTTTGGCAACGCAACGTCGGTCGAGCCACGTGTCGGGGATCCCCAGCCGCCCGTACCCGGAACAAAACATGAAGGGTATGCCGCGATCGGCAATGGCGGCGGCTATCGGGAACGAGTCTCCGCCAATAATGTTGATATCCAGGATGGCCAGGTCGTACTCGCCGTTACGTGCATATTCAATGCCTTCGTTCAGCGTGCTGGCGTGGTAAGCGGTCGCGAAACCCAGATCCTCAAGCAGCATTTCCATCAACATGGCGAGCATGGTCTCGTCTTCCACCAACAGCACTTTGGGGAGCGAGGTCTGGTCGTCCGATTCTGAACTCATAAGTGGCTTTCCGGTTTGTCTGGCCAGGGAATCAGCATTGTCCAGACGATCCCTGTACGGGCAAACTGAATGTCGGCCTGGCCTTTGAGTTCTCGCTCTATGCTGCGGCGTATCAAGCGCAAGCCAAAGCCTTTCACGGTGGTTGCGACGACCGGCGGGCCGCCTGTTTCCTTCCATTCGATTTTCAGCGTGGGCGCAGAGGGGGTGCCAGTCAGCGTAGAGGTCACTGTCACCTGACCTGCCGCTGAAGAAAGCGCACCGTGTTGCACTGCATTGGTCATCAGTTCATGGAGCACCATGGAAAGCGTCAGTGAAAAGCGCGGCTCCAGGGTCACCGGGTCGCCTTCGAAGCTGATCCTGTGTGCCCCCGAGTCCACCTCCTGCAGTTGCTCTATCAGGTCGACCAGTTCGGTGGAAATCCATTCTGCACGCGCCAGTGCATCGTGCGCCTGGCTCAGGGCGAACAGGCGCGCACCGAAGCTCTTGTGAAAGGATTCCAGTGACGCAGAGCTGTTGACAGTAAGAGAGGCGATGGCCTGGACGGTTGCCAGGGTGTTTTTTACCCGATGGTTCAGTTCGTTGAGCAACCCGGCGCGGGTCAGACGATCCTCCAGTTGCTGGCGCTCCAGTTTGCTGGAAATGGACTGCGCCAGTCGGTGAGTCGTACCGTTCTGCTTTAAAAATGTCGTTTCGCCAACGGTATCCAGCCCCCGATGCACCGGCAGGGTGAAGGAAAAGACACTCCCCGAATCCAGTGAGCTGTCAGCCCATAGACGCCCGCCGTGGGCCGTGACAATGCCCTGGCATATATACAGTCCCAGGCCGTTACCGCGCGGATTGCCTTCCTTGACGGACCAATAGCGCTGGAAAATGAAAGGCAGGTGTTCGACCGGGATACCGATCCCGTCATCACTCACCCTGAACAGCACTTCGTGTTGATCGGCGACCGCATCGATGTTGATTCGGCCACCTTTGGGGGTGAACTTGATGGCGTTACCAACCAGGTTGGAAAGTACCTGAAAGATTCGTTCCGGGTCCGCATCGACCACCAGGCCTTGCGCGGCGGTGCAGTTGAGCTCGATGTTCTTTTCGGTGGTCAGCATCACCAGCAGGCTGCAGGCTTCTTCCAGCAGGCTGGTAACACTCAGCGGCAGGCGCGACAGCTGATAACGGCCGGCTTCGATCTGCGCGGTATCGAGCAGGTCTTCCAGCAGGCTGTTCATGCGCGTCGTGGCTTTCTCGATGGTGCCCAGCGCACGGCGGATATTGCGGTTTTCAAAGTGTGTGTCGCCCACCGCCCAGCGTTGCATCATGCCGCACTGCATGATGATCGACATCGGGTTGCGCAGGTCATGGGAGACCACGGCGACCAGCTCATCACGCAAACGGACCGCTTCCTGTTCACGCTGCACCTGACGCTCCAGGTCGCTCTCCAGAGCAGAACGACGAATGTCTTCAGCGCCATAGAGATCAGCGCGCGACCACGGGCTGGCAATGCCGGTAACCTCCTGCTCCCAGACATCGAAAGACTGCCTTGGATGCAGACGATGACTCGCGGAACTCTCCGGGCGGGTACTGACGTGGTGGGTCGGGTCGCCGCTCCAGTTCATCGTGGAGGTGAGTTGGGCACGAAACCACATGACAGCGTTATCAATCGGCTTGGGCAGCGTGAATGCAATGACGCCGCTGGCGACGTCTCTGTAAACGGCGCTGGCGGCCAGCTCCCTCTGCATGGAGTTGGTGTGGAAAACCCCCAGACCCTGCAGGCCCGTCACCCGCTGTCTGGTGCGTTGATGCGCCAGGCCGGTGTCGCGTATCCAGGTGTACAGCTCACGCACTTGTTCGATTGCAGGGCAGGTGCCGAACAGATGAACCTGATCGTCAATCAGCACAGCCGCACCGTCTGCCAGGGTCAGCGACATGAGAAGCTCGGGCCGGCTCACCAGCCCGTCGAGCACTTCATGATTGGCGCGACTCATGGCGTCTGCCAGTTGTCCGAGCAGGGCAACTTTCGCTTCCCGCTCGCGCTGCACATCGGTCGCGACAATGGCGGAAATTTTCACCGACAGTAACTGACCGATCATCGCGCAGGCATCGCGCAGCTCTCTGGACACCCGCAACGGCTCGGGATGACCGCAGGCAACCAGGCCCCAGAGCTCGCCGCCATCGAGCAACGAGATACTCATCGACGAGCGCACGCCCATGTTCTTCAGATACTCGCAATGCACTGGCGACACGCTGCGCAGCGTCGAGAAGCCCAAGTCGAGCGGTTGCCCTGTCGCCGCGCGCAGGGTCGGTATCAGGGGCGCGGGAACGTAGGTGGCGTCCGGAATCACACGGATCCAGTTCAGCCGATACAGCTCTCGCGCCTGAGCGGGAATGTCCGAGCCAGGGAAGTTCAAGCCGCTGTAGCTGGGCAATGGCCCGGTCAGCGCCTGGGCGACGACTTTGCCATGGCCCTCGGGCTCGAACCGGTAAATCATGACCCGGTCGTAGCCGGTAAGCGCCTGAATCTCGTGCACACTGATATCGAACAGCGTTTCCAGCGTGGTGGCGGCCTGCAGGTTGCGCAATACCTGGGCAAGGATTCTGGACTGCCCGTGAGTGGTCTCCACGAAGGGCTCCAGCTCGATAATCAGGACATCGTCGATACGCTGCAGCGAGGCGCTGTAGTGGGCGGTTCCGAGCGTCAGTTTTATAGGGTCGATGTGCGGGGCAGCGGGGTGGCTGTACGCATGGTCGATGAGGGCCGAATGTTCAGGCGACAGCAGCCATGACAGAGGCTTGCCCAGCAACTCGTCAGCGGTCATCCCGAGTGCTGTTGCGCAGTTGGCGCTGACCTGTTCAATGCAAAGGGGAGCGCCTGCAACGCTGAGCAAGACGCCGTGCGGCTGAATCGCGCCAGGAACACGAATCGGCTCTCGGGCACATTCGGCTAGCGCAGCCTCAAGCGCTGCGTCAGGCTTTGCATCCAGCATGTCCTTGATCAATTGCGTGAACTCCACAGAGTGTTTCAGCCGGGAACAGCCAGCCACTGCTTGGTACGACGTGCAGTCGATCGACGCTGAACGCGATTCAGATGGCTTTTTGTTGGCCGCAGCGGGAATTTGGGCGGCCAGCGGCCCGGATGGACAGCGCAAGAATATGCGAGGTTGCCGCGAAAGTGCGGCGTGGAGACCTGGATGACGCGCTCTGCTGATACAAGCCAGAGATAGAAGGAAGTGGGTCACCATAACAGGTGCCCGTTGGACGCGTAGCTTTAACTGACTATGTAGGGGAAATGCCTGCAAGTTGGCAGGTGTGGGCCTTTGAGGCCATGCCTGCCATTTTTTAGCGAATTATCGGCAAGTGCTGGGTTGCTACAGGCCCGCTTGGGCAATCAGCCCTGGCCATTCAGCTTGCGCTCGAGCTCACGGTTTTTAGCGCGAAGCGTTTCGGCATCCTGCTCTTTTTCCTTGATGGACGTCGGGGTGATGACCTTGTCCACGCCTTCGGTTTCGGGATTTTCCTGCGCTATGTCCTTGTGCACCACATCGACCGGCTTGCCGGACTGGTCTGTGGTTGGCGCGGACTGTTCAGGCGTGTGGCTGGAAGGTTTGTCAGTATGCTTGCTCATTGCAGTTCCTCTCTGTGTGTCGTCCTGATTGGAGGAGCGAACGACGCGAAGAGTTCGACGTGTTTTCATGTGGGCAGGGTGTGCCTGCGCAACGGCGTACAAAAAAAAAGCCCCGCCAGACAAGGTCTGGCGGGGCTTTGCTCAAGCTGTGAAAGCCTTAGAGCGCCATGTCACTGGCTGGATTGCTTTTCGCTGGCTGGGCAGCAGGTGCAGGTGTTGGAGCATTACCTGTCTTGTTCACCGGTGGTGGCGGGGTCAGCTGCAGAACTTCGGATGTGTAAGCCCATTCCTCGGCAACACGGTCCGGATTGTTGTTCAGCTTGGTGCCATAGCTAGGCACGATCTGGTGCAGTTTTGCCTGCCATTCCGGAGTCGCTACCTTGTCCTTGAAGACTTTCTCAAGCACGCCCAGCATGATCGGCGCTGCAGTCGAGGCACCTGGCGAAGCACCCAGCAGGCCGGCAATGCTGCCGTCCTTGGAAGCAACGATTTCGGTACCCAGCTTCAGAACGCCGCCTTTCTCTTCGTCACGCTTGATGATCTGTACGCGCTGACCGGCTTGCATCAGGCGCCAGTCTTCTTTCTTGGCGTTCGGGAAGTACTGCTGCAGAGCAGCGAAGCGATCGTCGTCAGACATCATCACCTGACCGGCGAGGTATTCGATCAGCGGGTACTGTTCGATACCAACGCGAGTCATCGGCCACACGTTGTGCGTGGTGGTGCTGGTCAGCAGGTCGAAGTAGGAACCGTTTTTCAGGAACTTGGTCGAGAAGGTCGCGAATGGGCCAAACAGGATCACGCGCTTGCCGTCCAGAACACGGGTGTCCAGGTGCGGAACCGACATGGGTGGCGCGCCAGTCGACGCGATACCGTAGGCCTTGCCCATGTGCTGCATGGCCAGGGTCTGGTTGTCAGTGACAAGCCACGAACCGCCGACCGGGAAGCCGCCGTATTCCTTGGCTTCAGGAATACCGGATTCCTGCAGCAGATGCAGCGCTGCACCGCCGGCACCGATGAACAGGAACTTGGTGTCGGTCTCGGTGACAGTACCGTCTTTCAGGTTCTTGTACTTGACGCGCCAGGTGCCATCGTCGTTGTGATTGATGTCTTCGACTTCGCTCGACAACTGCAGATTGAAATTCTGCTTGGCTTTCAGGTTGGCGACGAACTGACGAGTGATCTCGCCGAAGTTGACGTCGGTACCGATCGGGCTCCAGGTCACGGCCAGCTTCTGCGCCGGATCACGACCTTCCATCATCAACGGGACCCACTTCTTGATCTGCTCGTGGTCTTCGGAGTACTGCATGCCGCTGAACAGCGGGCTGGCTTGCAATGCTGCGTAACGCTTGCGCAGGAACTGGATGTTGTTGTCGCCCCACACAAAGCTCATGTGCGGTGTGGAGTTGATGAACGAACGCGGGTCTTTCAGAACGCCGGTCTTGACCTGCCAGGACCAGAACTGACGGGAGATCTGGAACGCTTCGTTGATCTCGATGGCCTTGGAGATGTCGACGTTGCCGTTCTTGTCTTCAGGGGTGTAGTTCAGTTCGGCGAGCGCCGAGTGACCGGTACCGGCGTTGTTCCAGCCGTTGGAGCTTTCTTCGGCGACGCCGTCGAGACGCTCGACCATTTCCATCGACCAGCTTGGCTCCAGCTCGTTGAGCCACACAGCGAGGGTTGCACTCATGATGCCGCCGCCGACGAGCAGTACGTCGACTTTCTTGGTTTCAGCCGCCTGCACGGGCATCAGGCCCATGGAAATGGCCAGACCCAGGAGGGCCGTGTTCACTTTCTTAAACATTCTGTCATCCATCTGATAAACGCCATCCGCCGACTACTCCTGGGGAAACGGCCTGTCACATGCAGCGAAGCCTGCGACAAACACTCGCACCCACGGGGACTAGAGGTGGACATACAAGGCCAATATAATACCGCTCGAGACCTCAATTTATGTCCTGCTGCGCTGACTTCTTATCATCATTGGATTCAGCGTCATGAGTGACATTTGCTCTGTTGGCGTGCTGCGATGCCCGAGGGTCTTTCCCTCTGAGCCACTTGCGAAGACACACCTGGTCAGCCTGTTCACGGAGTCTGAGACGCCGCATCGGAGCATGGAGGCACGCTCGACGCGCAATTTTATCCACGCGTACTGCGACACACCCTCGGTGGCATACCGGCAAAGACGCGGTATTTTCGCATAATGTGCACCCCCGTTGCGAGGTGCCATCATCAAATTGGCCATGAATGCGTTGATTTAGACACTTCACAGCCTTCCACTGCCTATCTGTATCGGCATTTTCGTCCGGGCCTTTAGCCCTCAGACGGATATGGCCCTCACTCGGTCTGAAACTCTCCCCGAACAGCGCGTTTGTCCGGCTCTCGTGCATTGATGAGCCACGCTCATAACAGCGTGTGGCTTTGCCTGGCTAATCAGCGCGCCGACCTCCTGTTAGGGTCCGTATACGGCTGCCATGCCCGTGGCCGCAATGTTCGGATACAGACGTCCGTCAAACAGTTGGAACTTTAGAAGCGCAGACCAGTTAAACACTTGTAACGGGTGATAGCGTTTTGGCTTTGATTACCCCCCGAAAATAAAGGCAGCACGTCAGTGGACAGGAGTACGCCCGGGCCGCTGACCACACCATAACGCCCGTCGCTTTACAGCAGCGACGGCTATTACCGAGTGATCCTGATGACCGAACCCAAGAAGCACAAGGAAACTGCTGTCGACAGCAGCGCCGTGCAGCCCTCACGCCGAAACTTTCTGAAGTTCGGTGCCTCAGGCATTGCTGCGGCCACGCTGTCTACCTGGATCCCGTCCGACGGCCTGCTGCAGGCTGCGCCTCTGGCACCTGCGGCCCCCGTGGTCGAAGACAGTGACGCGTCCGCAGCGGGTGAGCAACGCATCCAGTTGAAGGTCAACGGCCAGGTTCATACCCTGAACGTGCCAGCCAATGCCGTTCTGCTCGACGTGCTGCGTGACCGTCTGCAACTGACGGGCACCAAGAAGGGCTGTGACCACGGCCAGTGCGGCGCTTGCACGCTGCTGGTCAACGGCCTGGCAATCAACTCCTGTCTGTCGATCGCCGTTCAGCATCAGGGCGACAGCATTACTACCATCGAAGGGCTGGCCGAGAACGGCAAGCTGCACCCGGTACAGGAAGCGTTCTGGGAACACGACGCCTACCAATGCGGTTACTGCACCTCCGGACAGATCATGAGCGCGGTCGCGATTCTCAAGGACCCGAACATTGCGTCCGACGACGCCAGCGTCAGAGAGGCCATGAGCGGCAATATCTGCCGTTGCGGTGCCTACAAGAACATTCTGTCTGCCGTGCAATCTGCGCGCTCGAAAATGGGAGGTGCTGCCTGATGCGAACTTTCGACTACGCTCGCGCCGCTTCGCCCGCGCAGGCTTTCAGCACAGCGTCCGGTGAAGGGCAACGCTTCTATCTGGCCGGTGGCACAACGCTGCTGGATCTGGTCAAGCTCGACGTGATGCAACCGCAGCAACTGGTGGACATCAACCATCTGGCGTTGAAGCAGGTCGAGTCGCTGCCCGATGGCCGCCTGCGCATCGGCGCGCTGGTCAGCAACACCGACCTGGCCAGCCACCCGCTGGTGCAGGAGCGCTATCCGGTTCTGTCCGAAGCGATTCTTGCCGGTGCTTCGACCCAATTGCGCAACAAGGCGACCACCGCCGGCAATCTCATGCAACGTGTGCGCTGCCCGTACTTTCGCGACGGTATTTCAGCCTGTAACAAGCGCCAGCCGGGCTCCGGTTGTGCAGCCATTGGCGGGATGAACCGTAGTGTGCACGCAGTGCTGGGCACCAGCGATCATTGTATTGCCACGCATCCGTCGGACATGTGTGTCGGCATGGCGGCCATCGGCGGGCAGGTTACCGTTCAGGGCGCCAATGGCTCGCGGGATATCCCGTTCGCTGATTTTCATTTGCTGCCTGGTGATACGCCAGAGCGCGAACATGCGCTGGCGCCCCATGAGCTCATCACCCATGTGACCCTCGACGCGCCGCTGTCAGGCAGCCGCTCGTCTTATCTGAAGTTGCGCGACCGTACTTCGTACCAGTTCGCCCTGGCGTCCAGTGCGGTGATTCTGGTGATGGACGGCAAACGCATTGCCGATGCGCGGATTGCGCTGGGCGGCGTGGGCACCAAGCCGTGGCGTGCCCTGGACGCCGAGCAAGCGCTGATCGGTCAGCGTGCCGACCTGGACACCTTTACGAAGGTTGCAGCGCTGGCGATGAAGGGCTCGCGGGCCTATGAACACAACGCCTTCAAGATCCCGCTGGGTCAGCAGGTCATTGTCCGCAATCTTCGTGACCTCACGGCCTAGGAATTTCTCATGAGCGAAAACATCATTGGTGTGTCGCAGCGTCGTATCGACGGCGGCAAGAAAGTCAGTGGTCAGGCGCGCTACGCCGCGGACCATCCGATGGGCAAGATGCTTTACGCCTATGGCGTCTACAGCACCATCTCCAACGGGCGCGTGGTGGCCATAAAGGATCAGCAGGCCAAGGCGATGCCTGGCGTGGTCGATATCTTTCATCACGACAACTTTCCCTCGCTGCACCGTACTCCGAACACCAAGCTGAGCTTTGCCAAGATGCTATCGGCCAGCAAGGCGGACGAGCATCGCCTGCCGTTCGAGGACGATCGCGTCTACTACCCTGGTCAGTTCGTGGCTCTGGTGGTGGCCGAGAGTTTCGAGCAGGCGAGGGAGGCGGCCTATCGCGTGACTGTAGATTACGACGAGCGTCCGGCGGTCAAGGACCTTGACGAGGGCATGCGCGTCAACGGCGCCCGCGATGGCGGTGCGGGGCACAATCGGGGTAACCCGGACAGCGCATTCGACGGCGCAAAAGTGAAAGTCGATCAGACTTACACCACGCCGGTTGAAGTGCATAACCCGATGGAAATGCACGCCAGCACCGCCTGGTGGCAGGACGGCAAGCTGTTTGTCTATGAAAGCACTCAGGGCGTGGTCAACCACCGCAACCTGCTGGCCAACGTCTTTGACCTTTCCCCCGACCGGGTGGAAGTGCGCGCGCCCTTCATCGGCTCGGGCTTTGGCGGCAAGCTGTGGCCGTGGCCACATTCGGTCGCGGCGTGCGCCGCTGCCAAGGTTACCGGGCGCCCGGTGCAACTGGTGCTGCCGCGTGCGCAGATGTTCACCACCGTGGGCCATCGTCCGGAAACTCGCCAGCGCCTTCGTCTGGCCACCGATGCGAGCGGCAAGCTGGTGTCGATTCGTCACGAGTCGTTCAACAACACCTCAATGCTCGATGACTACACCGAAAACTGCGGTGGCGTGACCAAAAGCCTGTATGCCTGCGATAACGTGCTGGTCAGCCACAAGATCAGCCCCATCAATCGCGGTACGCCGACCTCCATGCGCGCGCCGGGCGCGGCACCGGGTCTGTTTGCACTGGAGTCGGCCATTGATGAAATGGCCCTGGCCAGTGGCATGGACCCTCTGGCATTCCGCAAGCTGAACCTCTCTGACAAGGATCAGAGCGCAGGCCTGCCGTGGTCCAGTAACCACCTGCCTGAGGCCATCGACAAGGCCGCCGAACGGTTTGGCTGGCACGCGCGCAAGGCAGACGTCGGTTCGATGCGCGAAGGCGATGAAATCATTGGTTACGGCATGGGCGCCTGCAATTGGGAAGCCTATCAGGTGCCTACCGATGCGCGGGTCATTCTGCGTTCCGACGGCACGGCGCTGGCTCAGTGTGGCTTGCAGGATATCGGCACCGGCACGTACACCATCGTCGCGCAGACCGTCAGCCAGTTGACCGGCATTCCCATGGAGCGCGTCGAAGTGGAACTGGGCAGCTCGTCGTTCCCGGCAGGCCCGGTGTCCGGCGGCTCGTGGGTCACCGCCAGCGTGATGCCGGCGATTGCCGGCGCCACCCGCGAAGCGTTGCAGAAGCTGCGCCAGTACGCCGTCAGCAAGGATGCCGTGTTCGCCGGACAGGACGCCGAAGCGATCAAGGTCGAGAACGGCCAACTGGTCATGGGTGAACAGCGCGCAAGCTTCGTCGATGTGCTGAACGGCCAGCGCCTGTCGCGTGCAGAGGGCACTTTTCAGAGCGGCATGCCTGAGGCGGGCAAGTACTCATTCCGATCGTTCGGTGTGCATTTTGTCGAGGTGCGCTGGGACCCGGGCATTTCCAGTCTGCGCGTCTCGCGGGTGGTCAGCGCCATTGACGTGGGCAAAGTGGTCAACCCGCTGGCGGCCCGCAATCAGGTGGAAGGCGCGATTGTGATGGGCATCGGCATGGCCTTGTTCGAGGCCGGTGAATACGATCCGCGCAGCGGCATGCCGGTCAATAACAACTACGCCGAGTACGTGGTGCCGGTGCATGCGGATCAACCGGACATCGACGTCTTGCTGCTGGATTATCCGGATTACAACCTGGGTGAATTCGGCGCACGAGGCATCGGCGAGATCGGTGTGACCGGGCTGGCCGCAGCCGTGGCCAATGCGGTGTATCACGCGACGGGCAAACGGGTGCGCAGCCTGCCGATCAGCAAGGAAAAACTGATGGCAGGGTTGTAACGATGAAACAGCTTGATTTGCAGGTTGTACAACAGGCGCGGGACTGGCTGGCCAGCGGCAAGGCCGTCTGGTTGTGTACGGTTCTTTCCACATTCGGTTCGGCCCCGCGCGGGCCGGGTGCGATGCTGGTGGCGCTGGGCAGCGGCGAGCATCGTGGCTCTCTGTCGGGTGGTTGCGTGGAAGAGGACTTTCTCGAGCGCGTTGCCGCGGGGCAGTTCGAGCCGGTCAATCAGGTGGTTCGCTACGGCGACGGCGGTTTTGCGCCGACGCGGGCCTTGCCGTGCGGCGGTGTGCTGGATGTACTGATCGAGTTCATCGCGCCAGGGCCTGAAGCCGATGCACACCTGGCGGCCATCGAGCAGGCGCTGGCCGGTCGCGAGCTGGTCAGCAGGCAGGTGCAACTGGGTGGCGTGCAGAGAGCGATCGGGCCTGCGACGATGGGCGAGTCGCGTGTGCAGGTCGATGGCGAAAGCATCAGTATCCGCATGGGCGCGGTGTATCGTGTACTGCTCGCCGGACTGTCGCCAGTGGCAGAGTTCTGCGCCAGTTTTGCCGTTGCCATGGGCTATGAGGTGATCGTCTGTGACCCTCGTGTCGAGGTCACATCGGGGTTTTCCATGCCGGGTGTCGAGGTGCGTGGCGTGCTGCCTGCGGTGTTCATTGCCGAGGGCGGCTGCCACAGTTCGACGGCCGTTCTTGCTCTGACGCATGATCCGAAGCTGGATGATCTGAGCATGCTCGAGGCGGTACGTACCGAGGCGTTCTACATCGGCGCGATGGGCTCGATGCGCACCAGCAGCAAGCGTCTGGAGCGTCTGGGGCGCATTGGCGGGCTGGACGCTCAGGTCCTGGACCGGATCCACGCGCCCATCGGCCTGAACCTGGGCAGCAAGACACCTTCCGAGATCGCCATTGCGGTAATGGCCGATATCCTGCGGGTGGCCAACGGTGTCAGTCGTGCCGAGGTGTAAGGTGTTGCCGGCAGGCTTCTGCCAGCGCTGACGGGGTGTCGGCGTCGCGCAGGATGCCAGGGTCATCGCAGTGCAGTACGTCACATGCCTCGGGGTTGTCGATGATCAGGGCCTTCGCGCCCTGATCGCCTTCCAGCTTGAGCAGCGCTGGCCAGAACCGGCGGCCGATGATCACCGGATGGCCGCGTTGGCCCTCGTGCATGGGCAGGACGATGCGCTGAGGATCGGCCATTCTGGCCAGGTCATGCAGGGTCTGCGGCTGTATCCAGGGCATGTCCGCAAGAACAATGGCAACCGCATCGGCAGAGGAGTCCATCACCGCCGCAACGGCGCTCGCCAGGCTGTGGCCCATCCCCAGTTCGGCGTTTTCGCTGCGGATGATCGTGACGTTCGAGGCGATCCCCAGCGCATCCGCCTGGTCGTCAGGGCGCAATACCACCGCCGTTTTGCCGAATGCGTTTTGCGCGTTTTCCAGGCTTGCCGTGAGCAGGGTCCGCCCGCAGGGCAGAAGCGCCTGCCGTTTGTCACCGGCAAAGCGCCTGCTGCGCCCCGCTGCAAGGACCAGGGCGAACACTTCGGGGATCTGGCTGTCTATCCTGCTCAATCCGAAACCTTATGAGTGGGTGAAAGGAGAGGGCGCACGCGGCTTGCCCGTCGCACCCTGCAGTTCTGCTGATGCACGCACAATGCCTTATTTCGCTGCCTTGCCGGTAGCGGCACGAATCATGTTTTCGAGGGTTTCAAGTGGACAATCATATTCGTCCTGTCGAGCTGGAAAAAGCCTACCGTTTGCTCAACCACGGGCCGACCGTGCTGGTCTCATCCAGCCACGAGGGCACGCATAACGTTATGGCTGCGGCCTGGGCCTGTGCGCTGGACTTCTCGCCACCCAAGGTGACGCTGGTCATCGACAAGATGACCAAGACCCGCGGACTGGTGGAAAAGAGCGGCTACTTTGCCCTGCAGGTGCCCAATCTGGATCAATTGCAGATGACCTTCGACGTCGGCACTCAGAGCAAGGTTTTCACCCCGGACAAGCTGGACAAGGCCAATGTGGACCTGTTCCGCATTGACGGCCACGACTCGCCGCTGGTCGCAGGCTGCTCGGCCTGGCTGATCTGCAAGGTCATTCCCGAGCCGCACAATCAGCAGACCTATGACCTGTTCATTGGCGAAGTGGTTGGCGCCTGGGCTGATACTCGTGTGTTCAAAGACGGACACTGGGAATTTGAAAAAGCCGATCCGAAATGGCGCAGCCTGCATTACGTCGCGGGTGGGCATTTCTACACGATTGGTGAGCCTGCAGTGGTAGAAACAGGCGACGAGTAATCGCGATGTCTGGCTCTAACGATCTGCGCCTGCCGTAACGGCCTCTTCGTGAGCAAGCTCACTCCCACACAAGCACACTCATCGCTCCCACAGATGACCCCGTGGGAGCGAGCTTGCTCGCAAAGGCGGACTGGTTGATCAGCAAATTACTCAGCGGCTGCATCAGTCTCTTCGTGAGCAAGCTCACTCATCGCTGCCACAGATGCCCCCCGTGGGAGCGAGCTTGCTCGCGAAGGCGGACTGATTGATCAGCAAATTACTCAGCGGCTGCATCAGTCTATTCGTGAGCACCGCGGATCGCTGCCTCGGTCAGTCCCACAATGGCTGTGTATCAGCAGAACCCTCAGTGACGATCCCGCCATACGGTCTGCGCATTGCAGAACTCGCGTACACCGAAGTGCGACAGCTCACGGCCAAAGCCGCTTTTCTTCACGCCGCCGAAGCTCACGCGCGGGTCTGAAGCGCTGTAGCCGTTGATGAACACACCGCCGGTTTCCAGCTCCACGGTCATGCGCTCGGCCAGTTGCAGGTCGCGGGTATAAATCGTTGCGGTCAGGCCGAAGTCACTGTCATTGGCCAGCTCCAGGGCGTGCTGCGCGTCACGTGCGGTGATGATCGACGCTACCGGGCCGAACAGCTCTTGCCGGAACGAAGTCATCTTATCGGTGACGTCACCGAGCACGGTAGGCTGATAAAAATTGCCCTGGCCTTCGGCCTTTTTGCCGCCCAGCAACAGTGTGGCGCCTTCGGCGAGTGTGTCCTGCACCTGGGCATCCAGCTCGTCGCGCAGGTCGAAGCGGGCCATGGGGCCAATGTAGGTTTCGCTGGAAAGAGGATCGCCTGTTACCAGTTGACGTGTTTGCTCGACGAATCTGCGGGTGAACTCCTCGACCACGCCTTGCTCGATGATCAGGCGCTTGGCCGCTGCACAGACCTGTCCGGTGTTCTGGAAGCGGCCAATCACCGCGGCCTTCACCGCCTGATCCAGGTCCGCGTCATTGAGCACGATGAACGGGTCGGAACCGCCCAGTTCCAGCACGCACTTCTTCAGTGCCGCACCGGCCTGGGCGCCGATGGCCTGGCCGGCACGTACGCTGCCGGTCAGGGTGACGGCTGCGATGCGCGGGTCGGCAATGGCGTTTGAAACGCCTTCCGGGGTGACGTTGATGACCTCGAACACACCCTCAGGGAAACCGGCACGCTTGAACGCCTCGAGCATCAGGTAAGCGCAGCCCATGACGTTGGGCGCGTGCTTGAGAACGTAAGTATTGCCGGCCAGCAGGGTCGGAATCGCACCGCGCAGCACTTGCCAGATCGGAAAATTCCACGGCATTACCGCGAGAATCGGGCCCAGCGGTCGGTACTCGATCCGCGCCTTGTCATGCTCGACCTGAGTCGCTTCGGCCACCAGCATCGCCGGGCCTTGCGCCGCGTACCAGTCGCACAGCTGCGCGCATTTCTCGACCTCGCCTTTGGCCTGGGCGACGGGCTTGCCCATTTCCTGGCTGATCATGCGGGCAATGTTGTCGACGTCATCGCGCAGGGCCTGACCCATGGCGACGATCAGTTGCGCACGTTGCTGAACCGGCGTGCGCTTCCAGCCGGCAAAACCGGCAGCCGCCCGCGACAGGCTTTGATCCAGCGCGGCGGCGGATTCAAAGGCATAGTGGCCGATCTGCTCGCCGGTGGCAGGGTTGATCGAGATTGCATGGGTGTTGCTGGTGACAGTAGTCATTGCGCCATCCTGTTGAGGTGGAAGTGGGACCAGAATATAGACGTGCAATGCTTTGTAAAACTGAATAATAATGAGCATAACGTTCATGTTTGGAGAATGATATGGATCTGGTTCAGCTGGAGATCTTCAAGGCGGTGGCTGAACATGGCAGCATCAGCGCCGCGGCGCAGCACATCCACCGGGTGCCCTCGAACCTGACCACGCGCATCAAGCAGCTGGAGCAGGATCTGGGCGTCGACCTGTTCATTCGCGAGAAGCACCGCTTGCGCCTGTCTCCCGCAGGCTGGAATTTTCTCGACTACACGCGACGCATCCTGGATCTGGTGCAGGAAGCGCGCTCCGCCGTTTCCGGGGAGGAGCCACAGGGGCCTTTTGCACTGGGGTCGCTGGAAAGCACGGCTGCGGTCAGGATTCCTGCGCTGCTGGCCGCCTACAACCAGCAGAACGCCAAGGTCGAGCTGGACCTGTCTACCGGCCCCTCAGGAACCATGATCGACGGCGTGCTGGCCGGTCGACTGGTGGCTGCGTTCGTCGACGGGCCGGTGCAGCATCCATCGCTTGACGGCGTGCCGGTCTTCGAAGAGGAAATGGTCATCATCGCGCCGCTCAATCATGCGCCGGTCAAGCGCGGGCGGGATGTCAGCGGAGAGAGCATCTATGCGTTTCGTGCCAACTGCTCGTACCGCCATCACTTTGAACGCTGGTTCACCGATGACGCGGCAGTGCCGGGCAAGATCCATGAAATGGAGTCCTACCACGGCATGCTCGCCTGCGTCAGCGCCGGTGCCGGGCTGGCGCTGATGCCGCGCAGCATGCTGGAAAGCATGCCCGGCTGCGCCACGGTCAGTATCTGGCCGCTGTCCGAGAAGTTTCGCTACCTGCACACCTGGCTGATCTGGCGCCGCGGCACGGTGTCACGCAGCCTGACCCGTTTTGTGGAATTGCTGGAACAGCGCAGCGAGCCAGAGAATGTTTAACGGCCTGCAGAAACCCGCCCGGCAATCGCCGCACCGACTTGCTGAGTCGAAAGCGTGCCGCCCAGATCCGGCGTGACGTCGCCGTTGGCGATCACTTGCTCGATGGCGGTGATGATTTCGTCATGGGCCGCAGTGAAGCGCTGATCGCCCTGGCCGAGGAATTCGAGCATGAGCGCACCCGACCAGATCATGGCGATCGGGTTGGCGATGTTCTGGCCGAAGATGTCCGGGGCCGAGCCGTGAACCGGTTCGAACAGCGACGGGAAGTGGCGCTCGGGGTTGAGGTTGGCTGACGGCGCAATGCCGATGGTGCCTGCGCAGGCCGGGCCAAGGTCGCTGAGGATGTCGCCGAACAGGTTGGACGCCACCACCACGTCGAAGCGCTCGGGTTGCAGCACAAAACGGGCGCAGAGAATGTCGATGTGTTGCTTGTCCCAACTGATGCCGGGGTACTGGCTGGCCATCGCTTCGGTGCGCTTGTCCCAGTACGGCATGCTGATGGCCATGCCATTGGATTTGGTCGCCGAGGTCACGTGCTTGCGCTCGCGTTTGCTGGCCATCTCGAAGGCGAACTTGAGAATGCGGTCGACACCACGACGGGTGAACACCGATTCCTGCAGCACGAATTCGTTTTCGGTGTTTTCGAACATGATCCCGCCCAGCGACGAGTATTCACCTTCGGTGTTTTCCCGGACCACGACAAAGTCGATGTCGCCCGGTTTGCGATTGGCCAGCGGGCAGGGCACGCCGGGAAACAGCCGCACCGGACGGATATTGGCGTACTGGTCGAATTCGCGACGAAACTTGAGCAGCGAGCCCCACAGCGAGATGTGATCCGGAACCTTTTCCGGCCAGCCGACGGCGCCGAAGAAGATCGAGTCAAAGCCTTTGAGCTGTTCGAACCAGTCGTCCGGCATCATCTTGCCGTGTTTCAGGTAGTAATCGCAGCTGGCCCACTCGAAGTACTCGAACTCCAGTTCCAGCCCGTGCCGCGCGGCGGCGGCCTGCACCACGCGTACCCCTTCGGGCAGCACTTCCAGGCCAATGCCGTCACCGGCGATGGCAGCGATACGCAGTTTCTTGTTGTTCATGGTGGCGCTCTCTCTGAATCGATCCATTACGGGTGTGGGATGAATGAGTTGCACAGGCCATCCATGCTATAAGCGCACGATATAAAGATAATCGGCTGATTAATGCACTGAGAAAACACGAATCGTGAATAAATACCCCAGCTTTGATGATTTGAATGTGTTCGTTCATGTGGCCCGGCGTTCAAGCTTTGTCGGGGCTGCTGATGAGCTGGGCATGTCCGCTGCTTACGTCAGCAAGCGCATCCGTTTGCTGGAGCAGGGCATGGGTGTGGTGTTGCTGCACCGCTCGACCCGGCAGGTGTCGATTACCGAAGATGGCGAGCGCGTCTACGAGTGGGCCAGGGGGATGCTCGATTCAGTGCAGCAGATGGGCGAAGAGGTGGCGGCATTGCATGGCGAGCCGAGTGGCTTGTTGCGGGTCGTGAGCAGTCAGGGCTTCGGCCGGCGTTTCGTCGCGCCGGCGTTGTCGGAACTGGCGGCGCGTTATCCGAAGCTGGATATCCGTCTGGACATTCAGGACCGGCTGGTCGATCTGATCGAAGAGGGCGTCGATCTGGATATCCGCGTCGGCAACGAAATCGCCCCGCACCTGCGCGCCAGGCATCTGGCCAGCAACTGGCGGGTCTTGTGCGCGAGCCCCGGCTACCTCAACCTTCACGGCACGCCGCTTAATCTTGGCGAGCTGGCCAATCACGATTGCCTGGTGATCAAGGAGCGCGACCGGCCGTTCGGCATCTGGCACCTCAACGGGCCGCAGGGTGCCGAAACTGTCAAGGTGACCGGCAGCCTGTCTACCAACCACGGCGAAATCGCCCGTCAGTGGTGCCTGGACGGGCGCGGGGTGTTGCTGCGTTCGCTGTGGGATGTGCGCACTGATCTGGCCGAGGGCCGGTTGGTTCAGGTGTTGCCGGATTACCGCCAGGATGCAGACATCTGGGCGGTGCACACCTCGCCGCTGATGAGTTCGGCCAAGGTGCGCGTCACGGTGGAGTTTCTGCGCGACTACCTTGCCCTGCATCCTTCGCCCGTCAACCACTGAGGCACGCCACGCCACGCAGCGTCAGTGCGTGCCGGCCGCCTTGTTCAGGTCGCTGTCGGTCCACTCGGTGTAGATGCACGCGTCTGCGGCTGCCCAACGCACGCGCACCGGGTCGCCCGCCTTGAGTGACATGCCGTTCGCGGAAAGCGCCTTGACGGTCATGGCAGTGCCTCCGGCAGTGACCACCGAGCACGTCTGGCTCTCGCCGAGGAAAAGCACTTCAGTAACCGTGGCGTTCACCTCATTCCAGCCTGCTTCGAGCGGCATGGCGGCTGCCTGGGACACGCTCAGTGCCTGGGCTTTCTCCGGGCGCACCATCAGCAGCACGTCCTGATCGGTCTTCAGCCCTGCGGTCAGGCGAATCGCCAGTGTGCTGCCTTCGAAGGTCGCCACGGCATTGCCCTGGGCCTTGAGCCTGAGGAAGTTCGAGTTGCCGAGAAACGAGGCGACGAAGGCATTCGGCGGATCCTGATACAGGTCATAGCCCGAGCCCAGACCGACGATCTTGCCATGGCTGAAGATGGCGATGCGCTGTGATAGACGCATGGCTTCTTCCTGGTCATGGGTCACGTAAACGATGGTGATGCCCAGCCGGCGATGCAACTGACGCAGTTCGTCCTGCAGGTCTTCGCGCAGTTTCTTGTCCAGTGCGCCCAGAGGCTCGTCCATCAGCAGGATGCGCGGCTCGTAAACCAGCGCCCGGGCGATGGCGACCCGCTGCTGCTGGCCGCCAGACAGTTGCGAAGGGCGACGATGAGCGAAGGCTTCGAGCTGAACCAGCTTGAGCATCGCATCGACTTTCTTCTCGCGCTCGGCCGCAGGCAATTTGCGGATCGCCAGCGGAAAGGCAATGTTGTCGCGTACCGACAGGTGCGGGAACAGCGAGTAGCGCTGGAACACCATGCCGATGTCACGCTTGTGCGGCGGCACATTCACCAGCGATTTGCCGCCTACCAGAATCTCGCCCGAGCTGGGCGTTTCGAAGCCGGCGAGCATCGACAGCGTGGTGCTTTTTCCCGAGCCGCTGGAGCCCAGAAAGGTCAGGAATTCACCGTCCTGGATGTCCAGGGAAATGTCGTCGACGGCGGCGAAATTTCCGTAGTGCTTGTTCAGATTACACAGGCTGACCAGTGTGTTCTGGTGCTGATGGGCGGGGTCTTTGATCACGGCACTCATGAAGTACTCCTGGCTTCGTTGCGGCGACGCAGGGTCGCGGCGATGAACATGATCAGCACCGACAGGGCGATCAGCAGCGTTGAGGCGACGGCGATGACCGGCGTCAGGTCCTGACGCAGGGTGGTCCACATTTTCACGGGAAGGGTTTGCAGGGTCGGGCTGGCCATCATCACGCTCAACACCACCTCGTCCCACGACACCAGAAACGCAAACAGCGCGCCGGCCATCATGCCCGGCCGGATGCCGGGAAAGGTCACCTTGTAGATGGCCTGCAAGCGTGAAGCGCCGCAGATGACCGCGGCATCCTCGATGGACTGGTCGAACAGCTTCAGCGAATTGATGATCGAGATGATGGTGAACGGCAGGGCGACGATCACATGGCTGACGACGAAGGAAAACAGCGTGCCGGTGTACCCGAGCTTGAGAAACAGCGCGTAGACCGCGACAGCGATGATCACCAGCGGCACGATCATCGGCAGTGTGAAAACGCCGTACAGAAAGTCACGCCCCGGAAACCGGCCACGCACCAGCGCGAACGCGGTGGGCAGGCCCAGCGCCACCGAGGCGAGGGTGGTCAGGATCGCGACCTTGAAGCTGGACATGGCCGCGGCCATCCAGTCCGGGTTGGAAAAAAACTGCTGATACCATTTCAGCGTCCAGCCGGGCGGCGGAAACACCAGCCACTGCGACGAACCGAACGACAGCAGAACGATGAACAGGATCGGCAGCAACAGGAACAGCGCGATCAGGGCGGTGGTCAGGTACAGGCCCGTACGCAAGCCGGGGCTCATGGCATTGGGTGTCAGGAGCATGGCGGTTTACCTCGTGTTGCTGGCGCCGACCGGTGATTCCGGCTGGAGCTTCAGGTAGAAGTAGAACAGCACCAGCGTGATCAGCACCAGCAACGCAGCGGCGGCACTGGCCAGCCCCCAGTTGAGGAACGATTGCACCTGCTGGACGATGAATTCGGGCAGCATCATGTTCTGCGCGCCGCCGAGCAGCGCCGGGGTGACGTAGTAACCGAGCGACATGACAAACACCATCAGGCCTCCGGAAAACAGCCCCGGACGGCACAGTGGCAGAAACACTCTGAAAAAATTGCTCCACGGGCTGGCCCCGCAGATCGAACCCGCCTGCAGCACCATCGGATCGATGGCCTGCATGGTCGCCTGCAACGGCAGGACGATGAACGGAATCATGATGTAGCTCATGCCGATCACCACACCGGTCAGGTTGTGCACCATTTCCAGCGGTTGATCGATGATGCCCATGGCCATCAAGGCCTTGTTGACGACCCCGGAGGCCTGCAACAGCACCAGCCACGAATAAGTGCGGGCCAGCAAGCTGGTCCACATCGACAACAGCACGATATTCAGAATCCAGCGTCCCCAGCCGCGTGGCACCAGGGTGATCACCCAAGCGAGCGGGAAGCCAAGCAGCAGGCTGAACAGCGTCACCAGGCCCGCTACGGAAAAGGTATTGAGCAGCACCCGCGAGTAGGCCGAGTTGGCAAACAGTTGCTCATAGTTGCCAAGGCCCGGCACCGGTTCAAGCACGCCCCGCAGCAGCAGTGCGATCAGCGGGGCGAAGAAGAACAGCCCGAGGAAGATCAGCGCCGGAAGCAGATTACGGCTGCCGCGCCAGCGCTGTGCGAGGGAAGGGGATGGCAGCATGCCCGGCGCCTTCTGGCTGGCCGTGCCAGCGGTGCTGGAAGCACCCCCGGCCGGCATGGATTGACGAGGAGCAACCGCTGTCATTTTTACTTGACCAGCCATTCGTTCCACCGTGTCGCGATATCAGCGCCATTCTTGGCCCAGTATGCGAAGTCGAGAGTGATTTGATCGGCAACGTGCGCGGTCGGCAGGTTAGGTGCCAGCGTAGAGTCCAGGCGCGCAACGCTCTGGGTATTGACCGGGGCATAGGCACTGAGGTTGGAGAAGTCCGCCTGGCCTTTGGCGCTGGTCGCATTGGCGATGAACCTCATCGCGGCGTCCTTGTTTTTTGCGCCCTTGGGGACGACCAGAAAATCCGCCATGACCAGGTTCTGCTTCCAGCTCACCCCCACCGGGGCGCCATCCTGTTGCAGGGCGTAGACCCGACCGTTCCACATCTGCCCCATCGACACTTCACCGGAGGCCAGCAGTTGCTGGGACTGCGCACCGCCGCCCCACCAGACGATATCCTTCTTGATGGTGTCGAGTTTTTTGAAGGCGCGGTCGAGGTCCAGCGGGTAAAGCTTGTCGGGGGCTACACCATCGGCCAGCAGGGCCAGTTCCAGCACGCCGGGGCTTGGCCACTTGTACAGCGCGCGCTTGCCCGGGTAGGTCTTGGTGTCGAACATCGCGGCCCAGTCACCCGGCGCCTTGCCGCCGACTTTGCTTTCGTTGTAGCCGAGCACGAAGGAGAAGAAGAACGAACCGGCGCCGTGGTCAGTCACGAAGCGTTTGTCGATCTCGTCGCGCTTGATGGTGTTGAAGTCCAGAGGCTCTAGCAGGCCCTCGCTGGCGGCGCGCAGGGCGAAGTCGGCTTCGACATCGACAACGTCCCACTGCACGTTGCCGCTTTCAACCATGGCCTTGAGTTTGCCGTAGTCGGTAGGACCGTCCTGCACGACGGTGATGCCACTGGCCTTGCTGAATGGAGCCGCCCAGGCCTCCTTCTGGAAGTCCTGCGTGGAGCCGCCCCAGCTCACGAAGTTGACGCTCTCGGCGGCAATAGCGGCGACACTCGAGAAAGCCAGCACGCCAGCGGCCAGGACTGCTGTTGCACGTTTGTTCAACACCATTTTTACGCCCTCATTTGTTGTGTTTTGAGCGGGCTTTTCTTGCCCGCGTAATCGGGAGCAGTAGGTCCAATGGGCCTTGAAACCTTGTACGGGTCAGGTGCTGTTATTGGTGCTGTCCCTTGCAGGGTGCGTCTGACCAGATCTTGTATTTATGGAATGTCATATTATGGTATTCCAAACTTTCTGCAAGCGTTTTGCCCTGTCAAAACGCCTTCACGGTGGGTTTTCTGATCAGTGCCTGTGGTTGCAGGCGGCGGATTATCTGGCGCGCGCGCCAGGTGTTTACCTGGTCAGCCGGGAAACGGAATACTTTCAATCACTTCCAGATCGTAGCCGGTCAACCCGGCGTATTTCAGGGGTGGACCAAGGTGGCGCAACTTGCCGACCCCTAGGTCCTGCAAGATCTGTGCGCCTGTACCGACCTCGGAATAAATGCGTGATTGCGAGCGGGTGTATTGGCGGGGCGGCTGGGTGAGCTGCGGAATGCGCTCCAGCAGCGCCTGGGATGATTCGTGATTGGCCAGCACCACCACCACGCCGTGACCTTCCTGCGCGACACGTTGCAGGGCGGCCCAGAGTGTCCAGTTGGGAGGGCCGTTGTATTCGGCACCCACCAGGTCACGCAGCGGGTCGACAACGTGCACGCGCACCAGTGTGGCGGCGTCGCGACGGATGTCGCCCATCACCATGGCCATGTGCACGCCACCTTCGATGCGGTCTTCGTAGCTGAACAGACGGAAGGTGCCGTGCACGGTCGGCAGTTCGCGCTCGCCAATCCTGACGATGGTGTGTTCGGTGCTCAGGCGGTAATGGATCAGGTCGGCGATGGTGCCGATACGGATGCCGTGCTTTTTGGCGAACACTTCCAGGTCAGGTCTTCTGGCCATGCTGCCGTCATCATTCATGACTTCAACGATGACCGACGCAGGCGTGAAACCGGCCAGGCGGGCCAGGTCGCAGCCCGCTTCGGTATGTCCGGCGCGGGTCAGCACGCCGCCGTCACGCGCGCGCAATGGAAAGATATGCCCTGGCTGCACCAGATCTTCCGCTACTGCATGCGGGTTGACGGCGGCCTGAACGGTACGCGCACGATCTGCCGCGCTGATGCCGGTGGTCACCCCCGTGGTGGCTTCGATGGACACTGTGAACGCCGTGGCGAATACGCTGCCGTTGCTGGGCACCATCTGCTCCAGGCCCAGACGCTGGCAGTGTTCGTCGGTCAGCGTCAGGCAGATCAGACCGCGCGCCTCGCGGGCCATGAAACTGATTGCCTGCGGCGAACAGCAATCGGCGGCGAGCAGTAGATCGCCTTCGTTTTCCCGATCCTCATCGTCGACCAGCAACACCATCTTGCCCTGGCGGTAGTCTTCAATGATGTCTTCGATGCGATCGAACGCCATAGTCAGTTTCCCGGTTTTGTGGGTGGATGAATCGTGGTATACCATAAGACAGAATATTTCACAGATTGCCTATCAATGAAACAGTGAGATCGCGATGAAAGCCTATTGGATTGCACACGTTGATGTGACCGACCCTCAGCAGTACAGCGAATACACCCAGCGCGCGCCCGCGGCTTTCGAGCTGTTTGGTGGCAGGTTCCTCGCGCGCGGCGGGCGTTCCGAGGCGATCGAAGGGCGTGATACGCCGCAGCGCACGGTGATTATCGAATTTGAATCCTACGAGAAGGCGCTGGCCTGTTATCAGTCGCCCGAGTACCAGCATGCGATGAGCCACAGGCAGGGCGCTTCGAAGGCCGAGATCGTGATCGCCGAGGGGCAGTTTTAAGCGTTCAGTTGCGAGCTGAAAGCTTCAGGCGTTCACCGGATGAAGTGCACCTTGCCGGTGTCGTCGTTGCCGATATAAATACCGTAGACACCCGCCTGACGTTCTTCGATATAGCGTTCCAGTATCTGGCGAATGGCGGGGTAATAGATGCTGTCCCACGGGATGTCTTCGGGGGCGAAGAATCTGTAGTCCAGGGTTTCCGGGCCGAACTGGCCGGTCACCTCCAGCGCGATGGCACGGAACACGATGTAGACTTCGCTGATGCGCGGCACGCTGAAAATGGAGTAGGGCGAAAGGATCTCGGCGCGTACACCGGTTTCTTCCCAGACTTCGCGCAGCGCCGCCTGCTCGGTGGTTTCGCCGCTTTCCATGAAGCCGGCAGGCAGTGTCCAGGTGCCGGGGCGCGGCGGGATGGCACGCTGGCAGAGCAGGTACTTGCCTTCCTGCTCGATGATGCAACCTGCAATGATCTTCGGGTTGATGTAGTGAATGTACTGACAGTCGCCACAGACCAGCCGCACGTGTGTATCGCCCGACGGCACACGCTGAGCCAGATCAGCGCTACCGCATTGGGGACAGAAGCGCGGTGTGGCCATTTCAGCGACCTATGCGAGGTTCTTTCAGCGCGACGGGGGCGACGATGTCGCGGACTTTGCTGTCTTCGTCCTGCTTGGATTTGAGGTATTCCAGCGCCACGCGTGCGGCGTTGCGTACGTGATCGACCGACGCCTGGTGCGCGGCCAGTGGGTCGCCGCTCTTGATCGCTTCGACCATGAGCTCCATTTCCTTGTTGCTGGCACCGCGGCGGTTTTCCTGGGATACCGAGGTGGCGCGCAGGTAGCTGATGCGCGCCTGCAATTGGCGTAGCTGGGTCGCGGCCACATGGTTGCCCGAGCCTTCCAGCAATACATCGTAGAAACCCTGGACCGAGTCGATCACCTGCTGCAGTTCGCCTTCCTTGAGCGCCTGCCGATTTTCCTCCAGAGCTTTTTCCAGTGCGCGAATGTCCTTGGGCTTGGCGCGCAGGGTGAACAGCTGAACGATCAGGCCTTCCAGCACGCAACGCAGTTCGTAGATATCGCACGCATCAGCCAGCGTGATGATTGCAACACGCGGGCCTTTGGCATCGGCGAACTCGACCAGACCTTCGGATTCCAGGTGGCGCAGTGCTTCGCGCACCGAGGTGCGGCTCACACCGAGGCGGTCACACAGATCACGCTCGACCAGACGATCACCCGGCAACAGCTGAAAGTTCATGATTGCGCTGCGCAGTTTGTCCAGCACGATCTCGCGCAGCGTGACGGGGTTGCGGTTGACCTTGAAGGTGTCGTCGAGAGGCAGGCGTTTCATCAGGTGTGCTCGGAATGGGGCTGTCAAAGTAAAAACGTGACTGGAAATAAAGTCTCGCTCATGTCGGCAACCCGCACACTGCGCGGGCTGCTGCATGGCCCGGACGGATGAACCCGGGTCGCGGCCGAGTTTATCACGCCCATGCCTGCAACCACCAAAACCGCCCCGAGCCGCCTCAGACGATGGCTGGCAGTGCACCCATCTTGCCCCGGTGATAAACCATCGGTGTGACCGGTGTCGCGGGCAGGATCAGGTTTTTCACCTGACCGACAATGATCGCGTGATCGCCGCCATCGTATTCGCGCCACAGTTCACACTCGATGATCGCCGTGGCGTTGCTCAGCAGCGGGTTGCCCAGCTCGCTCAACTGCCACTCGATGCCCTTGGTCTTGTCCTTGCCTTTGCTGGCGAACGCATAGGCTTCTGCCTGCTGATCGGCAGACAGCAGGTGAATCGCGAATTTTTTGCTGTCGCGCAACACCGGGTAAGTGTCCGATTCGTAGTTGGGGCAGAACAGCACCAGTGCCGGGTCAATGGACAGCGCGCTGAATGCGCTGGCAGTAATACCGAACAGGTTGCCCTCAGCGTCCAGGGTGGTGACGATGGTCACGCCCGAAGGGAATGACGCCATGACTTCTTTGTAAATACCGGGTTCTATCATCGCAGCGGCCTCGTTAACGCATGACAAATGGATCAGGCATGGGCGCCTGCGAAAGGTTGATCCACACCGTTTTCAGTTCGGTGTAGGCCAGCACGGAGTCTATCCCGCTCTCGCGACCGTAGCCGCTATTTTTGAAACCACCGATAGGCGCCATGGCCGACACGGCTCGATACGTATTCACCCAGATGATACCCGAGCGAATATCCCGCGCCAGACGGTGCGCGCGTCCCAGGTCGCGGGTCCAGATGCCGGCGGCGAGGCCGAACTGGGAGTCGTTGGCGATGGCCAGCGCTTCGGCTTCGTCCTTGAAACGAATCACCGAGGCCACCGGGCCGAACACTTCTTCCTGCATGATCTTCATCGAATTGTGATCGCACTCGAACAGCGTAGGTTCATAGAACCAGCCTTTGCTGTCCAGCGTCGGTCGCTTGCCGCCCAGGCGCAGGCGTGCACCTTCGGCCAGCGCGTCGGCCACCAGGCCTTCTACCACAGCCAGTTGCTGGGCAGTGGCCATCGGGCCCATTTCAGTGCCTTCATCCTGCGGATTGCCGATACGAATCCGGCTGGCGCGCTCGGCCAGGCGTTCGACGAACTCGTCGTAGATTTCGTCCTGCACCAGCAGTCGCGAGCCGGAAACACAGCTTTGCCCGGACGCCGCATAGATGCCAGCGACGGCGCCATTGATGGCGCTGTCCAGGTCGGCGTCGGCGAAGATGATGTTGGGTGATTTCCCGCCCAGCTCCAGTGACAGTTTGGCAAAGTTCTCCGCGCTGCTGCGCACCACATGACGCGCTGTGGCCGCGCCACCGGTGAAGGCTATCTTGCGCACCAGCGGGTGCCGGGTGAGGGCCGCGCCAGTGGTCGGGCCGTAACCGGTGATGACGTTGACCACGCCAGGCGGAATGCCGGCTTCAAGTGCCAGACGCGCCAGTTCAAGCACGGTGGCGGAGGCGTGTTCCGAGGGTTTGAGGACGATGGTGTTGCCAGCAGCCAGTGCTGGTGCCAGCTTGATGGCGGTCAGGTACAGCGGGCTGTTCCAGGGGATGATCCCGGCCACCACGCCCATCGGTTCGTGCACGGTGTAGGCGAACAGGTCCGGCTTGTCGAGGGGCAGGGTGCCGCCTTCGAGTTTGTCAGCCAGCCCTGCGGTGTAATGAAAGAACTCCGGCAGGTAGCCGACCTGCCCGCGGGTCTCGCGAATCAGTTTGCCGTTGTCGCGGCTTTCCAGCTGCGCCAGTTGCTCCTTGTTTTCGGCAATCAGGTCGCCCAGCTTACGCAACAGCTTGCCGCGTGCCGTGGCCGTCAAGCCGCGCCAGGCCTTACCCTCGAAGGCTTTCTGGGCGGCCTGAACGGCTCGTTCGACGTCGGCTGCGTCAGCATCCGGCAATTGCGCCCAGGGTTCGGCCAGCGCCGGGTCGAGGCTGTCGAAGGTCTTGCCGGACAACGCATCGACCCACTGACCGTCGATGCACATCTGAAAGCGGGTAAGGCTCATGCAACAATCCCCTTGATCGAATGGTGAGCGGACGCTGGCTTGTCGAGGCCGATCTTTTCGAAGAAACCGAGCAGCACCTGGTTGACCAGACGTGGCGATTCAACCGGCATCATATGGCGTTGATCGGGCAATATCGCGACGTCGGCACCGGGGATACGCGCGGCCAGTTCGCGGGCCATTTGCGGCGTCGATCCCGGGTCAAGTTCGCCCGTGGCGATCAACGTCGGTGCGCGAATATCGCCCAGATCCTCGGCGCGGTACATATCCTGAGTAGCGAACAGCTTGTACGTGGTCAGGTAACCCTGCGGATCGTTGCTGGCCAGGTTGTGCCGAATGGCCGCAATCTGCGCCGGGCTGGCTGCCTGATACTCACGGCTGAACCAGCGAGACAGCGCTTCGCCCGCGTTGGCGTCCGGGCCATGCTCGGCCGCCTGGCTGGTGCGCGCAATGACGCTGGCACGCTGTTCCGCGCTGCGATTGAAAACGCTGTTGAGCACCACCAGCCCCGACAGGTGCTCAGGGAACTCCAGCGCGAACGCACGCGCGACGAGGCCGCCCATCGAAAAGCCGACGACCGCCGCCTGCGGCAACTGCAAATGCGTCAGCAACTCGTGCAGTTGTTCGGCGTAGCCCGGCAGACCCGTCTCCGGGTCGGGGCGGGGGCTGGCACCATGGCCGAGCATGTCATAGGCGATGACCTTGTAATGCGTGGCCAGACCGACGATCTGGCCGCCCCACATTTCCTTGTTCAGGCCCACCCCGTGAATCAACACCACGGGGTGACCTTGGCCGGTAGCCAGATAGCTGGTACCCGCCGGGGTGTGTTCAGCGGTGAGCTGAATCATGGATCGCTCCTGCGCAGAGGTTGAAGGTGATCGGGCCACGAGCCCTTCATGAGTTACTGGGCCTTTTCGGCCGCCAGCTCTTCCAGGTCGATATAGCGATTGCCGATTCGCGGGTGCAGGCGTCCACCGTTGGCGGCACCAAGGACTACGATGATTTCGTCGGCACGCGGCGAATCCTCGATGTGCATTTCCAGGGTGATGTAGTGCGAGCGCAGCCCTTCATCGTCCTTGTGCATCATCGGTATCTGGATCGACGTACCCGGGCCGCCGCGTTTGTTGGTGAAGCTCAGGTAGCTCTTGGCCTTGACGGCATCACGGTAATGATTGCCAAAGCGCAGGGTATGGATCACGGCCGATGCGTGTTCGATTTCGCCTTCCGCGCCGACCACGGCAGCCTTGCCGTAGGCCTCGATTTTCTCTGCACCGCCAATCGCATCGGTGAGGCGTTTGACCATCAACTCGCCCAGTGCGGAGCAGTTGGCGCGAATCTCCGGTTTCAGGTCTTCGACGAAACCACGGCCCAGCCAGGGGTTCTTGATCACCGCCGCCAGCCCGATCATGGTGACCGGCTTGTCGGTGGCCTTGCCGCCCTCGATGAAGGTTTCTTCGGTGTACGTGACGATCTTGCGAATTTCAAAGCTCATGAACGACTCCCGGAGCAGATGTCTTTGTATTTCGTCTGATGGTATACCATAAGATTGTGCGTGCAAATCCTTTATTTGCGGCGAATATCGGGCCTGTCGTTCACCTCGTTTACCGGGATCGAGGCGCACGCACAGCTCTAGCTCGCACTCATCGACGACCATTCGTCAGGTGCGAAGGCAATCGCTTTGAACAGGCGTCTTCTGGTTGTGACAGATATTCGGTGAGCCCTAAAAAGCCCCATCGAATTTTTCACCAAGGAGACTCCGAACATGAAAGCCATCGTCTATGGCGGTCCGCGTGACGTCAGTGTCAAAAACGTACCGGATGCGAAGATCCAGAAGCCAACAGATGCTCTTGTCAGAGTGACCTCCACCAATATCTGTGGATCAGACCTGCACATGTATGAAGGCCGTACGTCTTTCGAGACCGGGCGCATTTTCGGCCATGAGAACCTCGGCCAGGTGATTGAAGTCGGCGCCGGCGTCGACCGTATCAAGGTGGGCGACTGGGTGTGCCTGCCGTTCAACATCGGCTGCGGCTTTTGCGAAAACTGTGAGAAGGGCCTGACCGGTTATTGCCTGACTGCCAACCCTGGCAGCGCGGGTGCGGCTTACGGTTTTGCCGACATGGGCGATCATGAAGGTGGCCAGGCCGAGCTGTTGCGTGTGCCGTATGCCGACTTCAACTGCCTGCTGTTGCCCGAAGATGCCGCCGAGCGTGAAGAGGATTACGTCATGCTCTCGGACATCTTTCCGACCGGTTGGCATGCCACCGAATTGGCCGGGCTGCTGCCTGGCGAAAGCGTTGCCATCTATGGTGCCGGTCCGGTCGGTCTGATGGCTGCCCACTCGGCGATGATCAAGGGCGCCTCGCAGGTGTTCGTGGTCGACAACCATCCAGATCGTCTGGCACTCGCGGCGAAGATGGGCGCGACGCCGATCAATTCGCTGGAGCAGGGCGCAGTGGATCAGATCCTCAATCTGACCGATGGCAAAGGCACTGACCGAGGCTGTGAGTGCGTCGGTTATCAGTGCTGCGACCGTCATGGCCACGAGGCCAACCACGTCACCATGAACAACCTCGTTGCCTCGACCAAGGCGACGGGTGGGATCGGTGTCGTGGGCGTTTTCGTGCCGCAGGATCCGGGCGCCAAAAGCGATCTCGCGAAGGAAGGCAAGATGGCCTTCGACTTCGGTTCGTTCTGGTTCAAGGGCCAGCAGATCCGCACCGGCCAGGCCAACGTCAAGGCTTACAACCGTCGCCTCGCCGAGCTGATCCACCACGGTCGCGCCAAACCGTCGCAGATCATTTCCCATCGCCTGAAACTTGAAGAAGGCCCTGACGCCTACAAGCACTTCGACGCGCGTGATGAAGGCTGGACCAAGGTCGTGCTCAAGCCAGGTGCGTGATAAGCGCAGTTGACCAGGCCTGGCCTGAGAGCCCTTGTCTTATCTGCCACAGGCGATCGACAAGGGCATCAGCACTTCAGCCACAACGTTTTATTTAAAGAGATTTATTCAAATGAACGAAGAATACCCAAAGCCGCCATTTGCCAGTCAGCCACAGGACGTTCCAGGCCTGCAGGGCAAGATGGACCCCTATCCCGATTGCGGTGAAAAGAGCTACAAGGGCTCCGGACGTCTGCAGGGCAAGATCGCGTTGATCACAGGCGCTGACAGCGGCATCGGCCGCGCAGTCGCGATCGCCTTTGCACGTGAAGGCGCGCAGGTCGCGATCTCCTACTTGAACGAGCATGAGGATGCGCAAGAAACCAAGCGCTGGGTCGAAGAGGCGGGTCGCAAATGCCTGCTATTGCCGGGCGACCTGGCGCAGAAGCAGCAATGCGAAGACATCGTGAGCAAGACCGTTGCAGAGTTTGGTCGCATCGATGTACTGGTCAACAACGCTGCGTTCCAGATGACGCATGAAACGCTGGACGAAATCTCCGACGAAGAGTGGGTCAAGACTTTCGATATCAACATCACGGCGATGTTTCGCATCTGCAAGGCTGCGGTTCCGCATATGCCGCGGGGCGGCTCGATCATCAATACCAGTTCGGTGAATTCGGACATGCCCAAGCCGACGCTGCTGGCCTACGCGACCACCAAGGGCGCGATTGCCAACTTCACCGGCGGTCTGGCGCAGTTGCTGGGCGAGAAGGGCATCCGCGTGAACAGTGTTGCTCCCGGCCCGATCTGGACGCCACTGATTCCGGCGACCATGACCGACGAAGATGTGAAAAGCTTCGGTAGCGAGACGCCGCTGGGACGCCCGGGGCAGCCGGTGGAAGTTTCGCCGATCTATGTGCTGCTGGCCTCGGACGAAGCCAGTTACATTTCCGGCTCGCGCTATGCAGTGACGGGCGGCAAGCCGATTCTGTAATTACCCCGACAACGCCTTTTTTGTTGAAACGGTGCCCAAACAGGCACCGTTTTTTCAGGCGTCAATGGCACGCTGTATCTGCACAAGAGCGGGTACTGCCATTGATTGTCCAATTTCCAGGCTGATTCATCCGTGTTTGCGCATATCGGGCAGGCTGGCCGGTCGCCATGACCAGCGACGAAAGCGTGTCGGCATTCATCTGCAATAATAAAGTCCGGGTCGTTGTGTTGCTCAAGAACTCTTGTTTTCGCTGTGCCGGGGTGCGCGCATTCTTGGTCAACGCCTGCATAGCGGCTATATAGTCGGCAGGATCAAATTGTTCTTCGTCGGGGCCATTCGTCGAGATTTCTCTTAATGACTTTAGGATCCCGCTGGACCACGCCTCGACCTGTGCAGTATCCGCTCCGTCGAGGAGGGGGTTGCCAGCGTCCGTCGGATAATAAAACGCATCCACTGTATTCAGGCGGACATGGGAGGCCTCGTGAATAAGGGCTCGTGCAACTTTCAGCACATCGTAGTTGGCAAGCAGTGAGGCTGACACCCCAATCCGTTCGACCGCTTCCTGAAACTCGCCTTGAAAATCGGTCGATGCGAGAATGTTTTCAGGTCCATTAAAAAGAAACAGCGTCAGATCGGATTCTGGACTGCCGATGCCCTCAATGAGCTCCTGCATCTGCCGTAAGGAATCCTCCACGTCGATACTCGTAGCGGCGCGAGCGCTCGTGACCAGCGCCCCAAAGGTTGCGTCGAATGCCTCTTTTACGTCTTCGCCTGGTGATGCTTTTAACAGCTCGGAACGCGTGAACGTTAATAGCGAAACGGCAACATCCCTGGCTTCATACATTTGGATAGTTGCTCAGGTTCGAACTCGGAAAGGTCGTCTGCGACGACTTTGAGGGGCGCGTCGTGGGGAGCAGCCCCTTGTTGATCAGCAAACCGCAAAGGCGAATTCCTGACAAAACGATACATATTCATCCCGTCCACTGCGCCCGCCGGATCCGGATTGATCCATCGCTGCAACCACTGCGCGTAATAGCGCAGGCCGTAGTAGTACAGCCCAGTCACATCGCGTTCCTTGCCGGAATAACGAATGGTTTTATAGCTGGCTTCAACCGTACTGCGTCCTGCCCACCACGAGGTACCACCAAACGGGTAGTAACTTTCTTGGCTGATGATGTGCGCATTTTTGTCCAGCTCCAGGGCGCCGGACCCCAGATGATCGGCGAAGCTGTAGCGAACCTGATCGTTTTCAAGTCCTTCGGGTTGACCCGCCTGCCAGTGCAACACCCGTACCTCGTTGCGCCCGGCCTGGGTGACGATAACGTGCAAAGTCTCGGCTGTGGCGCTGTTGCTGTGCACCTCCAGGCCTGGTAAGTAGCGCACTTCAGCATTGTGGACAACGGCTTTCGCCTTGGTCGTATGAATTTTGCGCAGGCGTTGCCCACTGGCGTCGTAGACATAGCGCTCTTTGTCGTCGTCACCCGCTTCCCGAACCACAGGCCGCACTTGCTGCAGCTGATTACGCCAGTCCCAGCTCATCGCTTGCCCGGCTTGCAACTCACTCAGATTGCCATTGGCGTCGAACGCGGCAGCGATGGCCGCTTCATCCGGCGGTCGATCGTTGATAACCGGCAGGCTGCGATTGCTGGTTTGCGAAGTGACCAGAGTGCGCGAGTGGGACTGGGTACCCGTGTGGGTCAGTTGCAACAGATTGCCGCTCGCATCATAACGGTAGGTTTGCGTGTAATTGGCCAACTGCGTCGCATCGAGGGGAGTCTGGAAGGATGGAAAAACAGGGCCTTGGTTGAGTTTCTTGGCCTCCCTGCCGGTAGCCTGGATCAACTGATAAAGCGTGTCGTATTGATAAGTCGACACCGGCTCAATACGCTGACCGGCACAACACCGTGTCGGCTGGGCGCGATCATCGATACGCAGGACATTGCCCGCCGGGTCGTAGTCATACAGCAGATGTTGCAGCAGTTGGCCATCTGCCCAGGTGCCTTTGAGTTCGATCAGACGCCCATTTGTGGCGTCGTGCAGCGCCTTGGTCACAACGCCGTTGCCAGCCGTTTCCGAGGTTACGTAGCCTTGAGCGTCGTAATCGATACTGTGAACCAGAACTCGCTCTGTCTGTCCGGGGAGACCAAGTGAAATGGCCTCAACATGACCTGCCAGAGTATGGGCAAAGGTCTGGACATTACGCTGGGCGTCCGTTTGCGAGATGACATCGCCAAGCGGACTGTGTGCCCAGCGCGTAGTCGCGCCTGGACCTGATTCGAGCAGGGCGTCACGTTCTGCCAGCGGTTCTGGCCAGTCGACATTTTCGGGATTGAAGAGAAAATGCCGCGTCTGTTCAAGCACGCCACCCGCCAGGGCGAACTCGTCATCCATTCGCGAACCAGCCGGGTCATCATGGCGTATACATTGGCCGCACTGGTTATGGCCCTTGGTATCCGGCCCGCCGTATTGCCGCCGCTCGACGCAGCGTCCGTTTTCAATGATGGCAACGGGTCTGAGCAGGGCGTCATACTGCACGCTCCGCTCAGTCCCACGGCCATCCCAGCCAGCCACGACCGCGCCGCTGTCACCGGCCAACATCAGCCGCCAACCGGCATCGACACTGTCGCTGAGAAGCGCCTGACCACTCAGGGAAAACACAGTAGCAAGATTGACCGCAGCCTGGCTTTCCCAGAGCCTTGCATCCCAGCAGTTGACCGGATGCCCGGCAGCATCATGATCCACACGGTTTACAAGTCGTTGCGGCGTGTCCGTGGCCTGGTTGCGCCAAAAGTCAATCGCGCGAATCTCCAGACCGCGTGGATCAATGACATTCAGGCGGGGCGTATGATGATGCAGTGCGGCAGACTGTACGTTCATGATCACGTCATCCCTGACTGGTGACTTGAGCCCAGGCTATGTAAGTAAAGTATCGTCGTAAGCGCAGCATAGCGCAGGCCTACGAGACCACCGGCGTCAAACGTGTTGTGAGCCTGTCGACGCGCGTCACGACGCGTCGCAAAATCGACGAGCCGCAGCACTTGGCATTTTTGCCGATGGCCGGTGCTGATCAGCGAGTCTGATCCATCGGCCACACCGTTCCTTTTCAGCGACTTATGGAGAAATTGTTCATGTATCCAGACGTACAGCTTTATATCGATGGTCAGTGGCGCGCGAGCCGCGCCAACCGCACGTTGTCAGTCATCAACCCGGCGACGGGCGAGGCGCTGGGCACTGTTGCGCATGCCGCTATCGCCGACCTTGACGAAGCCCTGGCGGCGGCCGAGCGTGGCTTTGCCACCTGGCGCGCGACCTCGGCTTATGATCGCTACAAGCTGATGCAGAAAGCGGCGAACCTGATTCGTGAGCGTGCAGACAGCATCGCCCGAATCATGACGCAGGAGCAGGGCAAGCCGCTGGCCGAAGCGCGTATGGAAACCCTGTCGGCGGCGGACATCATCGACTGGCTGGCCGAAGAAGGGCGTCGCAGTTATGGCCGTCTCGTGCCATCACGGGGCGTGTCCATCGAGCAGAAAGTCATCAAGGAGCCGGTCGGCCCGGTCGCTGCGTTCACACCGTGGAATTTCCCGATCAACCAGGTGGTGCGCAAGTTGTCCTCGGCATTGGCTGCGGGCTGCTCGATCATCGTCAAGGCCCCGGAAGAAACGCCGGCGTCGCCCGCCGAATTGATTCGCGCCTTCGCCGATGCCGGTGTGCCAGCCGGCGTCATTGGCCTGGTCTACGGTGACCCGGCAGAAATCTCCGGTTACCTGATCCCGCATCCGGTCATCCGCAAGGTCACCTTCACCGGCTCCACGCCGGTCGGCAAGCAACTGGCCGCATTGGCTGGCAAGCACATGAAACGGGCGACCATGGAGTTGGGCGGTCATGCACCGGCGCTGGTGTTCGATGATGCGGATATCGACCTCGCCGCTCGCGTGCTGGCCACCGCCAAGTTCCGTAACGCCGGGCAGGTCTGCGTGTCGCCCACGCGGATTCTGGTGCAGCGCAAGGTGCTCGACGCGTTCACCGAGAAATTCGTCGGCCTGACCCGCGAAATCAAGGTCGGCAACGGTCTGGAGACGGGCACCACCATGGGGCCGGTGGCCAATGATCGACGTATTCCTGCGCTGGTCGATCTGATCGATGACGCGGTGCGTGGTGGCGCGACGTTGTCTGCCGGTGGCAAGGCTGTCGAGGGGGCGGGCTATTTCTTCGAGCCGACGGTGTTGAGTGGCTTGAAGCCGCACATGCGCATCATGAATGAGGAGCCTTTCGGCCCCGTCGCGCTGCTAGTGCCGTTCGACACGCTGGAGGAGGCCATCGCCGAGTCCAACCGCGTGCCGTTCGGGCTGGCATCCTATGCCTTCACCACGTCGATGAAGACTGCCCAGGCGCTGAGCACCTATATCGAAGCGGGCATGCTGTCGATCAACCATCAAGGCATCGGCTTGCCGGAAGTGCCGTTCGGCGGGATCAAGGATTCCGGTTACGGTTCCGAAGGTGGCACCGAAGCCATTGAGGCCTACCTGAATACCAAGCTGGTCACTCAATACAACTGAGTGTCGCTCGGGCAAATAAAAAACGGTCGCGATGTGCAAGCATCGCGACCGTTTTTCGTTGCTTGCGCCACTCAGTCTCTGGCTTGAATACCGGTCTGTCTCATGACCAGGTTCTTGTCCTTCTTGTACTGCAGGGCCACTTCGGGCGCGGGGCCGCTCTGGCCGGTTTCCATCCACTTGCGTATGCGGCTGGCGTCGGCGAAGTGCGTGTACTTGCCGAACGCATCGAGAATCACCACTGAAACCGGGCGGTTGGCCATGCTGGTCAGCAGCACCAGGCAGTGACCGGCCTGATTGGTAAAGCCGGTCTTGGTCAGCTTGATGTCCCAGTTGTCCTTGCGCACCAGATGATCGGTGTTGCTGAAACCGAGGGTGTAGGTCGGTTTGCGGAAGGTCACGGTCTTCTGCTCGGTGGTGCTCAGTTCACTGAGCAGCGGGTATTTGCGCGCCGCCATCACCAGCTTGGTGAGGTCGCGCGCGGTCGACACGTTGTACACCGACAGGCCCGTAGGTTCGACGTAGGCCGTGTGTTTCATGCCCAGCGCCTTGGCCTTGGCGTTCATCGCCAGAATGAACGCCGGATAGCCACCCGGATAGCTGTGCGCCAGGCTGGCCGCAGCACGGTTTTCCGAGGACATCAGGGTAATCAGCAACATGTCCCGACGGTTCATTTCACTGCCGAGTTTGACGCGGGAGAAGACGCCTTTCATTTCCGGGGTCTGGGAAATGTTCACCGGAATGACTTCGTCCATCGGCTGCTTGGCATCCAGCACGACCATCGCGGTCATCAGCTTGGTGACCGAGGCAATCGGCACGATCACATCCGGGTTGCTGGAATACAGCACCTTGTCGGTCTGCAGGTCGATGACCATTGCGCTGCCCGAGGCAAGGTGCAGGTTGGAAGGATCACGGCTCAGGACGGCAGGTTCGTTTGCCAGCGTAGGGGTGGAAAGCACGGGGCCGGTAAGTACAAATAATAGGCCCAAAAGAGACAGACGGATTTTCAAGAGCAAGGCTCACTCGATAAAAGGTGGTAAATGGAAGGGATCGCGTCAAAACGCTGCATTTTATGAGCAGACTTTGCCGTATGTCGATGGGCTGGGGTGGGCGTTTGCGCAATAAATGACGCAATCGGTCGTTCATTAAGTTGCTGTTAAGTCGCTTTCTGCTCTGCAACCTGCCAAAAACCGAATCTCAATTGAATATTCGTGGTGCGCAAGGCCCGCACCGATTAGCATTCCATGCCATTCAGGTCACCGATTCAGGAGTCATGCAATGCTCAAGGGGTTTGTCAGCAAGGATTACGCAGTACTGGTGATCATCGCGTCATTGATCGTCATTCTGCTGCTGGGTGTCGGCTTTACCTCACGTCCAAGCGACTGGGCGGGCTGGATGCAGGCGATCGGCCTGATTGTCGGGCTGATGGCGGCCGTGGCAGTACCGGCCATCCAGCGCAAGCAGGAAGCGCAATTGGCGCACAAACAGATACGTGACCGGGAAGTGGGCTACGCGCGGCGCATGCAGTACCTGTGCGGCGAGCTGAGCGAACTGCAGGGTCGCATCAGCCTCAACCTGACCCATCTGCGCGCCAGTGACCGGCACAGCCTGAAATACACCTTGCAGGATTACCTGCATCGCCTGTTCGAGTCGCATAAACAGGACCTGAACGATGACCGCGTGGTGCTGGCTTACGAATTGCGGCAGGTCGCCAATGACCTGATCGATGAACTCGACAGCGGCCGTACCGATCGCGTGGTGTTCATGGCGCTGGAGAAACGCCTGCAGAAACTGACCCATCGCTGTCAGGTCAACGCGGCCATGGCCGAGCGCGGCTGAGTCTGATCACCGGCTTTTTCCGTGGCAAAAAAAAGCCCGCCATCGAAGATGGCGGGCAAGGGATGTGCGGAGCAACGCACGAGGTTTGCAGAAGAAGTCAGCTGTTGAGGGGCTGGCACTGCATTTGCCGCGACAGGGCCTCTGCAACAGGCAATGACGCGAGCGGGCCGCTGACGGGTTCGCCATCCTGAATCAGGTACCAGCAGGCCAACAGGCCGCGCGCTCTGAGCGGGGCTGGAACTGCGCTACCGACGACGGACATGATGTGTACCTTGGTCATAAGTGCCTCCTCAATCCATGGCGCTACTGTAGAGGGCGGGCGGGCAAGTCAGAAATCGACGCTCTCAATAGTGGTCATTGATAACAACAAGGGTTTGGCGCATTGCATTGGCAGCCCATAGTGTGAGCACAGCAACGAAAAACCCGCCTGAAAAGGCGGGTTTTTTTGTTCTGTTACCAGCGGCCGCGTGGCGGGCCGTAGTAATAGCCGGGGCCTGGCGGTGGCCCGTAACGGTGGTAGTAGCCAGGCGGTGGAGGCGGTGGGTAGCGCTCGACAACCTGATAGACCGGGGCCGGTTGGTAATAGACCGGTGGCGGCGCGTAATAGACCGGCTGCTGTTGCACGTATACCGGCTCGCGCTCGACGTACACCGTTCTGTCGCGACCTGAAGATACCGCCGCCCCGACAACGGCAGCGCCAACGATAGCACCTACCACGGCAGGGCCACCCCAGCCACGGTCAGCATTCGCCTGGCCAGCAAGGGCCAGGGCACCTACAAACAAGGCGATCTTGGGGATTTGACGAATCATGACTGTTCCTCGCTCTCAACCCGTTGTCGCGCGCCTGCATCACTCTCAAGCACTGCCACGGGATAACACTATGACACCGAAATTGTAAGAATCTGCGAAAGTGCTGAGTAAATTTTATGTAAGGTGTGTCGCGTATGTCCTCGCGCTCACTGGTGCGTAGCATACGCTTCTGTCGAAGATTCAAGCCATTACCGTCTGGAGGAAACACCCGATGTCCGTCACTGCTAACAGGGAGACATTATTGTGCATGTCCATGGCCGCCCGTCCCGGCAACTTTGGTGTGCGTTTCCATAATCATCTTTACCAGCAGTTGGGCTTGAACTTCTATTACAAGACCTTCGCCCCCAATGACCTTGCCGCCGCCGTGGCCGGCATACGCTCGCTGGGGATTCGTGGCAGCGCAGTTTCGATGCCCTTCAAGGAGGCCTGCATCGAACTGGTCGACGAACTGGACGCCTCGGCTGCCGCTATCCAGTCGATCAATACCATCGTCAACACCGACGGGCATCTGAAGGCGTTCAACACCGATTACATCGCCGTCGCTCAACTGATGGAGAGCCATGCGGTGCCGCACAGCGCGTTTGCCCTGCGTGGAAGCGGGGGAATGGCCAAGGCGGTTGCGTTCGCGCTGCGCGATGCGGGTTTCACCGAGGGGCTGATCGTGGCCCGCAACGAGCAGGCTGGCCGGCGTCTGGCAGAGGCGTGCGGCTTTCGCTGGCAGGCGGAGCTGGGCAGCGCTCGGCCACCCTTGCTGGTCAATGTCACTCCATTAGGAATGCAGGGCGCGCAAGCTGACCAGCTGTCGTTTGACCTGCAAGCCATCGACGCCGCTGAAACGGTTTTCGATGTGGTGGCTACCCCCGCCGACACGCCGCTGATCCAGGCTGCACGTCGCCTGGGCAAGCGTGTGGTGAGTGGTGATGAAGTGGCGGCGATCCAGGCACTGGAGCAGTTTGTGCTCTATACCGGCGTGCGCCCGACCGATGAGCAGTATCAGCAGGCGGCAGCCTTCGCCAGAGCCGGCTAGCCGTCGGGTCGGGCAGGGCACATTACGCCTCGGCGTGTTCCAGTCTGGCCAGGCGTTCTTCAAGGGCCGCGACCCGTGCCTCCAGCTCATCGATACGCGAGTTGGCCGCCGGGCTTGCCGAATGTCGCTCCGGTGCCTGTTGGCGAGCGGCAAGCAGCTCCTGCAGCGATTCAGGGTCGCCCAGCAGATGCATGTAACGGTCTTCGCGCTGGCCCGACTGGCGCGCCACGAGCATCGCCAGACCTCTGGCGATCAGGCGTTCAAGCTGGTGGACGACCTGCTCGCTGTCTTCGAAATCGTGCATGCGGTTACTGCGGGTCAGCAGCTCGTTGACGGTCTGCGGCCCGCGCAGCAGCAACAGACCCGTGAGTATCACCTGCGCCGGGACCAGCTCGAGCCCCTTGTCGACCCTGTGCTCCCAGCGATCGGCGCGACTGCCCATGACCAGCCGCGTCAGACCGCGGCCTTCCAGGGCTCGAAGGCTCTGGCCGACCTGCCCCTGGGTGAGGTTCATGACCGGGTCACGACTGGTCTTCTGGTTGCAGGCAGTCACCAGTGCATTGAGGGTCAGCGGGTAGGTTTCCGGGTTGGTCGCCTGTTTTTCGATCAGGCAGCCCAGAATGCGCACTTCGGTGCCGTTGAGTTGTAGCGCCTCGGCATTCGGGGAGGATTCGGTGGAGGACGATTCGATGGACATGACGCTTCCCTGAGTGATGGCGGTGGATCAGCGTAGGGCGTGGCGGACATTATTGCCAGTGTCTGCTGCACGGATCTGCAGGAGCGCTGAAAAGTGTCACGGCGTTTGGCGTCATGTGGGTCTATAATTGCGCCTTTCTCAATCAGGATATGTCATGTCTATTTCCCTGTACGCCGCTTCCATTCCTGTCTTTCAGCAAATGCTCAACGCGCTGAGCGACGTTCTGACCAAAGCCGAAGCCTACGCGACCGAGAAGAAAATTCAGCCCCCAGCATTGCTGCAGGCACGTTTGTTCCCGGACATGCTGCCGTTCACCCGTCAGGTGCAGATCGCCGTCGATTTTGCCAAAGGTGCCTCAGCGCGCCTGGCAGGCGTCGAGATCCCGCAATACGATGACACCGAAACCACCTTTGCCGAGTTGCAGGCACTGCTTGCCAGGACACTCGCGTTCATCGGCAGCATCACCCCGGATCAGGTCGACGGCAAGGAAGGCATCGAAATCGTCCTGCGTCCCGGCACTGAAAAGGAAAAACGCCTGAACGGTCAGGCCTATCTGCTCAGCTACGCCTTGCCGCAGTTCTTCTTTCACGTCACGACTGCCTACGATCTGCTGCGCCATAACGGCGTTGAAATCGGCAAGCGTGATTTCATGGGCAAGTTCTAAACAGTGGGGGCTGAAGCCTCGCTGATGTTCTCGGCCCTCGGCGTTATACACAAAGCCAACTGACCCTCGTGCCAATGCTCCGCATTGGCATGCATTGGGTGACGCAGAGCGTCACGAAATGCATTACCGCGCGGAGCGTGGGAACGAGAATTATCGGAGTGTCCGCCTCGTTTTTCGGGCTCTGCTTCACTAACTGCATGCCAGTGCGCAGCATTGGCGTGACAGTCACCTTCAAGCTGTTTTAATCCCCCTCCCGCAGGCCGCGCTGTTGCAGCGGCGTCTGTTGTTGTTCTGGAGTATTCATGTTGTTGCCCATCCTTCTGCTGTCAGCTGCCGGGTTTACCGTGCTGACCACAGAATTCGTCATCGTCGGTCTGTTGCCAGCCGTTGCCCGCGACCTGAATGTCACGGTCTCGCAGGCAGGGCTGCTGGTGACGCTGTTTGCGTTCACCGTCGCCGCCTTTGGTCCTTTTCTGACCGCGTATTTTTCGCGCTTCGAGCGCAAGCGCCTGTTTGTCAGCATCCTGGTGCTGTTCGGTTTTGCAAATGTCCTGGCGGCGCTGGCGCCCAATATCGCCGTGATGGGTATCGCCCGGCTGATTCCAGCGTTGGGGTTGCCGGTGTTCTGGGCGCTGGCCAGCGAGACTGCCGTGGACATTGTCGGTCCGCAGTTTGCAGGCCGGGCAATTGCCAGGATCGGTTTCGGCATCGTTTGCGCCACGGTGTTCGGCATTCCCATCGGCACTCTGATTTCGGACGCATTCGGTTGGCGCACGGCCTTTCTGGTGCTGGCCGTTCTGGCGTTCGCCAAGGCACTGTTGCTGACGGTCTATCTGCCAAAGACGGCTGCCAAGCAGAACCCGGTATCGATCCTTAAGCAGTTCGGCATCTTGCGCGGCCGGATGATGCAGGGGCATGTGCTGCTCTCGGTGCTGGTGTTCAGCGGCATGTTCACGGCATATACCTACCTGGCGGACATGCTCGAGCGTCTTGCCGGTTTCGACGGCGCTCTGGTGGGCTGGTGCCTGATGGGCTTTGGCGCTGTCGGCTTGCTGGGCAACTCGCTGGGCGGGCGCATGGTCGACCGCCATCCGTTGATTGCCAGCCTGGTGTTCTGCGCCTTCATGGTGGTCGGCATGGTCGCGGTGGTGCCGAGTATCCATTCGGTGGTGGCCTTGCCACTCGCGCTTGCGATCTGGGGCATCACCCAGGCGGCCTTGTTTCTGGTCAGTCATGTGCGGTTGATCAAGGCCGCGCCGCAAGCACCTGCGTTCGCGGCGTCACTGAACATCGCCGGCGCCAACCTTGGCATTGGCATCGGCGCGGTGATCGGCGGCCGGGTCATTGATCACCTGGGGCTGGGCAACGTCGGTTTTGCCGCTGCGGGCATCATCGTGCTGGCGATTGTGCTGGCGCTGTTGTTGATCAGGCGTGATCCGGGGCCGCTCCCGGCTTAGCCTGCATCGGTAAACAGTTGGTTTCGAGCACTTTCGGCAATGGCGACAACGCCGGGGTGCTTGACCTTGCGCTCGACGGTGATGGCGTAGAACGATTCGGTCACCGCGTCAGTATGCCCAAGCACTTGTACGCCATACTGGTTCTGCACTTCGTCGGCGATCACGCTGGGCGCAACGAACACGCCGCTGCCGGATTTGCCAAACGCCTTCATCAGCGCGCTGTCATCGAATTCGCCAATGATGCGCGGCTGAATGCTCTGTTCGGAAAACCAGCGCATCAGTCTGCCTCGAACCACGGTTTCCTGACCTGGAATCAGCAGGGGAGCGCCGTGCATGCACTGCGGAAAATCGTTCCCGATACGCTCCGCCATTTCACGTGTGGCGAAAAAGCTGACCCCGCATTCTCCCAGCTTCTGGCTATAGCCCTTGATGTCCAGATGCGGCGGCATAGGGCTGTCGGAAATCACCAGGTCGAGACGCTGGATGGCCAGGTCTGCCAGCAGTCGTTCCAGCTTGTCCTCGCGACAGGTGATGCGGATGGGCTCATCCAGCGTCATGGTCGGAGCGATCAGGCGGTAGACGATGGATTTGGGCACCACGTCAGCCACACCAATGCGCAACAGCAATCGCTGTTCATCCGGCTGCGAGCGCAGCAGGTTTTCCAGGTCATTGCCGAGCTGGAACATTTGTTCGGCGTAGGGCAGGGCGAGGCGACCTGCTTCTGTCATTTCCAGCTGCCGACCGACGCGCTGGAACAGATCGACGCCCAGTGACGCCTCCAGCAGACTGATCTGCCCGCTGACGGTCTGCGCGGTCAGATTCAGTTGTTCGCAGGCGCGCACGATGCTGCCGGTCTTGGCCACGACCCAGAAGTAGTGAAGCTGGCGGTAATTGAGCATATTTTCTGCCGATTCGGTAAAACCGAAGTATATGCCTTATAAAATCGAATTTTCCTTATGTTTCAAGATGTCTAGAATCCGCTCCAACGCCGGGCTGAACAGGCCGCCCGGCTTCACTGATTGAGGAGCCCATGAACAAAGTCCTTTACGCTGTATTGCTGAGCGGTTCACTGCTGGTAGTGGCAGGATGCGATCAGCTAGAGTCTTCCACCAAGCATGTGGTGAACGCCGCCGCTGATAGTGCAAAACAGGTGGTCGATGACACCCATAAAGCCGCAACCCAGGCACTGGACGAGGCCAGGCAGGAACTTTCGTTACAGGAACCACCACCAAACTCGGCTGAAACCGAAAACACGTCTGATAAAGAAATCTGACTTACAACTATTGGCGCAGGCAGGGCAGTGAGCTATGGAATACCTATTGGAACTCGCGACAAGTCCGGCAGCCTGGATCGCGCTGGCGACACTGGTGGTGATGGAAGTCGTACTGGGCATCGATAACCTGATTTTCATCTCGATTCTCACCAACAAGCTGCCTGAGCACCAGCGCGAGAAGGCTCGCAAGCTGGGTATCGGCATGGCGCTGGTGATGCGCCTGGGCCTGCTCAGTACCGTTGCGTACATCGTGCAACTGACAGAGCCGGTTTTCGAGGTGTTCGGTCAGGCGTTCTCCTGGAAGGACATGATCCTGATCGCCGGTGGTCTGTTCCTGGTCTGGAAGGCAACCACGGAAATTCACCACAGCATGGACTTCAAGACCGAGGAAGAGAAAGCCTTGGGTTCGGTGGTGATGTTGAGCATGAGCGCGGCGATCGTACAGATCCTGATGCTGGACCTGGTGTTCTCCATCGACAGTATCATCACTGCCGTGGGCATGACCGAACACTTGCCGATCATGGTCATCGCGGTCATCTCTGCGGTCGTGGTGATGCTCGTCGCAGCCAACCCGCTGGCGAAATTCATCAACGACAACCCGACGGTGGTCATGCTGGCTCTGGGCTTTTTGATCATGATCGGTATGACGCTGATCGCCGAAGGCTTCGGTGCCCACGTACCCAAGGGTTACATCTACGCGGCCATGGCCTTCTCGGCAGCCGTTGAAGCCTTGAACATGCTGGTACGCAGGGCAAGACGCAAGAAAGCGGTTAACCAGGTTTCCACGCACTGATAACTGGCGAAGCTGTAAAAAAGGTCGATCCTGGCAACAGGGTCGACCTTTTGTATTCAAGGTGCGGGCAAATACGCTGACGCAGGCAGATCAGCTAAGCGCTGCGCATACCCCTGTAAATCAGCTGGCTGTTACAGCGGGGGCCTTGATGTGTTTTGCAAGTACAGCCGGTTGTACCGCACGCGGCTCGACGCTGCGCGGCTGATGACGGTGACGGGATACACGCATCACCCCCCACAGCATTGCGCTGGCGACGGCAAGCCACGAAGCGATCAGCATCACTATTGTCAATTCCAGGCTCATAAGTGCCTCCACATTCCTGCTTTTTGTTGCGGTCTCGATAACTGACAGTCTAATACGGAGCATGTTTCGGTTAATTGACCAGTGGCATCGGGCTATGAATTATTTTCGCCATTCTGTTGGTCGAGGTGCCACGCGCGGCTATCCCCGAGACCCGGTCAGCTCTATCATCGGTGCTCAGGTCGGGTCGCGGGTTGCCCGACAACAGTTGAAGTGAGTGAACATGCTGTCGGTTTCTTTCTTTACCGGTACTTCCGGTGCGCTGCGTTCATGGCTGATTGCGGCCTTGCTGATGGGCCTTGCCGGTTGTTCGTCAATGGTTACGCCGGAGATGAAACGCCTTCCGGACCGGGTCGAGCTGACGTCGATTCCGTTCTTTCGGGGCAATGCCTATCAAAGCGGCCCGATGGTGCTGGCTAGCATGCTGGCCAACCAGCAGGTGCAGACGACGCCTGGTTTGCTAGACAAGCCGTTGCAATTGCCGGGTGCCGAGGACCGGCTCGAGCAGAACATGCAGAAGGTCGCGCGTGAGTACGGTTTCATGGTGTACCCGCTTGATGGCCAGCTGCAGGACCTGCTGACCCAGGTCTCGGCGGGTTACCCGGTCATGCTGCGTTTCACCCAGGGCTCTGCGTTGTGGAAAGGGCCGCGTTATGCGGTGTTGATCGGCTATAACCGCATCAAGGAAACCGTGCTGCTCAACGCAGGCATGGATCGTCGCTATTCCATGAGTTTCAGCAGCTTTACGTCGGCCTGGAAAGACGCTGGCAGTTGGGCGGTGCTGATTCAGTCGCCCCGGCAGTTGCCGGCCAATGTCGATGCGCAGCTCTGGCTGCAGGCGGCCGAAGCGTTATCGACATCAGGGCAGGAACAGGCGGCGGGCGAGGCGAAAAGAACGCTGGCACGCGGCGTTAAATGAAATCAACGCGGCAGGAACAAAAACGGCACCGATAAGGTGCCGTTTTACGTTCAGCGAACCTAGAAACCGAGTCGGTCACGCAGGCTGTAATACCACGCGCCCAGCGCAGTCAGCGGGGTGCGCAGCACCTGGCCGCCGGGGAACGGGTAGTGGGGCAGGTCGGCGAACGCATCAAAGCGCTCTGCCTGACCGCGCAGCGCCTCGGCCAGCACCTTGCCGGCCAGGTGGGTGTAGGTCACACCGTGTCCGCTGCAGCCCTGCGAGTAATAAATGTTGTCGCCCAGTCGTCCAACCTGGGGCAGGCGAGACAGGGTCAGCAGGAAGTTGCCGGTCCACGCGTAGTCGATCTTCACGTTCTTGAGCTGCGGGAATGCCTTAAGCATTTTCGGCCGGATAATGGCTTCGATATTGGCGGGATCTCTGGCGCCGTATACCACACCGCCGCCGAAGATCAGGCGCTTGTCGGCGCTGAGGCGGTAGTAATCCAGCAGGTAATTACAGTCTTCGACGCAGTAATCCTGCGGCAGAAGGGTTTTTGCCAGTTCATCGCTCAATGGCTCGGTGGTGATGACCTGAGTACCGCACGGCATCGACTTGGCCGCCAGCTCCGGGACCAGATTGCCCAGGTAGGCATTGCCGGCCACGATAATGAACTTGGCCCGGACCCTGCCTTGCGCCGTATGCACCACAGGGTTTGCCCCGCGCTCGATACGAATCGCCGCTGATTGCTCATAAATGGTGCCACCCAGTGTTTCAACGGCCGCCGCCTCACCCAGCGCCAGATTGAGGGGATGAATATGCCCGCCGGTCATGTCCAGCAACCCGCCGATGTACTGGTCACAAGCCACGACTTCATTGATCCGGCGCTTGTCCATCAGCTCGAGGCCGGTATGCCCGTAGCGCTCCCAAAGCCGCTGCTGGGCTTCGAGATGCGCCAGTTGCTTGCTGGTCAGCGCTGCGAATACACCGCCATCTTTCAGGTCGCACTGAATGCCGTAACGGGAAACCCGATCGCGAATGATGGAGGCGCCTTCGAAGGCCATCTGCCCGAGCAACTGTGCCTGGCGTGGCCCCACGGTTCGCTCGATGACATCGATGTCGCGGCTGTAGCTGTTGACGATCTGCCCGCCATTACGCCCCGATGCGCCGAAGCCGACCTTGGCCGCTTCCAGCACCGTGACCCGAAATCCGTTTTCCAGCAGGAACAGCGCGCTGGACAAACCTGTGTAACCGGCTCCGATGACACACACGTCAGTTTCGACTTCACCCTGCAGCGCCGGACGTTCCGGGGCCGCATTGGCTGAAGCCGCATAATAGGACTGCGGGTAGGGCGTGTTTGCCATCCTGAGACTCCGTTTAATATTCTTGACGATGGCGGCAATCGTACCCGAGATATAAAAGCTCTGCCAGCAGCAGGCCAAAAGAGCCCTTGTCTGTCGATTGGCAAAAAACGCTGTATTTCATAGGGTTAGCAAAAAAACAGATTGACAGGCATTCGCATATCCGTAGAATGCCGACCCACAGCAGGCACGTAGCTCAGTTGGTTAGAGCACCACCTTGACATGGTGGGGGTCGTTGGTTCGAGTCCAATCGCGCCTACCAGACAAAATCCGCTCTGCTGGGCGGTATCAAAAGGGTCAGCCGAGAGGCTGGCCCTTTTTGTTTTGCTGTCAGTTGCCAATGATCGAGTAGACGCGTGTGTTGCGCAGTCCTCCCTGAATGCTCATGCGATCCTGTCTAAGCGTGCCTTCGTACTCAAATCCGACCCGCTCGGCGAGTTTCTGGCTCGCCAGGTTTCTTTCATCCATTGTCAGAAACACGCGATTAGCCATCAAGTTGTCCAGCGCATAGCTGACCAATGCTGCAACGCCCTCACTTATCAGGCCGGCGCCAAGGTATTGAGTTCTGCCCCAATAGCCTACTTCAAAGCTTCGCAACTGCCAGTTGGCGTTATGCAAGCCGCTGCTTCCTACTAATGCGCCGTTGTTTTTCAGAAATAGAAGCGCCCTGAGATCCTCATTCAGGAGGAACCGGGCGTAGGCATGGCGGCAGATCAGTTCGGACTGATCGATACCAGGAGTCGGCGTTGCCCAGGCCAACCATTTCTGCAAATGCTCGGCCGATTCGGCAACAGCCTGATTGAACACGATGCCGTCACCTGGCTTTGCAACGCGAATCAACAGGCGCTCTGTCTGGATTTCAGCAGGCAGTAGATTGGACGCTGTCATCGACAATGTTCATGTGTCAGTACTTTGAGCCCTCTTTAGTATCGGCCTTGCACGGTTTCCAGTCAGGCGTCGGGGGCGGGCCCGGGATGTTTTGAATGATAATGACGATCCCGTCACTTCCCACTCTTGCATAGCGATTCGTGATAGCGGCCCCGTCTGCGGAGGCTGATTTGCTTTCATTGTTGCTCTGAACCGAGCCTGAGCCGTTATCAACCACCAGTGCGGACACTTCATCGTCCATGATTTTTCTCCTGAGTAACGCATAGTTCGACGCCTATGACGCTAGCAAGGCTATTGCGGCCGGATGATGAGTGATACTGGTAAATGTGCTAGGTAAGGTTTGGAAAGGTGCGTGAACACAAGAAGGCCGCTCGATCAGCGTGCTGGAAAGACGAAAGGAATCCGATGGCGCGTGATCACTGGCAGGAGCCTTAAAAAATTCACGTATTCAGAGAGTTACTGCAAAAAAGCGTTTGACAGGCAATCGAATATCCGTAGAATGCCGACCCACAGCAGGCACGTAGCTCAGTTGGTTAGAGCACCACCTTGACATGGTGGGGGTCGTTGGTTCGAGTCCAATCGCGCCTACCAAACAAAATCCGCTCTGCTGGGCGGTAAAAAAAGGGTCAACCGAGAGGTTGACCCTTTTTTGTTGTGCTCGCTTTACCCGCAGCCAGTGCCGGCTCTCGTGCCAACGCGAGCATTGGCACGAGAGGGCAAGTTGCCTCAGGGAATCAGGCGGTCACGACGCAGCTTTTCAAACACGTCGAAGAACGCATCGTCACTGGCCTGGAACGCCGTGAAGCCCAGTTTGCGGCTCTTCGACATGTCAGTGACAACTTCAATCGGACGGCCGAGGTCGGCATCGCTGTGCCATGGCGAAATCAGGCGGTTGATGTCACTTTCCTTGAGCTGATGCTCGCGAACGATGTCATCCCAGACCGCCTGATCGTTGGCCATCTGCGTTTCCAGCGGGGCTGGCTCGCTGGGGAAATCGGCTGGCTGCAGGCCGAAGTATTCGGCGATCTGTCCCCACATCCAGCTCCAGCGGAACACATCGCCGTTGGTGATGTTGAACGCCTGATTGGCGGCTGCAGGTGTGGTCGCGGCCCACAGTTGCTGACGGGCCAGCTGCCGCGCATCGGTCATGTCGGTCAGGCTGTCCCACTGCACGCGTGAGCCCGGGAATACGAAAGGTCGGCCGGTGGCTTTACAGATCGAGGCGTAGACGGCCAGGGTCGTCGCCATGTTCATCGCGTTGCCGACGGCGACACCGGTCACGGTGTGCGGGCGATGGACGCTCCAGGTAAAGCCATCCTTCTCGGCGGCAGCGAAGACTTCGTCTTCCTGGGCGTAGTAGAAGTTTTCGATATCCAGGCGCGCCTGCGATTCCCTGAACGGCGTTTGCGGCAGGGTGCCTTTGCCATACGCTTCGAACGGGCCGAGGTAATGCTTGAGGCCGGTCACCAGCGCAACATGCTTGACACTGCCAGCGGGCCGCACAGCGTCCAGCACGTTACGCACCATTGCAGCGTTGACGCGGATGTTTTCTGCTTCAGTGGCCTGACGCGACCATGTAGTGATGAACACGTGGGTGGGCTTCACATCAGCCAGAGCCGCACGCACGGACTCCGGGTTCTGCAGGTCTGCAGCTACCGGGATCACGCCGGGCCGCGCTGACGGGCTACGGGAGAGGGCGGCAACCTGCCAATCGTTGTCCAGTAACAACTGTGTGATTGCACTGCCGACAATGCCACTTGCGCCAACAACCAGGGCGGTCTGAGTCATAGGGGTCTCCTGAGACGGGGAAGAAAGTAATGAACCGTCTGCTGTTTCAGAACAGCATCAGGCCATACCGTTCAACCCGATTGTCCCGATTACCCTGTAACGTGGCTCCGGGCACCGGAAACGCCTTCGGACTCGTTGGCATATGACTTGACGATGGTTTTGGTCGCACTGCTGGCTTTCAGGTCACCAAGTTTCTGCGGCGCAAGCCATTTGCAGGCGGCAATTTCGTTCTGCGGCGATGGCTCGCTGGAGGCTGGGACCTGGGCAGTGAAAACGTAATGGGCCACTTGATCCTTCTCATATACATCGAGGTACAGAAGATCAAGGTCGGCTAGCCCGGTTTCTTCGCACAGTTCACGCACTGCGGCCTGGAAGGGCGTTTCACCCGCTTCAATCTTGCCACCGGGCAATGCCCAGCGGGATTTCGGTTTGCGCACGTAAAGGACCTGGCCGTCACGTTTGCAGATGACTGTCGCGCGTTGTTTCATAATCCGTTCACCTGTTAAACGTCCGTTGACATGAGTATCTGCAAGGACTGCGTGAACTTGAGACTCAACGACTGTCAGTAGTAGTCACCAAAATGTAATAAATAGTTCATTTTGGCGGGGCGCCGCTCAGGCCGTAGCGTGAAACAGCCAGATCGAGTCGCACAGCAGGCGGGTTGTCGATATCTGCAACCCGGTTGCTGCACTAGAGTATGGACATCAGTGGGCGATTGGCGGCGATCGGTTCACCGGGGGCGACGTACGGCATGTCAAATTGCAGCCGTCCTTGGCTGCCAGATGCGCATCAGGCAGCGTTCGAGTCGGCAGCCGCTTCCTGCTTGAGGCTGTCCATGTCGATGACGAAGCGATACTTGACGTCGCCCTTGAGCATTCGCTCGTAAGCCTCGTTGATGTCCTGCATGTTGATCATTTCGATGTCGGAAACGATGCCGTGGTCGGCGCAGAAGTCCAGCATTTCCTGGGTTTCCTGAATGCCCCCGATCAACGAGCCAGCCAGGCTGCGACGCTTGAAGATCAGGTTGAACACCGCAGGCGACGGATGCGGCTCTGCCGGCGCGCCGACCAGTATCATGGTGCCGTCGCGCTTGAGAAGAGACAGAAAGGCGTCCAGATCATGCGGCGCTGCAACCGTGTTGAGGATAAAGTCCAGGCTGTTGGCCTGAGCAGCCATCTGTGCCGCGTCCTTGGATACCACCACTTCGTCGGCGCCCAGACGCAAGCCATCTTCGCGCTTATTGGGGGAGGTCGTGAACAGCACCACATGGGCACCCATGGCGTGGGCGATCTTGACGCCCATGTGGCCGAGACCGCCAAGCCCGACGATGCCGACTTTCTTGCCCGGGCCGACCTTCCAGTGGCGCAATGGGGAATAGGTGGTGATACCTGCGCACAACAGCGGCGCGACGGCAGCCAGGTTGGCATCATGAGAGATGCGCAAGACGAACTTTTCCTTGACCACGATCTTGTCGGAGTAGCCGCCGAAAGTGTTCTCGCCGCCAAACACCGGGCCATTGTAGGTGCCGGTGAAGCCGCTCTCGCAGTATTGCTCGTCGCCCTCGGCACACGATGCACATTGCTGGCAACTGTCGACCATGCAGCCGACGCCAGCCAGGTCGCCGACCTTGAATTGCTTGACGTCGGAGCCGACCGCCGTGACCCGGCCGACGATTTCGTGACCCGGAACAGAAGGATAGAGTGTGTTGTGCCACTCATTGCGCGCAGTATGCAGATCGGAGTGGCACACGCCGCAGTAAAGGATGTCGATCTGAACATCGTCAGCGCCGGGCGAGCGACGTTCGAATTGATGGGGCTTGAGTGTGTCCTGAGCCGATTGCGCTGCGTAGCTGTATGTCTTGACCATTACTGTCACCTGTTCAATGGGGATAAGTGTAACGCCGTACGACAGCATAGCCGAGGCTCGCTCAATGACCTTGCTGTACGGCAATGCACCTGAATCTGACCCATGGGGCTGCCATGTAGTGCCCCGCGTCACACAAGCATCATCGGGAAGCCGAAGGATCTGCCAAAAAGGTATGAACTTTGCAACAATGCCCTGTCACGCTTGTAATCTTTGGTCATGGTTTTAAGGATGACCGCCGTCGGCTCATGCATCTGGATGCTTCCATGACAGTATCACTTCTGGCCACGGGCCTTTGCCCAAGCGTAGCCTGCACCTCACGCACTCCCGGGAGCGCGTTGACGGCTAACCGAGACCGATTCTCCTGTCACGCCTCCATCGAAGCACTCATCAGCGCCGCAAGGGAGCAGACAGGCGCCATTGCCTGGGCTGCATACGCCGCCGGCGAGTTGAAATGCCTGCTCGGGCAGGGCGACGACACCGTTGTCTGGCCTGCACACATCGCCGCTGAAGACTTCGAGACGTATTGCACTCAATTGCAGCTGCATTGCCGGGTCGCGGGGCAGGGCGAGGGCGTGCTGGGTTGGGTGTTGGTACCGATGGCTGAAAAAGACCACCCATTGCTGTTGGATCTGGCGGTCAGGCTGGGCTCGCTGTTGCAGACCGCGGCGTTGATCCGGGCGCAGAACACCCAGCGGGTTCTGTATGAAATCAGCCTGCTGGCCAGCACTACGCTGGACCGCGGTGCTTTTCTGCAAGGCGTTCATGAGCAACTCGGGACCCTGATCGATGCCGAGAACTTCTACGTTGCGCTGTATGACCGGCAAAGCGGCAAGATCACCTATCCTTATTACATTGACCGCTTCGATGACGAAGCGATGGCACACGAGACGTTCGAGTTTATCGACGCTGATCGAATGTCGCTCACCGGATATGTGTTGAGCAGCGGGCAGCCGTTGTTTCTCGATGCCGCCTGTATCGAGCTGGCCAAGGCCGAAAACCGGTTCTACTGCGTCGGACGTCTGCCCGAGTTCTGGATGGGCGCGCCCTTGAAAAATGCATCGGACGAAGTCTTTGGCATGGTCGCGATGCAGGTTTATGACGTGTCTCGTGTCTACAGTGCTCAGGATAGGGCATTGTTCGCCGTCGTGTCGCGCCATGTGGCCATGGCACTGGACCGCCAGCTACACCGGACGGACCTCGAGCAGGTAGTGGCCCTGCGCACGCAACAGCTTTCTGCAGCCAACGATGCGTTGCGTCAGGAAGTCAGGGATCGCGAGCGCGCCGAGCATCTGCAGAATGCGTTGTTCCAGATTGCCGAGCTTTCCAGTCAGCCCGGTGACATGAACGAGCTTTTTCGCAGCCTGCACATGATCGTCGGCGAGTTGCTGGTGGCGCTCAATTTCTACATCGCGCTTTACGACAGTGCGACGGGCGAAGTGACCTTTCCGTACTACATTGACGAGTTCAAGCCCGCGCCGCCGCGCTCACGACGCGGGCAGCGGGGGTTTACCGAGTATGTGATAGGCCAGCGGCGACCGTGCCTGATCGATTACGAGGAAGCTCGCAGGCTGGAAGGCCTTGGCGAGATCGAGGTACAGCGACAATCCGGTCGTTGCTCTTCATGGCTGGGTATTCCGCTGTTCGACGGCGGACAGGTTCGCGGCGTGCTGGTGGTGCAGAGTTATTCCAAGGACGTGAGCTATACCTTGCGCGATCAGGAGCTGCTCACCTTTGTTTCTCGCCACATCGATACGGCACTGTCCCGGCGCAGCGCGGCAGAAGCGATCCATACCGCCAATGTTCTGCTTGAAGCCAGGGTTCGAGACAGGACCCGTGAGCTGGACCGGGCCAACGCCAGGCTGCAGCACGAAAACTCCCATGACTCACTCACCGGGCTGCCCAATCGCAGCCATTTGCAACATCGGCTGAGGCAGGCCTGGCAAGACTTCTGCAGCAATGGCCAGCAAGTGATCGTGATGTTCATCGATCTGGATCGCTTCAAGATGATCAATGACAGCCTGGGTCATCACTGCGGCGACATCCTTCTGGTGCAGGCCGCCGAGCGCCTGCGCAATTGCATGCGCGAACGGGACCTGCTGGCGCGGCTGGGTGGCGACGAGTTCGCCGTGTTGAGCATCGACACGCCGTTGCAGACCGGGACGGAGATCGCCCAGCGAATACTGACGGCGTTCGAGCAGCCGTTCGTGATCGATGATCACACGGTCTTCTCTTCCTGCAGCATCGGTGTGGTGGGCGCCGACAGCCGCTTCCATCAGGAACCGGCTGACCTGCTGCGCGATGCCGATACCGCCATGTACCGGGTCAAGAACGGTGGGCGGGACAGCTTCGCGGTGTTCAATCAGGCGTTGCGCCGCGAGGTGTCGGACCAGGTCGAGCAGGAAGGTGCGTTGCGCACGGCGCTGAAACGTACGGATCAGTTGATTCCTTATTTTCAGCCGGTGATCTGCGTCAATAGCGGAAAATTGCTGGCGTTCGAGGCGCTGATCCGCTGGTGCATGCCGGATGGACGAATCGTCGGGCCAGAGAGCTTTCTGCCGGCGCTCGAGGGACTGCGCCTGATTGGCCGGCTGGACTTTTACATGCTCAAGCGTGTGGTTTCCATTCTGGCGCAACCCGAGAACGGTCATTGGCCACCCGTGCATGTGAACTGTTCGAGTTACAGCATCACCCGTCCGGCATTCGCTGCGGAAGTGCTGGCGTTGCTTGCCGAGCACAATGTTGCGCCTCAACGTCTGTGTCTGGAGCTCACCGAGGGCGCACTGGTGGCCGATCCCGAGCAGGCACGCCTGTCGATGAAGCTCCTGGCCGAGCAGGGTATGTCGGTCATGCTCGACGATTTCGGCGCGGGCTTCTCTTCGCTCAGCTACGTGCATCAATACCACTTCAGCGGATTGAAAATCGACAAGTCGTTTATCTTCGGCCTGGCCTCCAGTGTGCGCAGCCGCGCCATCGTGCGTGCCATTGTGCGCATGGCCGAATCCCTCGATCTGACCGTGGTGGCCGAAGGTGTCGAAGACCTTGAAACGCTTGAGCTGCTGCGCGAGATCGGCGCCACGCAGGCGCAGGGCTACTACTTTTCCGAGCCGTTGCCGATTGAGCTGCTGACTATCAACACCGGCCGTGCTGCAGGCTGACGCTCGGCCAGTGCTTGCCGCATACGGCAGGCTGTATCCGTTCTTTGACGCGGTCGATTTGTCCGGATTTTATTTAAGCTCGTAAAATCAAAAGGTTATGGATTTATAAGGCAGTTGGCACTGGACTTGCTGGTGAACCTGCGCAACAGGTTCATCAGGAGGTGAGAGATGATTATTGGCACGAGTGCGCTTGAGCAGCTTGTTTCCCGGGCTGTTGTCGGGCGCAAGACCGTAGACGAGGTGTCCCAGGACGCCTTCAGCTCGGTCGCTGCCGCTGGCCTGGCATCAGGTTCGGCACCGGTTACCGCGCAGACCAGCAGTTCGACATCGCAAGACAGCAAGCAGGAAAACAGCGGTTACAACGAATCCTTTGCACGGATGATGATCAACCTGAAGTCCGCCGGTGATACGTCACTGTCGGAAAAGACGGCTGACCGTGACAACGGTGTCATCGGTTCAGTGGCTGGCACCACCAGCACCACTGACACCGCATCGACGGATTCGGTACAACAGAAATTCATGGACTCTCTGAAGCAGACAGCCGAAGAGAAAGTGCGCGAAAAGCTGACGGGTATTACCCAGAAAGACTATGACGCCATGGCACCTCAGGACCAACTGGCGATTGACCAGAAGGTGCAGGACGCGCTCAAGGACAAGCAGAACGACGTTGCTGATGACATCAACACCCGCATCAGAGGCATCAAGGCCGGTATGGTGGCTTGATGTTTGTTCGGCGACTTTGATGACCTTTTCGTGAACAAGCGAAGCGTCGCCCGGCTCACTCCCACCTAGGGAATGCTTTCCGATGGAGTTAAGTATCGATACTTTCTCCCTTCAGACATGCATTTAATGGGTGGGAGTGAGCTTGCTCACGAAGACTACCGTCCATACACCGCAGTTGATGCGGGTGTATGGAGGTAGCGTTTAAGCCTTCTCACCCCAATTGATGCCTGTACGGCAAGTCCGGCCCGACCTTTGTGCAGGTCAGCGCGGCCGCGCCGACGGCGAAATTCAGCATCTCGTCCAGTGTTTCCCGTGACAGCGTCGACAAGCCTTGTGGCGTGTCGAGCTGGCGTTCACTGAGGAAGGTCAGCAGCGCAGCCTGAAAAGTATCTCCAGCCCCGACGGTATCGGCGGTGACCACGGTTCTTGCCGGCACCGACCAAGTGCCGTGCTGGCGGGTGAAGACGCTGGCACCTTGCGTGCCGCGAGTGACGATGACCAATTGCGTACGCTTGCCGAGCCAGCCTTCGGCGATCTTTTGTGGATCGCTGTCCGGGTACAGCAGGTGCAGGTCTTCGTCGCTGACCTTGATCAGGTGCGCATGCTCGGCGAACGCTGCGACCTGGCTGCGCCAGCGCTGAATGTCCGGTGCCGGGTTGAGGCGCACGTTGGGGTCCAGCGAGATCAGCCGTGTGCTGATTTCACGGGCGACCAGCGCCAACAGCGTGTCGGCAATCGGCTGCACCACCAGTGAAAACGAGCCGACGTGAATGCCGCGTACCTGCCCGTCGAGTTCCGGCAAGTGTTCCAGGCGCAACTGGCGGTCTGCGCAGCCGTCGCCTCGAAAGCTGTAAGTTGGCGATCCATCGCTGCCCACGGCGACCATGGCCAGAGTGGTAGGCGCGTCGAAGTCGATCAGGTGGTCGGTATTGACCGTTTCCTTTTCCAGCACGGCACGCAGACGGCGGCCCAGGTAATCGGTGGACAGCCCGGCAAGGAAGCTTGCGTCCACGCCCAGACGGCGCAGGCCAATCGCAACGTTGAACGGAGAGCCGCCGGCAATCGCATCGAACCCCAATCTGTTCAGGGAACCGCTGTCATCCGCACGGGTGAAAATATCGAACAGTGCTTCGCCACAAACCAGAAACATAAGTGCTCCATGAAAAAACGCTTCAAACCTTGCGCAATTGCGCCTGATAACGCTGATAGACCTGCTGATAGGCGGCCACATTATGCACCACAGGATGCGTCTCACTGCCTTGGTCGAGACTCACGCAGCGTTCGCACAGTTGCTGCAGGTCCTGAGCCTTGCCGTTGGCGCGCGACCAGCACCAGGCTGCCTGAATGGCAGCGCCCAGCGCAGCGGCTTCCGAGTGGTCGGTGCAGATCACCGGGGTGTTCATGATGTCGGCCACGATCTGCCGCCACACGGCACTTTTGGAGCCACCACCGATCAGACGGATCTTTTCGCTTTTTATGCCGCTGTCGCGCAACAGGTCCAGCCCGTAGCGAAGGCCGAAGGTAGTGCCTTCGACTACCGCACGAGACAGGTTGGCCTGGGTCAGATTGGTGCTGTCCAGCCCGACGATGCTGCCGGTCGCATCGGGCAGGGCGGGCACGCGTTCGCCGTTCAGAAAGGGCAGCATCAGTACGCCTTCGGCACCGATCGGCGCCTGGGCGACTGCCTGGTTGAAGCCGGCGATGTCGAGGGTGAACAACTCGCGAATGGCGGTCGTCGCGTTGGTCAGGTTCATCGTGCAGATCAGCGGCAACCAGCCGCCGGAGGATGAGCAGAAAGTCGCGACCGACTCATGCTCGCTGACCCGCGGCTCCTCGGCGTAGGCATACACCGTGCCCGAAGAGCCGAGGCTCATGGTGATCAACCCCGGCTGGATATTGCCTGTGCCGATCGCGCCCATCATGTTGTCGCCGCCGCCACTGGAGACCAGAGCGTCAGGGTTCAGGCCCAACAGTGTGGCGACTTCAGGACGCAGTACGCCCACCGATTCGTGGGCTTGCAACTGCTGTGGAAGTGCCTTGCCCAGACGACCGCTCGGGTCGATGTGCGCGAGCAATGGCAGGTCCCACTCGCGAGTGCGCACGTTGAAATAGCCGGTGCCCGATGCGTCGCCAAACTCGGTGCAGCAGCGGCCGGTCAGCCAATAGTTGAGGTAGTCGTGGGGCAGCAGCACCTTGTCGATCCGCTCGAACAGATCCGGGTATTGCTCCTTGGTCCACAACAGCTTGGACACGGTATAACCTGGGGCGATGACCAGGCCAAGGCGTTGCAGTGAACCCTGCGCGCCACCAAGATAGTCCAGCAGGCGCTGGTTTTCCGGTGCCGACTCGGTGTCGCACCACAGCTTGGCCGGGCGCAGTACCTGGCCGTGGGCATCGAGCAGCACCAGGCCATGTTGCTGGCCCGAGACGCCGATGCCCTGAATCTGCTGGCCGGAAATGCCCGCCGCTGCGAGTGCATCGCGGGTCGCCTGTTGCAGCGCGTCCAGCCATTGCTGTACGTCCTGTTCACGGCGGCCGTTATGGTCGCTGATCAGGCTGTGCGGCGCCGAGCCTTCGCCCAGTACGGTGCCGCTTTCGGTATCGAGCACCAACACCTTGGTGCCCTGGGTCCCGCAATCGATTCCAAGAAACATGGGAAGTCCCTCAGGCCTTGGCAACCAAAAGTTTTTCCAGTGTGCCACTCACACCCAGTTTGCGCAGATCATCGAGGTTCTGCTCGAATGCCGCCACGAATGCTTCCGATTGCGGAATGGCCGAGCCAAAGATTTCTTCCACTCCCAACAAGCGCTCAGTAATGAGCGCGTCATCAGCCACCAGCGCCTGACAGAACTCGGCCCGCGGGTCAGGGATTTTGTAGGTCGCGCCGTTCTCGTCGACACCCTTCAGATAGAGCGCCCACGCGGCGACCACCAGTGAAGCGCGCGCAAGGTTGCCTTCGTCCAGAATCAGACGATTGATCGTCGGAATGGTGAACTTGGGAAATTTCGACGATCCGTCCGAACAGACCCGTTCCAGCTGATCGGCAATCGCCTGATTGGAGAAGCGCTCGATCAGGGTGTCTTTGTAACCTTCCAGGTCGATACCTGGCACCGACGCCAGTTGCGGGGTCACGTCCAGGTCCATGTAGGTGCGGATATAGCTCACGAACAGCGGGTCATTCATGGTTTCGTGTACAAAACGATAACCCTTGAGGAAGCCCAGGTAGGTCAGTGCAAGATGACTGCCGTTGAGCAGTTTGATCTTCATCTCTTCATAGGGCGTCACGTCATCGGTGAACTGCACGCCGACGTTCTCCCACGCCGGGCGACCATTGACGAACTTGTCTTCCAGCACCCACTGCACGAACGGTTCGCAGACCACCGGCCAGGCGTCGTCGATGTGTTTGTCGTCGGCCAGTTGCAGACGGTGGGCTGCGCTGGTCATCGGCGTGATGCGATCCACCATCGCGTTGGGAAAGCTGACGTTTTTCTTGATCCAGTCATGCAGATCGGCATCGCGCAACGTGGCAAATGCCAGCAATGCCTTGCGTGTCACTGCGCCGTTGTGTGGCAGGTTATCGCAGGACATCAGGGTGAAGGCCGGTGTGCCTTGCGCGCGGCGTCGAGCCAGTGCGGCGCAAAGGAAGCCGAATACCGTCTTTGGCTGATCCGGGTTCGCCAGGTCGTGCTGGATCTGCGGCAGATGGTCCATGAACTGATCGTTGCTGTCGTCGATGCAGTAACCGCCTTCGGTGATGGTCAGCGAGACGATGCGGATGTCCGGACTGGCCAGTTTATCGATCAGCGCCTGCGGGCTGTCTTCGGCCAGCAGCATGCCGCTGATCGAGGCAATGATGCGGGTTTGGGTGTTGGGTGTGTCACCCAGTTCATACAGGGTGTACAGGTAGTCCTGTTGCGCCAGTGCATCGCGCACGGCCTTGTCCTCAGGACGCAGGCCCACGCCGCAGATGCTCCATTCAAAGCCTTCGCCGCTGTTCATCAGCGCATCGGTGTAAAACGCCTGATGCGCCCGGTGGAAGCCGCCGACGCCGATGTGGGCAATGCCCTGGCGAGTGTTTTCGACGGTGTAGGCGGGCAGGGCGATGTCGGCGCCCAGTTGGGACAGATTGTTTTTGTTCAGCTTCATGACGGGCTCTCCGGAACTCAGGCTGCGGCGGTCTGCAAGGTTTTGGCAATCACCAGACCTTGAGCGTCGAACAGGTGGCATTGGGCACTGTCGAGATGCAGGTTCAGCGTCTCGCCGTACTGGCTGGCCAGGTCACCACGAATACGCATGGTCAGCGCCTCGCCCGAACGGGTGCGCACGTGACAGTAGGTATCGCTGCCAAGACGTTCGCTGACGTCGGCAATCACCTGCAACTGGCAATCGTCGCCCTGGGCAAGGTTCAGGTGTTCCGGGCGGATGCCCAGCGTTACCGCAGCGCCGACGCTTTGTCCTGCGCCATTGACCGGCAGGCTGATACGCGTGCCGGCATCCAGTTCGACTTCGCAACTGGTGCTGTCCAGCCGGCTGATCGTGCCCTTGAGGAAGCCCATTTTCGGTGTGCCGAGGAAGCCGGCAACGAACAGGTTGGCCGGGTGGTGGTACAGCTCGAGCGGCGAGCCGACCTGCTCGACCTTGCCGCCGTTGAGGACGACAACCTTGTCGGCCAGGGTCATGGCTTCCACCTGATCGTGCGTCACGTAGATCATGGTGGCCTGCAGCTCTTTATGCAGGCGCGACAATTCCAGGCGGGTCTGTACGCGCAGTGCGGCGTCGAGGTTGGACAGCGGCTCGTCGAACAGGAAAATCTTCGGGTTGCGTACGATGGCCCGGCCAATCGCGACACGCTGGCGTTGCCCGCCGGACAGCTGCTTTGGCTTGCGCTCCAACAGCGGCCCGAGCTCCAGAATGCGTGCGGCTTCATCGACCTTCTTCTTGATCTCGGCCTTGTCACCGCCCGCCAGGTCCAGCGCAAACGACAGGTTCTTGCCGACGGTCATGTGCGGATACAGCGCATAGGTCTGGAACACCATGGCCAGGTCGCGCTTGGCCGGGGTGACCTGCGTGATGTCCCGGCCATCGAGTTCGATGGTTCCCGACGTCACTTCTTCAAGCCCGGCGATCAGCCGCAGCAGGGTGGATTTGCCGCAGCCCGAAGGCCCGACGAAGACCACGAACTCGCGGTCTTTCACATCCAGGTCGATACCCTTGATGATCTGGTGACCGTCAAAGCCTTTTTGCAGATTGCGGATGCTCAGGTTAGCCATGTTTGACTCCTTCTTGTTCTTTGGGCCGGGCTATTTCACAGCGCCGAACGACAGGCCGCGAACCAGTTGTTTCTGACTGATCCAGCCGAAAATCAGAATGGGCGCACACGCCAGGGTCGATACCGCTGACAGCTTGGCCCAGAACAACCCTTCAGGGCTGGAGTAGGAAGCGATCAAGGCAGTCAACGGCGCTGCGGCGGACGAGGTGAGGTTCAGCGACCAGAATGCTTCGTTCCAGCACAGGATCAGCGACAGCAACGCGGTGGAAGCCAGGCCGCCCTTGCAGATCGGCATCAGCACGCGAAAGATCTCCTGGCGGGTGCTGGCTCCGTCCAGCCGCGAGGCCTCAAGGATCTCGCCGGGGATATCCTTGAAGTAGGTGTAAATCATCCAGACCACGATCGGCAGGTTGATCAGCGTGTAGATGATGATCAGCGCCAGCCGCGAATCGAGCAGGCCAAAGGTCTTGGCCAGCAGATAGATCGGCATCAGCACGCCCACCGGCGGCAGCATCTTGGTCGAGAGCATCCACAGCAGTGTGCTCTTGGTGCGCTTGGTCTCGAAAAACGCCATGGAATACGCCGCAGGAATCGCGATCAGCATGGCCAGCACCGTGGCGCTGAAAGAAATCAGCACCGAGTTCCAGGCAAAATGGAAGTAATCGCTGCGCTCCTGAATATGCAGGTAGTTTTCCAGCGTCGGGGTGAAGAACAGCTGTGGCGGTGTCGCGAATGCATCGATCTCGGTCTTGAAGCTGGTCAGGACCATCCAGAAGATCGGAAAGAACACCAGCGCAGCGATGATCCAGGACAGGGCCCCGAGCAGCAGGCTTTGCAGACGGCGTGATTGTTTGAGGGTCATCATGGCAAGGTCCTCATGACTTGTCGGTGAGGTTTTTGCCGATCATCCGGATCAGGATGATCGCCGCGATGTTGGCTATGACCACGGCAATCAGCCCGCCCGCCGAGGCCATGCCGACGTCGAACTGCAGCAGCGCCTGGATGTAGATCAGGTAAGCCAGGTTGGTCGAGGCAAAGCCCGGCCCGCCGTTGGTCGTGGTAAAGATTTCAGCGAATACCGAAAGCAGGAAGATCGTTTCGATCATCACCACCACGGCGATCGGACGCGCCAGATGCGGCAGGGTCAGGTGCCAGAAGATAGCCAGCGGACCGGCGCCGTCCAGCCGCGCTGCTTCCTTCTGCTCCTGGTCGAGCGACTGCATGGCGGTCATCAGGATCAGAATGGCGAACGGCAGCCATTGCCAGGACACAATGATGATGATCGACAGCATCGGGTAATGGGCGAACCAGTCAATCGGTTCGGCGCCGAAGAACTTCCACACCGCTGCGAGTACGCCGGACACCGGATGAAAGATCAGGTTTTTCCAGATCAGCGCGCTGACCGTGGGCATGATGAAGAACGGCGAGATCAACAGCACACGGACGATGCCGCGACCGAAAAACTCACTGGCTTCCAGCAGTGCCGAAATCAGCACGCCGAGGATCACACTGATCGCCAGCACACTGCCGACCAGCAGTAATGTATTGCCGGCACCCGGCAAGAAGCCGCTGTCGGTCACGAAATACTGGAAGTTTTCCAGACCGACGAATTCGTTTTCGCCAGGAGAAAGCAGGTTGTAGCGGATCAGCGAGAAGTAAATGGTCATGCCCAGCGGCACGATCATCCACACCAGCAGAAGCGCCACGGAAGGACTGACCAGAAACCAGCCCGGCTTGAATCGACGGCTTTTGAGCGGTTGCTGTTCGCCGGACAGGTCCGTGCGTTCAGGGGAGGCTGAGGTATTCATGGGGAGCTCCGAACCGGATTGCACCAGAGTTGTTGCGCAGTTGAGCGGCAGGGCGAAAGCATCGGCTTTCGCCCTGGTGCGTGACGGTTACTTTTTCGGGTAACCCGCTCGTTTCATGTCGCGCGCGGTAGCGGTTTGCGCATTCTGCAAGGCTTCATCCACGGTGGACTGGCCTATGAGCGCAGCAGAGAACTGCTGACCGACGCTGGTGCCGATGGCCTGGAACTCGGGAATGGTCACCAGTTGAATGCCGACGTAAGGCACGGGTTTGAGGGTTGGCGACTTGGGATCGGCCTTCTTCAAAGACTCAAGCGTGATGTTGGCAAACGGTGCAGCCTTTTTGTACTCGTCGGTGTAGGTCGAGGCGCGGGTGCCTGGCGGTACGTTGGACACGCCGTCGGTATCAGCGACCAGTTTGGCGTACTCTTTCGAGGTGGCCCACTGGGTGAACTCGGCAGCGTCCTTGGTGTTCTTGGCGCTGGTCGGGATCGCCAGCGACCACGAGTACAGCCACGACGAGCCCTTGTCGGTCACTTCGTGCGGGGCGTAGGTGAAGCCGACGCTGTCGGCCACTTTGCTCTGCTTCTTGTCGGTGACGAACGAACCGGCCACGCTGGCGTCGACCCAGATGGCGCATTTGCCGCTGTTGAACAGCGCAAGGTTCTCGTTGAAGCCGTTGCTGGAGGCGCCCGGCGGCCCGGACTGCTTCATGGTGTTGACGTAGAAATTCAGCGCATTCTTCCACTCGGGCTGATCGAACTGTGGCGTCCACTGCTCGTCGAACCAGCGTCCGCCATAGGCGTTGGCCAGCGTCGTGATCAGTGCCATGTTCTCGCCCCAGCCAGCCTTGCCGCGCAGGCAGAGGCCGTACTGTTCCTTGGACTTGTCGGTCAGTTTGCCGGCGAACTCGGCGATCTGGGTCCAGGTAGGGCGCTCGGGCATGGTCAGGCCGGCGGCCTTGAACAGGTCGGTGCGGTAGTAGGTGATCGAGGCTTCAGCATAGAACGGCAGGGCGAACAGTTTGCCGTCTACCGACAGGCCGTCGCGCACGGAAGGGAACACATCGTCCAGCGTGTAACTGGCAGGCAGGTCTTTCATTTCCTGCAACCAGCCTTTCTGACCCCAGAGTGAGGCTTCGTACATGCCGATGGTCAGCACGTCGAACTGGCCGCCCTTGGTGGCGATGTCAGTGGTCAGGCGTTGACGCAGGACGTTCTCTTCCAGCACGACCCAGTTGAGCTTGATGTCGGGGTGCTGTTCTTCGAAGGTCTTGGAGAGGCGTTGCATGCGAATCATGTCGCTGTTGTTGACCGTGGCGATGGTCACGGTCCCCGCTGTGGCACTGCCACTGAACACGAAACAGGTACTGAGGACGGAACTGGCGAGCAGAAGTTTTGCTGAGTTCTTCATTGATCACTCCTCTTCCACGCCCAAAGGACTGTAGAAGGATGGTTATTGTTTTTTTCTCTTCCGGAGGTGAGGAAGATGTGCATTGATTACACCGGCGTTCGGTCTGAAAGACAAATCCTGCGCCGCACTCTGACTGATACTTTTTTGCACTCGGGTGCGAAAAGACAACAGCGCCGAATCGCCCATAGGGCGGCTTCGGCGCAACTCCAGCGTAGACGATGAGGGCGAGGGCGGGGCAAATCAGTACAGGTTTTGTTCGGTCAGACGCTGAACGGCGAGGCGACGGTAGTGCGACGGGGTCATGCCTTTGAGTTGCTGAAAACGCCGATTGAAGTTGGAAATATTGTTGAATCCGGACTCGAAGCACACATCGGTGACCGGTTTGTCGCCGTCGGCGAGCAGTTCGCACGATTTGCTGATGCGCAGACGATTGACGAACTCCACGAAGCAGCGCCCCGTAGCCTGTTTGAACACCCGGGAAAAATAGGTCGGTTTCATGCCCAGATACTCGGCGACTTCCTCCAGCGGCAGCTCGCGGCCATAGTGGGCGAAGATATAATCCACCGCCCGGTTGGTGCGATCCACGCTGTGCTCGTCCGCTGTATGGGCAACCGCCGTGCCCGACAGCAACTGGTAATCTTCGCTGGCGGCCAGCAGCTCGAGCAGGATGAAGAAGTGACCCAGGCGAGTGATGCCTCGCGAGTCGGCGATTTTCTGCATTTGCTTCATCGCCTGACGAATTGTGCGTTTGCAGCGAAATTCGATGCCGTAGCGGGCGCGCTCCAGTAGCGGTGTCAGGGTCTTGAGTTCGGCAAACACCTGATTGCCACTTTCCAGCAGCTCATCGGTAAAGTTGACCAGCATGTCGCGCTTGGGCACCTCTTCGCCGTCGTCGATCTGGCTGATCCAGTTATGCGGCAGGTTGGGGCCGGTAAGGAACAGGCTGGCAGGATTGAAGTTGCCGATGTAATCACCGACAAATACCTTGCCGGAGCTGGCGACGATCAGGTGCAGTTCATATTCCTTGTGGAAATGCCAGCGCACCAGCGGGCAGGGGAAACCATGCTCGCGGTAGATGATCGACAGACCGTTGTGGTCGTCCATCAATTCGTAGGAAGGGTCGGCAATTCTTGTTGTTTTATTCATTGGCGATGTCATGTTCATCCGTTGCCAGAAGAGTAATGTGCCTGATTTTCCAGTTCAATGCCCGGTCATTGGCAAAAATCGCCTACGATCGGGCCTCTGCCAGTGGAGGCGTTGACCGATGAAACAGATCCTGCTGATCGGCATGGGGGCCGGGGATCCCGAGCAGATCACCCTGCAGGCCGTTGCGGCCCTGAACCGTGCAGAGGTGATCTTCATCCTTGACAAGGGCTATGTCGACGATCAGTTGCTGAGGCTGCGCAAAGAGCTCTGTCAGCGCTACATCACTCATGAACGCTACCGTCTGGTGCAAGTCCAGGATCCTCGGCGTGAAGATGATCCGCAGGCCTACAAGCGCGGCATCGAGGGCTGGCACGAACAGCGCGCAATACTCTTCGAGCGGTTGTTGACCGATGAGCTTGGCGTGGATCAGGTCGGCGCGTTTCTGGTCTGGGGCGACCCCTCGCTCTACGACAGTACGATGCGCATCCTTGACCAGGTTCTGGCGCGGGGTAAGGAGGCTTTCGAGTATCAGGTGATTCCCGGCATAACCAGCGTCCAGAGCCTGGTCGCGCGGCACCGGATCCCGCTCAATCGCATCGGCGAGTCGATTCATATCACCACCGGCCGACGCATGGCGACAGCTCCGCTGCAGCAGCCCGGCAACGTCGTGGTGATGCTCGACGCGCACTGCACATTCGAGCGTTATACGGGGCAGGGGCTGGACATCTATTGGGGCGCGTACCTGGGCACGCCGGACGAAATACTGGTGGCCGGCCGGCTCGATGATGTCTGCGAGAAGATCAAGCGCCTGCGCAGCGAGGCACGCGAGCGCAAGGGGTGGATCATGGATACCTATTTGCTGCGCAAACCGGCCTAGGCTCTGCAGGAAAAGTGGCTGCGCTCGGTGATGCTGCGTTAAAAACAGGCTCGTGCGCGAGTCCGATCGGAATGCTCATTTACAAACCGTAGAGTCGAACGCGACCCCGGCCGTTCCTCGCCTGTTTTTGCCTTGCCTGACCTTCGCTCGCCGACTTTTCTCATTGAGCTTAAGCCGGTTTTTCATCCTTGTTGCGATTCTTCGCTTCGATCCACTGCGCCATGTATTTGGTGCTCTTGTGGTGATGGTGCCGCAGCATGGCGCCGGTGAAGTTCGCCAGACGATGCTCCGCCAGTCCGTTGCGAAGGGTGTCGATGCGTTCGATCAGGCTCGCACAGTGCTGCCGATGCTGAAAGCGCGCCTGCAGTAACGCCTGACCCGCTTGTTGCGCTTCAAGCCAGAGGTTCTGGTCCTGATACAGCCTGACCGCAGCGCCCGCGATTTCCGCAGGGGTGTCGGCAATGATGCCGGGCCACGGCAGCCCGCCGCTCATGGCCTCCGCACCCACCGGCGTCGTGACTGACGGCGTTCCGCAGAGCATCGCGTCCATCAGCTTGCCCTTGATGCCGGCGCCGAAGCGCAATGGCGCGAGGCACACTCGCGCATTGGACATGACCTCCAGCGCATCCTCGGCCCAGTGCTTCACATGAAAGCCCTGCGAGGCATTGTGCAGCGCCGAGGCCTTGGGTGGCGTATAGGCACCGTAGATGTGCAACTGAGCGTCAGGCAGTTGCTGACGAATCAGCGGCCAGATAGCGGTTTTCATCCACAGCACCGCATCCCAGTTGGGCGCATGGCGGAAGTTGCCGATGCTGAGGAAGTGCGCACGCTGTGCAAAAGGCCGGAAGCTGTCGGGCGCGCCGTCGATCATCAGCGGACACCAGTGCAGCAGCACGGCGGGCAGGCCGAAAGGGCCGCTCAACAGGGCGACTTCGACATCCGACGTCATCAGGTTGAGGTCGCAGCGATACAACGAAGCAATTTCGCGCTGCGCCAGATCACTGGATGCGATCTGCCGGAAAAGCTGCGGCGCTGAAACGTCGGCGCTGCACGGTCCGGCCTCGGCGCAATCGCTATTCAGCAAATCCTTCAACAACTGATGGCGTGCGTGGCGCAGGCTCTGGAAATCCGACGTTTCCAGAATGCGTAGTGCGTCGGGACACTGCTGCTCGACGCGCCAGCCGAACTGTTCCTCGATCATGAACTGATCGAAGAGCACGACGTCAGGCTGCAATTCGCTGACAAATACGTCAAAACTGCTGTCGTTGAGCGCGATATGCACTTCGCGGATGCCCAGACCGAGCAGATCGGCGCGGTGCTCGCCTTCGGTGGCAGGGCTGGCAAAGGTGATCTGCCAGTCCTGCTCCAGAAAGCATTGAATCAATTGCATCATGTGCCCGCTGGCAGCCGAGGAACGCGGCTCTGGCCATACGTAGCCGATGATCAATAAGCGGGTGCTGGCAGGCTTTTCAGTGCTGTTGAGGGCAGCGTCGATGTCAGTCAAGGCTGTTTCCAAGAATGCTTTTTACCTTGTCACGCAACTGGTCGATGGAGAACGGCTTGCCGATCGAGTGCATGCCTGGCGGCACGTCGATATTTTCGGAGTAACCGCTGGCGAACAGCACCGGCAATTGCGGGCGAAGTTCGATGACCTTCTTGGCCAGTGCGGTGCCCTTCATATCAGGCAGCCCCTGGTCAGTCATCAGCAGGTCGATGTGATTGGAATCGTCTGCAACAAAGGCCAGTGCCGACGTGGCGTCCTCGGCTTCCAGTACCTTGTATTCCAGCTCTTCGAGCACGTCGACAATCAGCATGCGCACTATGGCGTCGTCTTCGACCACGAGAATGGTGCGGGCTGTGTCGGGCATGGTTGACTCCTTAAACCTGAATAATGGCGATAGCGCAGACAGTGTGGAATTTTGCGCATCCTTTCCCGTCGACTCAGGGTAACCGAGCGAGGGCCTGTCGGCTGTTGATACAGTCCTTGTATCAGTAAATAAAAACCGGGTGGAAGTTCAATCGAGGCACAAATACCGTAAATCGCGAGGGCGAATCACGGGTTGGCGTCATTAATGAATACAGGCGTGAGCTTATCGCCCATTTATGTGTGAAATTTCAATCCTCTATGTCGGAAATAAGAGTGTTTTTCGTAGGTTTACGGCAAACTCTACGGTTTTGATCCACTCGTCAGGGATATTTCATGAATCGGACGTCTGTTGTCGATGAACAACGCTTTCGAAAATTGCTGGGTCGTAACGTTGGCTTGCCATTGGGTGTCGGTGTACTGAGCGCAGTTTTCTTCATTTTGCTGATCAGTTATCTGCTCACTGCAATACAGTGGGTCGAGCACACTGACCGGGTAATCAACAACACCAACCGCTCAATGAAACTGTCGATAGACATGGAAACCGGCATGCGCGGTTTTCTGCTGACGGGTGATCAGCATTTTCTCGACCCCTATGAGGTCGCCAAGCCGCTGTTGCTCGCCGAGCTGCAGGGGCTTGAGAAACTGGTAGACGACAACCCCACGCAACTGGATCGGTTCAGACGTCTGTCCACGCTGCAGCAGGAGTGGAATGCGTTCGCCCAGGAGATGATCACGTTACGGCGCACCAACGGCGATTATCAGACGCCGGTGCTGGCCGGACGTGGCAAGCGCATCACCGATCAGATCCGCACCGAATATGATCAGGCCGTGGAGATGGAGCAGCAACTTCGCCTGACCCGCAATGCGGAAGTCACGCGCAGTACGATTCTTTCCGTCAGCCTTTATCTGATATTCGTGGTGATCGTCAGCGCAATTCTGGCCTATATCGGCCGCAGGGATCTGCTCTCGCTGTCGAATACTTACAGCGAAAACCTCAGGCTTCAGGAAGTCAACGCCGAGCGCCTGCAGAAGGTGGCCTGGCTGCGCAATGGTCAGAGCGAGCTGGCCGAGCAGGTCCTGGGGCAACTGACGCTGAACATGCTGGGCCGCAATATTCTCCAGTTTCTGACCCAGCATCTGGGCGCGTCGGTGGCGGCGGTCTACATCCGCCAGGACCACGGCGGCCTTACGCGAGTCGCCTCGTATGGCTTCTCCCGCGAACAGGAGCAGCAGGATCAGACCATTCACAGTGATGAAGGCATTGTCGGGCAGGCCGCCCAGCAGGACCGCATCATTACGCTGGATGAGCTGCCGGACAATTACTTCAAGGTTGCGTCCGGCCTGGGCGACGGTTCACCGCGCAGCGTGGTGGTGGTGCCGACCAGCAACGACGATCAGGTCAACGGCGTGATCGAACTGGGCTTTCTGCGCACCCTGACCGAACGGGATGTCGAGTTTCTTGAACTGGTGGCGGACAATATCGGCACCTCTATCGAAGCCGCCCGTTATCGCCAGCGTCTGCAGGAAGTGCTGGCCGAGACCCAGCAGCTCAACGAAGAGCTGCAGGTGCAGCAGGAAGAACTGCGCACCGCCAATGAGGAACTGGAGGAGCAGTCGCGCATCCTCAAGGAATCCCAGGCCCACCTGGAGACCCAGCAGGCCGAGCTGGAGCAAACCAACGAGCAACTGGCCGATCAGAGTCAGGCGCTGGCCGATCAGCGCGATGCGCTGGATCGCAACAACGAAGAACTGAATATCGCTCAGGCCGAGTTGCAGGCGCGGGCGGACGAGCTGCAGCGCGCCAGCAAATACAAGTCCGAGTTCCTCGCCAACATGTCCCACGAGCTGCGCACGCCGCTCAACAGCTCGCTGATCCTCGCCAAACTGCTGGCCGAGAACCCGGGCGAAAACCTCACCGCCGAACAGGTCAAGTTTGCCGAGTCGATCTATTCGGCGGGTAATGACCTGCTGAATCTGATCAACGACATTCTGGATATTTCCAAGGTCGAGGCCGGCAAGCTGGAAGTGCGCCCGGAAAACAGCAGCGTCCCCCGACTGGTCGAAGGCCTGCGGACGCTCTTCCAGCCGCTGGCCGCCGAGAAGAAACTCGCGTTTACTGTCGACATCCAGGCCGGTGCGCCCACCATGCTGTTCACGGATCGCCAGCGTCTTGAGCAGATCCTCAAGAACCTGCTGTCCAACGCGATCAAGTTCACTGAAGCAGGCTCGGTCAGCATGGTCGTTTCGCGTCAGCCGGGCGCGGGTATCGCGTTCATCGTGCGTGATTCGGGCATCGGTATCGCCGAGGAGCATCAGCAGGGTATTTTCGAAGCGTTTCGTCAGGCAGATGGCACCACCAACCGGCGTTATGGCGGTACCGGACTGGGGCTGTCGATTTCACGAGATCTGGCGGCATTGCTGGGCGGGTCGATCAGTGTGACCAGCGCACCGGGGCAGGGCAGTATTTTCAGCCTGGTGCTGCCGGAGCATTACGTCGAGCAAGACGACCGCGAGCCGGGCAGCGATCTGCCAATCGTGCCAGCGCCTGCTGCGCTGCAGCCTTATGCTCCTGTGCTTCCGGTCATACCGCAGCCCGTTCCGGCACCCGTGCCGATGGATACGCCGGTGCCGGTATTTGCCGACGACCGCGACAAGGCACCTTTCCAGCGGCGCTGCATTCTGGTGATCGAAGACGAGGTGCGATTCGCCCAGATTCTCTACGATCTGGCCCACGAACTGGGCTACGACTGTCTGGTGGCGCATGCTGCCGACGATGGCTTCAATCTGGCATCCCGCTATACGCCGGATGCGATCCTGCTGGACATGCGCCTGCCGGACCATTCGGGCCTGACCGTGCTGCAGCGTCTCAAGGAGCTGGCGCCCACCCGGCACATTCCCGTGCATGTGATCTCGGTCGAAGATCGCCAGGAAGCCGCCTTGCATATGGGCGCGATTGGCTACGCGGTCAAGCCGACCACGCGTGAAGAGCTCAAGGACGTGTTCGCCAAGCTGGAAGCCAAGCTGACGCAGAAGGTCAAACGTATCCTGCTGGTCGAGGATGACGCCCTGCAGCGTGACAGCATCGCGCGCCTGATCGGTGACGATGATATTGAAATCACTGCGGTAGGCTTCGCCCAGGAGGCGCTGGACCTGCTGCGCGATCACGTCTACGACTGCATGATCATCGACCTGAAGCTGCCGGACATGCTCGGCAATGAATTGCTCAAGCGCATGTCGATGGAAGACATCTGTGCCTTCCCGCCGGTGATCGTCTATACCGGCCGCAATATGACCCGCGATGAAGAAGCCGAGCTGATGAAATATTCGCGCTCGATCATCATTAAGGGGGCGCGTTCGCCTGAGCGGCTGCTCGATGAGGTCACGCTGTTCCTGCACAAGGTCGAGTCGCAACTGTCCAACGAGCGGCAAAAGATGCTCAAGACCGCGCGTAGCCGTGACAAGGTCTTCGAGGCGCGCAAGATCCTCGTGGTCGACGACGATGTGCGTAACATCTTTGCCCTGACCAGTGCCCTTGAACATAAAGGCGCGGTGGTGGAAATCGCCCGCAACGGTCTGGAGGCGATTGCCAGGCTTAATGAGGTGGAAGACATCGATCTGGTCCTGATGGACGTGATGATGCCTGAAATGGACGGTTTTGAAGCGACCATCGAGATTCGCAAGGACCCGCGCTGGCGCAAGTTGCCGATCATTGCCGTCACGGCCAAGGCCATGAAAGATGATCAGGAGCGCTGCCTGCAGGCGGGTTCCAACGATTACCTGGCCAAGCCCATCGATCTGGACCGCCTGTTTTCGCTGATCCGCGTCTGGCTGCCGAAGATGGAGCGTATCTGAATGAGGCTTGAATGGAGGGGCGTCTGCGATGCCAGCCCCGGGCGGTACCATGCCCATTGATCGAAGCATGGACATCGAACTGCGCCTGCTGATCGAAGCGATTTATCTTCAGTACAGCTACGACTTTCGTGACTACTCCGGCGCTTCGGTGAAGCGCCGCGTGATCCATGCGTTGCGTCAGTTCGATTGTGCAACCATCTCCGCCTTGCAGGAGCGTGTGCTCCATGATCCTGCAGCGTTCATGCAGCTGCTGCAGATTCTCACGATTCCGGTCAGTGAGATGTTTCGTGACCCGTCGCACTTTCTGGCGATCCGCAACGAAGTTGTGCCGGTGCTGCGCACTTACCCGTCACTCAAGGTATGGATCGCCGGTTGCAGCACGGGCGAAGAGGTCTATTCCACGGCTATTCTGTTGCGCGAGGAAGGGCTGTTGGAGCGGACCATCATCTATGCGACCGATATCAACCCCAGCTCGCTGGAAAAGGCCAAGCAGGGCATCTTCTCCATGGACAACGTGCGGGCCTATGCCGAGAACTATCGAAAGGCGGGAGGGCAGCGCGATTTTGCCGAGTACTACACGTCTGCCTATGACTATGCGATCTTCGACAAGACGCTGTGCGAGAACGTCACGTTTGCCGATCACAGTCTGGCCACAGATAGTGTATTCTCCGAAACGCAATTTATTTCTTGCCGTAACGTACTGATTTATTTCAACAAAAAGCTTCAGGATCGAGCGTTCGGGTTGTTTCATGATTCGTTGTGTCATCGTGGCTTTCTGGCGCTGGGCAGCAAGGAAACGCTGGAATTTTCCGCCTACGGTGGCGACTTCGAGGCGCTGGTGAAACCCGAGCGGATTTACCGGAAATCATGAGAACCACGTTTGGCGATGAAGCGCCCAGCCACGCGTTACCCGTGGTCGATGCCATTGTGGTCGGTGCCTCGGCGGGCGGCGTGGAAGCCCTGCTGAAAATATTCAGCGGTCTGCGCAGAGGGTTTTCATTGCCTATCCTGATGGTTCTGCATCTACCTGATGATCGGCACAGCCAGTTGGCCAATGTGTTTCAGAACCGTCTGGCAATTCCGGTCAAGGAAGCCGACGACAAGGAGAGCATCGTGCCCGGCACTTTGTACGTTGCGCCAGCGGGCTATCACGTCTCGGTGGAGTCCGACTTTTCCCTGTCACTGAGTCAGGAGGACAAGGTGTTTTATTCAAGGCCCAGTATCGACATTCTGTTCGGTTCGGCCGCTGATGCCTATGCGCCGCGACTGGCTGGCGTGCTGTTGACCGGTGCCAATAATGACGGCGCGAACGGATTGCTGCAGATCAAGAAGTACGGTGGTTTCACGGTAATTCAGGACCCCGCGCAGGCCCAGGCGTCTACCATGCCTGAAGCGGGCCTGGCGCTGCACTCGCCCGATTACCTCCTTTCCCTGAACGATATTGGCCGCTTGCTGGTCGAGCTGGAACGAACCGCATGTTAAGTGAAATTCAGGCAAAACTGCTCATCGTCGATGATTTGCCGGAAAACCTGCTGGCGCTCGAAGCGCTGATCAAGCGTGGCGATCGAATCGTCTACAAGGCGCTGTCTGCGGACGAAGCACTGTCACTGCTACTTCAGCACGAATTCGCCATGGCCATCCTCGACGTTCAGATGCCCGGGATGAACGGCTTCGAGCTGGCCGAGCTGATGCGCAGCACGGAAAAGACCAAAAGCATTCCAATCGTCTTCGTCAGTGCTGCCGGGCGCGAGCTGAATTACGCCTTCAAGGGCTATGAAAGCGGTGCTGTGGACTTCCTGCACAAGCCGCTGGATATTCACGCGGTAAAGAGCAAGGTCAATGTGTTCGTCGATCTCTACCGACAGCGCAAGGCCATGAAACTACAGGTCGAGGAGCTTGAGCGCAGTCGCCAGGAGCAGGAAGCCTTGCTCAAGCGTCTGCAGTCGACTCAGGGCGAGCTGGAACACGCGATTCGCATGCGGGATGACTTCATGTCCATCGTCTCCCACGAGGTGCGCACGCCGCTCAACGGCCTTATTCTGGAGACCCAGCTGCGCAAGCTGCACCTGGCCAAGGACAACGCCGCGGCGTTTACCATGGAGAAGCTGCACGCGATGGTCGATCGCGATGAGCGACAGATTCAGAGTCTTATCCGCCTCATCGAAGACATGCTCGATGTATCGAGGATCCGCACCGGCAAGCTGTCGATCAGACCGAGCCCGTTCGACCTCAGCGAACTGGTCACGCAGCTGCTGGAAAGCTTTGCCGCACAGATCGCTGCCGCCGATTCCAGCGTCACCCGGTTTGCCGAACAGCCGGTAATCGGCGTCTGGGACGAATTCCGTATCGAGCAGGTGGTTGCCAATCTGCTCACCAACGCGCTGCGTTACGGTGCGCGAAAGCCGATTGAAGTGCATGTGTACAGCAAGGACAGCGAGGCGTTCATCGAAGTCAGGGATCAAGGTATTGGCATTACGGCCGAAAACCAGAAGCGTATCTTTCAGCAGTTCGAGCGAGTGTCGAGCAATCACGCTGTTGCCGGATTAGGTCTTGGGCTGTTCATTTCCGATCAGATCGTCATGGCGCACGGCGGTCGCATCGAAGTGGAGAGTGAAGAGGGCAAGGGCTCGGTGTTTCGTATCTGTCTGCCTCTTTAAGGTCGCCGCCACCGGCAGTCAAGTTTAATCACAGGTTGGCGCAACCTCCCACGCGTGCCGTGGTCGTAATGGCAGCTATTTATAAGATCAAAGGCAGTTCAATGAGCGCTGATGCAGAAAACGTCGTACTAATCGTCGAAGACGAGCCCCTGATCCTGATGCTTCTGGCCGATTATCTGTCGGGTGAGGGTTATCGTGTCCTGAAAGCCGAGAACGGCGAGCAGGCTTTCGAGATTCTGGCGACCAAACCCCATCTCGACCTGATGATCACCGATTATCGGCTGCCGGGCGGCGTTTCGGGCGTCCAGATTGCCGAGCCTGCGATCATGCTGCGGCCTGAGTTGAAGGTGATTTTCATCAGCGGTTATCCGGCGGAGATACTCGATTCGGGCAGCCCGATTGCGTTGAAGGCACCCATTCTCGCCAAGCCCTTCACCATGGACACCTTGCATACCCAGATTCAGAAACTGCTGGCTTGATGACGAGTGGGCGGCAACTGGACAAATCTGCGCTACCTGAAGCCTGAGCATTGCTCAGGCTTCTATCATTTCCCGTACTTTTGAAGTCAGGTGATCGAACGCAAAGGGTTTGGTGATCAATTGCATCCCTGTGTCCAGAAAACCTCCGCGCACCGCCGCATGTTCTGCGTAGCCGGTGATGAACAGCACCTTGAGCTCCGGCCGCAGTTGTCTGGCTATTTCCGCCAGCTGCCTGCCGTTCATGCCTGGCAGTCCGACATCGCTGATCAACAGATCGATGCGCTGTCCTGATTCGAGTATCGGCACCGCGTCCGACGCTTCTCCGGCCTCGATGAAGGTGTAGCCCAGCTCACCGAGCACCTCACTGACCAGCGTACGCACGGCCGGGTCGTCTTCGACAATCAACACGGTTTCGCCATTCTCGGCATAAATGGCATTGCTCTGGAAGCTCTGCTCGGCCTCAGACGCAAGCCCCTTAAAGCGCGGCAGAAACAGTTGTACGGTAGTGCCGACGCCGACCTCGCTCTTGATCAGGACGTGGCCGTGCGATTGCTTGCTGAAGCCGTAGATCATCGAAAGCCCCAGGCCAGTGCCCTGGCCGATGGGTTTGGTGGTGAAGAAGGGGTCGAACGCCCGACTGATGACGGTTTCAGGCATGCCGCAGCCATTGTCACTGACGCTCAGCACGACATAGTCACCTGGCAGCAGGTTCTCGTAGGCGTTGGTAAACGATCTGTCCAGCTGCTGATTGGAGGTCTCGACCACCAGCGTACCGCCATCAGGCATGGCATCGCGGGCATTGAGTACCAGATTGAGCAGGGCGCTCTCCAACTGGTTGGGGTCGGCTTCTGCGGTCCACAGATCGTGCGCAAGACGCAGTTGCAGGTGAATGCTCTCGTTGACGCTGCGCTGCAGCAGTTCGTCCATGGCATTGACCAGATGGTTCATTTCGACCGGCTTGGAGTCCAGCGACTGACGCCGCGAGAAGGCCAGCAGCCGATGGGTCAGGGCGGCCGCGCGGTTGGCCGATGTGACCCCCAGATCGATCAGGCCATTCAGGTCTTCGATGCGGCCACGCGCCAGCCGGCGCCTTATCAACTCCAGGCTGCCGATAATGCCGGTCAGCATGTTGTTGAAGTCATGGGCAATCCCGCCGGTCAACTGGCCGACCGCTTCCATTTTCTGTGACTGGCGCAGAATCTCCTCTTTGTGACGCAACTGCGAGGTTCGCTCTTCAACCTGTTGTTCGAGCGTTTCGTTGAGGCGGCGCAATTGCGACTCGGCCTGTTTGCGCTCGGTGATGTCAGAGGTCACACCGGCAAGGGAGCCGATCAGGCCGTTCTTGCTGCGAGTGGCCCGGGCGCGTACATCCACCCAATTGAGTGAGCCATCCGGCCAGACATTACGGTATTCGATGATCAAGTCGACACCGGTGTCCAGGCTGCGCTGCAGCGCCGATTGCATCCTCGGTTGGTCTTCGAAGTAGACGGCGGCCAGCCACTCCTGGTAATCAAGCGTATTCTGCTCATCGCGGCCGTAATGACTTTTGGTGATGTCCGAACAGGTCAGCTTGAGGTGTTCCGCTTCCAGCACCCATGAGCCCAGCCTGCCAGCCTTCAGGGCGTTCTGCAGGCGGCCTTCACTTTCGTGCAGGTCCTCCATGCGCGCCCGGGCTTCATACTGGCGTCTACGACCACGTACAGCGGTCATGACCAGACTGACCAGCGTGACGGGATGGAAAGGGCGTTCAAGAAAGGTCACGTTGCCCAGCAGGTTGCCCATGCGTGCCGACGGGTTGTGATCCGGTCCGCCGTGATGGGTCAGCAAAACGATCGGCAAGTCCGACCAGGGCGGCTGGCGGCCAAGGAGTTCGAGCAACGGGGTCATGTCGGCGTTGCGCAGTGCCTCGTCGGCGATAATCGCCAGGCCAGCGCCCGCGCTCAGCTCTCTGACCAGCTCGGACACATCATGGGCTACCGTTGACGGATAGCCCGCTTCGTCGAGAATACGCGTGGCGATCTGGCTGTCCCGCCCGCGTGGGGCGAGAATGATCGCGCGCTCTGACAACAGACCTGGAGTACTCACAGGTCGTCATCCTCCAGCAGCGGTTTCTTGTCACCCATGTATGACGGCACACCGCGCAGCACGCCCTGAAAGGCCGCCAGCGGTTCGCCGATTTTCAGTCCGCTGGAACTGATGCGGTACTCTCGGATAGTGGATTCGTGAGTGCCGGTACGTTTCTTGATGATCGATATGGCACGGCGTACCTGACCCAGCGCTTCGAAATAGCGCAACAGAATCACGCTGTCGGCAAGGTAGGTAATGTCCACCGGCGAGCGCATGTCGCCCACCAGTCCGTGTTGCGCTACGGTCATGAAGGTCGAGGCGCCCTGGCGGTTGAGGTAGAGCAGCAGCTCGTGCATATGCAAAACCAGCGCGCTTTCTTCCGGCATTGCCGCCTGATAGCCGTTGATACTGTCGATAATCACGGTCTTTATCTGCTTTCTATCGACTGCGCGCCGCACGCGGTGTGCGAATTCACCTGGGGACAGCTCTGCCGCGTCGATCTGTTCGACCACCAGATTGCCGGTTTCCTGCAGCGCACGCAGGTCGATACCCAGTTTGAGCATGCGCTCGAACAGCAGGCCCATTTCCTCATCGAATATGAACAGGCCGACACGCTCGCCGCGCGCCACCGCCTGTGCGGCAAAAACCAGCGAGATGAGCGATTTCCCGGTCCCGGCCGGGCCGAGAATCAGGGTGCTGGAGCCGCCCTCGATGCCGCCGCCCAGCAGGTCGTCCAGCTCCTTGATGCCACTGCTCAATTGAGTGCGCGCGTAGTTGGAGCGGTGCTCGGCAGCCACCAGGCGCGGGAAGACTTGAATACCGTTCTCGGCAATGTTGAAGTCATGAAAACCACCGCGGTACTTCTGGCCACGGTATTTGACGATTTTCAAACGTCTGCGCTCGGCACCGTAAGTAGGTGTCAGTGCTTCGAGGCGGATAACGCCGTGGGCAACGCTGTGCACGGTCTTGTCCAGCGCCTCTGTCGTCAGGTCATCCAGCAGCAGTACCGTCGCGTTGTAGCGGGTGAAGTAATGTTTGATGGCCAGAATCTGGCGCCTGTAGCGCAACGAACTCTGCGCCAGAAGACGGATTTCCGAGAGGCTGTCGATCACCACACGGGTGGGTTTGACGCGCTCGACCACCTCGAATATCTGCCGCGTTGCTTCGCCCAGCTCCAGGTCAGAGGAGTAGAGCAGGCTCTGGTGGTGATCGGCGTCGAGCAGGCTTTCGGGCGGGGTCAGTTCGAAGATATTGATATGTTCGTCGAGCTCCCAGCCGTGCGAGGCTGCACCCGAGCGCAACTCGCTTTCAGTCTCGGACAGGGTGATGTACAGGGATATTTCGCCCGCTGCCGCTCCGGCCTGCAGAAATTGCAGGGCCACAGTTGTCTTGCCGGTTCCGGGCTCTCCCTCAAGAAGAAACACATGACTGCGTGAAAGACCTCCTGCAAGGATGTCGTCCAGGCCTTCAATGCCGGTTGCCGCTTTTGACGTATTCAAGTATCGCCCTCTGATAACCGCACAGGTTTTGTTGCTATTCATTACTGGACCTTCAGGTGATGCGGCCGTTCCCTCTATTTGAGGGGGGCGGCCATATCCAATATAGCTGTGCGGGTGGTTTGCGGGTCCGGCGAATGTCAGTTCAGCCCGGTTACGATGTATCGGGTGCTGTTGTTATAGTCCTGCACCTGAACACCCCAATCTGCCTGAGGATCACGTCGTGACCGATTATCAAAGTTTCCGGGTCGAGCTGGCCGACAGCATTGCTCACGTACAAATCAACCGGCCTGAAAAACTCAACGCAATGAACGAGTCGTTCTGGACGGAGATAATCGACATTTTCGACTGGATAGAGCGCACTGACGAGGTACGCGTCGTGGTACTCAGCGGTGCGGGCAAACACTTTTCGTCAGGCATCGATCTGGCTCTGCTGGCCTCGGTCGCCAGCCAGATGGGCAAGGATGCCGGGCGTAATGCCCGTCTGTTGCGGCGCAAGATCCGCGACATGCAGGCCTCGTTCACTGCCGTGGACAATTGCCGAAAACCGGTTCTCGCCGCCATTCAAGGCTATTGCCTGGGCGGCGCCATCGACCTGATTTCCGCGTGTGACATGCGTTATGCGGCGGCCGACGCGCAGTTCGCCATTCGCGAGATCGACATGGGCATGGCTGCCGATGTCGGCACGCTGCAAAGGCTGCCAAGGATCATCGGTGATGGTGTATTGCGCGAACTGGCCTACACCGGGCGTACCGTCGGCGCTGAAGAGGCGCAACGGATCGGGCTGGTCAATCGCACCTTCGATGACCCGGACGGTCTGTTGCAGGGTGTCCTGGCGGTGGCTCGGGAAATAGCCGGCAAATCGCCCATCGCCATCGAGGGCACCAAGCAAATGATCAGCTACATGCGTAATCACAGAGTGGATGACGGTCTGGAACACGTTGCCATCTGGAACGCAGCCATGCTGCAATCACCTGACCTGAAGCTGGCGATGGCTGCGCAGATGAGCAAGCAGAAGCCGGTCTTCGATAATTGATACATGACAAGGCTCTAGTTTGAGCTAAGGAGTTTTCCATGTCGCGCCCGGAGCGTTGGACAACTGCAGTTCTGGATGTCGAGGCCCCTGGCGGTTTGGCTGTGGTTCAGGGGGATCAGGGTTTTTTGCTGGATGCCAACGGCGTGCTGTTCCCCAGAAGCTGGCTGGCTGCGCAGGACCTGCCGGTGCAGAGCGAGCACGGCATCGGCTATTTCGACGGTGAGCCTGTCTACCTGCTGGTGCTGGAACGCTCGGTTAGCGTCGAGGGTTGCGCCTGGCAGGGCTTGCGTCAGTTCATGCTGGAAGGCGATTTCGCTGTTTTCCAGATGCTCGGCTACGCCGCGCAAGTCAGCACATGGGCCAGGGAACACCGTTTCTGCGGTGCCTGCGGTCGTCCCACCGTGCAGATTCGCGGAGAGCGGGCGATGTTCTGCGAGCACGATAACCTGCGGCTGTACCCGCGTATTTCGCCGAGCATGATCGTGCTGGTTACTCGGGGTGATGAAATCCTGCTGGCCCGCTCACCGCGTTTCGTCACCGGTATGTACAGCGCACTGGCCGGGTTCGTGGAGCCGGGTGAGTCTGCTGAGGACTGCGTACACCGCGAGGTGATGGAAGAGGTGCAGGTACGCATCAAGAACCTCAAGTACCGGGGCAGCCAGTGCTGGCCGTTTCCGCATTCGATGATGCTCGGGTTCCATGCCGAATACGAAAGCGGCGAAATTGTGCCACAGGCAGAAGAAATCGAAGACGCACGCTGGTTTCATGTCGATGACCTGCCGCCGTTACCGGCCAATCGGTCAATTGCCCGTTACCTTATCGAGGCGTACCTGGCCGAGCGTTCAGGCGCCCCCGAACCAGTGCTGCCAGGCTAGGCGCACGGTCAGGCCCAGGACCACGGTGATGAACACCGGGCGGATGAATTTGGCACCGCCCTTGATCGCGGTGCCTGCACCGAAGTAGGCACCAAGCATCACCGCAAGGCCCATGCTCAGGCCGATGATGTAATCCACCTGGCCAGAAAAGATGAACACCGACAATGCCACGGCATTGCTGACGAAGTTCATGCTGCGCGCCACGCCGCTGGCCTTGACCAGATCCACCGGGTAGAGCAGCAGGGTACTGACTGTCCAGAAGGCACCGGTACCCGGCCCGGCAACACCGTCGTAGAAACCCAGGCCCAGCCCTTGTGGCAGCTGCCATTTCTTCTTGATCGGCGCGTTGCTGTCCAGGGGCGCCTTGGGCGTGCCGCCAAACAACAAGTACAGCCCGCAACCGAACACAATCACCGGCAACATCTGGTTCAGCCATTCGGCTGGCAGGTAATGGGCGATCACTGCGCCAAGCGCAGCACCGACGGCAGTGCCGAGCACTGCATGCAGCCATTGTCTTGGGTCAAACAGCTTGCGACGGTAGAAGGTGAAACTGGCCGTCGCTGAACCAAAGGTCGAGCTGAGCTTGTTGGTGCCCAGCACCAGATGCGGCGGCAGGCCGGCGGTCATCAGCGCAGGGGTGGTCAGCAGTCCGCCGCCACCGGCGATGGCATCTATGAATCCCGCTATGAAAGCGACCACGGCAAGAATGGCGAGGGTGGTCAGGTCGACGCTGAGTTCAAAAGGCATGGTGGCAGAGGGCTTATGGCGAGGACGGCAAGGGGGCAGAATGGCTGCCCGAACGTGGCGCATTCTACCCCTTGTACAACGTTTGCAGGAAGTCAGATGTCGGTGAGCGCGACCCAGCGTTGCTCGGCAGCGGCCACGCGAATGGCCGTCGCCAGGCGCTCGATTTGCCACGCTTCCTCGAAGTCCGGGCCACGGCTGCGCTGACCGCATACGGCCTGGATGAGCGCTTGTACTTCGAGCGCCTTGAGCTCGTTGTAGCCCAGCTGGTGGCCGGGAGCCGGGCAGAATGCGGCGTAACCCGGTTGTGCAGGGCCGGCCAGCAGACGCTGAAAACCATCGCGCCCGGCTGCGCCTGTACGATAGAGGCGCAGCTCGTTAAGCCGCTCCTGATCGAACGCCAGCGTGCCCTTGGTGCCGCTGATCTCGAAACTCAGGTGGTTTTTGTAGCCGTGTTTGAGCCAGCTGCTGCTGAAGGTTCCGCGCGCACCATTGGCAAAGCGCAGTAGCGCGTGGGTCTGGTCGTCCACTGCAATGGCGCGCATCTGCTGGCTGCCGAGGCTCGCCGGGCGTTCACGGTGTACGGTGCTGGAGTCGGCGCAGACTGCTTCGACGTCGCCCAGCAAATGACGAGCCATCGCCAGCAAGTGGCTGCCCAGATCGGCCAGCGCACCGCCCGCATGCGCCGCTTCACAGCGCCACGACCAGGGTGACGCCGGATTCCCCATGAAATCCTCGCTGAACTCGCCCTGAAAGCTGACGATCTCGCCCAGTTCGCCGGCTTCGATCATTTCCCTGGCAAGACCGATCATCGGGTTGTGCTGGTAGTTGTAGCCGACCTGAGTGACGACACCCGCAGCCTTGGCACTGCGGCGCATTTCATCGGCCTGGGCGAGATTCACGGCCAGCGGTTTTTCGCAGTACACCGCCTTGCCTGCGGCGATGGCGGCCATTGCCATGGGGAAGTGCAGGTGATTGGGGGTGGTAATCGCCACGATCTGTACGTGCGGATCATCGATCAATTGCTGCCAGTCAGCATGACTGCGGTCGAAGCCCCAGGCGCTTGCGCATAGCTCGGCGCGTGCACTGTCGGCGTCCGCCAGCGCGGAGAGCCGGATGCGTGCAGGCAGATCAAGCGCAGCGTTGGCGTTGCCGAACGCCAACGCATGGGCACGGCCCATGAAACCGGTGCCGATCAGTCCGATACCCAGTTGCGCAGGCGATGTGGAAAGGGATTCCCGCATGACATTCTCCAGAAAGGATTGTTGTTATGCGGAAAATATATTCCATATATTGTAGAAATGGAAAATTAATTCATTTTCCTTCTGCCGGTCAGAGGGATCTTCAGGATAAGAAGCCCCCGTCGACGTTCAGCGCCACGCCGGTGGTATAGCTGGAGGCCTCACTGGCCAGGTAAAGCACCGCGCCGGCCATCTCGCTGGGAGCGGCAACACGTTTCAGCGGGATCTGCGACAGCGCCATATTGAGGATCGCGTCGTTCTTGACCAGTGCCGATGCGAACTTGGTGTCGGTCAAGCCGGGAAGCAGGGCGTTACAACGAATACCGAACTCGGCGCACTCCTTGGCAAACACCTTGGTCATGTTGACCACGGCTGCTTTAGTCATCGAATAGACGCCTTGATAGGCGCCCGGCGATACCGCGTTGATGGACGCCACGTTAATAATGCTGCCGCCGCCGTTCTCGCGCATCAGCTTGCCGGCTTCCACGGACATGAAAAAGTAACCGCGAATGTTGACGTCGACTGTCTTCTGGAAGGCGCCGGGATCGGTGTCCAGCACGTTGCAGAACTGCGGGTTGGTGGCGGCGTTGTTGACCAATACATCCAGGCGCCCGAACTGTTGGCGAATCTGCGCGAATGCACTGCTTATCTGTTCCAGCTCACCGATGTGGCAGGCGATGGCTGTTGCCTTGCCACCCTCGCTGACGATGGCGTCCGCCACCGCCTGGCAACCCTCGAGCCGGCGACTTGAGACGATAACGTGCGCGCCTTGCTGGGCCAGTAGTCGAGCAATGGCTTCACCAATGCCTCGGCTGGCACCTGAAACGAATGCAACCTTGCCATCAAGGTCGAAGAGCTGGGTTCTGGACATGTTATTTCCTTGTCTTGGCGCTGGCGGTCAGAGGCTGGATTTTTCGATCACGCTCAGGCTCATCTGCTCCAGCAGCCTGTTCATGTGAATGAATTGGGCAAAGCGTTTGTCCTGGGTCTGGCCATGGAAAAACCGGTAGTAGATCTGTTGCACGATACCGGCCAGACGGAACAGGCCATAGGTGTAGTAAAAATCGAAATTGTCTATGCGCACGCCAGCGCGCTCGGCGTAATAGTCGACAAATGCCTGGCGGGTCAGCATCCCCGGCGCATTGCTCGGCTGGCGGCGCATCAATTGAACCGGGGCTGGATCGTCGGCCTGTACCCAGTAGGCGAGGGTGTTGCCCAGGTCCATGAGCGGATCGCCAAGCGTGGTCAACTCCCAGTCCAGCACGCCGATGATGTGCATCGGGTTGGCCGGGTCGAGGATCACATTGTCGAAACGGTAGTCGTTGTGCACGATGCTCGAGGTGGGCGAGTCGGCAGGCATTTTGTCTACCAGCCAGCGCTTGACCTGCTCCCATGCCGGAGCGTCCGGGGTCAGCGCTTTTTCATAGCGTTCGGACCAGCCGGAAATCTGCCGTTGTACATAGCCTTGCGGCTTGCCGAGGTCACCCAGGCCACAGGCCTGATAATCGACGCGGTGCAGGTCCACCATTTTGTCGATGAAGTTTTTGCACAGCTTTTCGGTCTGTGCTGCATCCAGCGCCAGTTCCGGCGGCAGGTCAGAGCGCAGGATGATCCCCTTGACGCGCTGCATGACGTAGAACTCCGAGCCGATCAGCGACTCGTCCGTGCAGTGCAGATACGCCTCGGGACAGTAGGGAAAGGCTTCCTTGAGCTGATTGAGAATACGGTACTCGCGACCCATGTCATGGGCGGAGCGCGCCTTGTGTCCGAAAGGCGGACGACGCAGTACCAGTTCCCGCTCAGGGTACTGAAGCAGGTAGGTCAGGTTCGATGCGCCGCCTGGAAACTGACTGATCGTCGGCGTGCCGTGAAGATCCGGCATGTGCGCCTTCAGGTACGCGTCGATCAGGGAGGCATCCAGTTCTTCGCCGCTGCGAATCTCGGTGGACTGGTCAGTCAGTGCCATACGTATCCCTTGTGTTTATTTTGGTCAGCGCAAACTATTGACTAATCTAATGATCGTCCAATCCGCGATCAAGCGCGTGACCGCTTTATAGGCTAGCGTGTTGCCGGGCAATCAGTGGCTCTGATCACTGTTTTGTAGAAACGTGCGCGCATAAAAAACCGAAGCCGGCAGGGCTTCGGTTTTCAGGTAGTACAGTCTGCTGCGCGGCAGGTTTATACCGGGAACAGTTCGCTGAGCTTCATGGCCAGCATCATGTCGCCTTCGGCACGCAGCTTGCCACCCATGAACGCCTGCATGCCATCGGTTTCGCCGCTGACGATGCCCTTGAGGATCTCGCTTTCCATGAGCAGGGTCACGTTGGCGTCCGGGTTTTTGCCTTCCTGCAATTCGCAGGTGCCGTCCTTGACGATCAGGGCGTATTGCTTGTCTTCATCGGTGATGTCGAAGCCAAAGATCAGGTCCAGACCGGCAGCAGCAGCTGGGTTGAACTTGTTTTTCATGGTCTGTACGGCGTCTGCTACTGAGGTCATGTGGTGATCCTTTTAGAGTGAGTGCCAGCGTCCGGCAGGACGCGATTGGCCGGGCTCAGCGATAGGTGATGAGCTCCGGCGCCTTCAGCAGTTGCAAATGCGTGTAACCGTTGAAGGAAGCCAGGGTCACGTCGTTGCCTTTGAATTTAAGCTGGTGCAACGACGTATTGACGATGTGCCAGTGAAGCTCCAGTGCCTTTGATGCAGGCATTCCGGTAATCAGATGCAGCAGGGCGGTAATGGTGCCGCCGGAGGTGAATACCGCGATACGCTCATGCGGGCCGGCAGCCTGAAGAATCCGCTTCAGACCTGCTTCGACGCGGGCCACGAACGCCTGCCAGCTTTGCAGCCCCGGTGTGTCGTGGTTGCCACTCAGCCAGCGCCCGGTAATCAGGTTGAACAGGCGCTGGAACCCTGCAGGATTTGCAGCGGCATCGCGCAGAATATCCAGCGCTTGTGGTTCGTCTTCGAGCAGCGCCGGTATCAACGCCCTGATCACACCTTCGGCATCGAACTCATCGAACGCGCTGTCCAACTGCACATCAGGCGTATCGAGGCCTGCTTCGGTGTACTGACCGAGCACATGCTGGGCGGTGTCTTTCTGGCGCATGAGCTCGCCGGACACACAGCGATCAAAGCTCAGGCCTTGCTCGGCAAGATGGGCACCCAGCACCTGAGACTGACGAATCCCCATAGGCGACAGCACGTCGTAATTGTCGGCACCAAATGAGGCCTGGCCATGTCGTATCAGGTAGATGCTGCCCACGTCCGTTTCTTCTCGGTACGCTGAAGGTTCACCGAGGTTATGAGGGATGCCGGGGGACTGTCAATGAAAAAACATACGCTCGTTTGAAATCATCGTTTTAATGGTTTGTAACGGGTCATTGGCTGGTGCGCCGCACAGGGCGTCGGTATGCTGCATTCATCACAGCCCTTGATTGGTAAGGGCCTGACACTAATGAGGGATATTCGTGGATTTCGTTGTCGATTACGCAAGTTTTCTGGCCAAGACCGTGACGCTGGTGATCGCCATCGTTGTGGTGCTGGTTGCCATTGCGTCCATGCGTGGCAAGGGTCGTCGCAAGTCGTCCGGACAATTGCAGGTTACCCGGCTCAATGATTTCTATAAGGGCCTGCGCGAACGGCTTGAGCAGTCATTGCTGGATAAGGAGCGCCTCAAGACGCTGCGCAAGGAGCAGGGCAAGGCGCTGAAGAAAGAAAAAAAACAGGCCGAGCCCAAGGCCCGTGTCTACGTGCTGGATTTCGACGGGGACATCAAGGCCTCGGCGACTGAAAGCATGCGTCATGAAATCACCGCGCTGCTGACTTTGGCCACCGACAAGGACGAAGTGGTGCTGCGCCTGGAAAGCGGCGGCGGCATGGTTCACAGCTACGGCCTGGCGTCCTCGCAACTGGCGCGCATTCGTCAGGCAGGCATCCCGCTGACCGTGTGCATCGACAAGGTCGCGGCCAGCGGCGGCTACATGATGGCGTGTATCGGCAACAAGATCATCAGCGCACCGTTCGCCATCCTGGGGTCCATTGGTGTGGTGGCTCAACTGCCCAACGTCAATCGCCTGTTGAAGAAGCACGACATCGATTTCGAAGTGCTGACCGCCGGTGAATACAAGCGGACCCTGACGGTGTTTGGCGAAAACACCGAGAAGGGCCGCGAGAAATTCCAGCAGGACCTGGATATCACCCACGACCTGTTCAAGAACTTCGTTGCCAGCTACCGCCCGCAACTGTCCATCGACGAAGTAGCAACGGGCGAGGTATGGCTCGGAATGGCAGCGGTCGACAAACTGCTGGTCGATGAACTCAAGACCAGTGACGAGTACCTGGCCGAGCGCGCCAAGGATGCCGATGTGTTCCACCTGCACTACGTGCAACGCAAGAGCCTGCAAGAGCGCATGGGCATGGCGGCAGCCACCTCAGCGGATCAACTGGCCACCAAGTGGTGGGGGCGTTTGACCCAGCAGCGGTTCTGGTAGGTGTGAGTGAAAAGCTGACTTGAGTCGAACCTCAATCCACCTGACATCCCAGAGCCGCCGTGTGACGCAGAGCGTCACGAACTGCATTCCCACGCGGAGCATGGGAACGATAGTCATCAGTTCCAGAGCTGTGCCTTTAGCCAAATCCAAAGGCGCCTGAATCAGCGGCGCCTGAACAGCGGCAGCGGCTCGTCGGTCGCGGCCTGATAGGTGACCGAGAAGTCCTTCAGACCTTCCAGCGCCTCGTACGGATCCTTGTCGGCACGCACCGCAAACGCATCGAAGCCACAGCGGCGCATGTAGAACAACTGATCGCGCAACACGTCGCCAATGGCACGCAACTCACCCTTGTAGCCATAACGATCACGCAACAGGCGCGCGTTCGAGAAGCTGCGACCATCAGTGAAGGCCGGAAAATTCAAGGCGATGACCTGAAACTGGTCGACATCCTCGCCGATTTCCTCGGCTTCCTCATCACTGTCCAGCCACACACCCAGACCACCGTCACGTGCCTTCAGCGAATGCGCGTGTTCGCGCCACAGCGCCAGCGGCACGATCAGGTCGTCGCAGTTCGACAGGCTGTCAAAGGTCGTGTCCTTGGGCAGCAGATGCCAGGTTTCATCGATGACTTCGTTGTTCTTAATGATTCGCTGCATAGACGCGCTCCTTGAAAGGGTCAATGCCAATACGTTGGTAGGTGTCGATGAAACGCTCGTCTTCGGTCCGTTTTTCAACGTAGACGTCGATCAGCTTCTCGATCACGTCCGGCATCGCCTCCTGCGCAAAGGAGGGGCCGAGAATCTTGCCCAGGCTCGCGTCACGGCTGGCGCTGCCGCCAAGCGAGACCTGATAGAACTCTTCACCTTTCTTGTCCACGCCCAGCACGCCGATATGGCCGACATGGTGGTGCCCGCAGGCGTTCATGCAACCGGAGATATTCAGGTCCAGCTCGCCGATATCGAACAGGTAGTCCAGATCGTCGAAACGACGCTGGATGGATTCGGCGATCGGGATCGACTTGGCATTGGCCAGCGAGCAGAAATCACCGCCCGGGCAGCAGATGATGTCGGTCAGAAGGCCGATGTTCGGTGTGGCGAAACCATTGTCGCGCAGCTCGTTCCACAGGGTGAACAGCTCACTCTGTTCGACATCGGCAAGGATGATGTTCTGCTCGTGAGAGGTGCGCAGTTGACCGAAGCTGTAGCGATCGGCCAGGTCGGCGATGGCGTCCAGTTGCTTGTCGGTCACATCGCCAGGAGCAACGCCGGTTGGCTTGAGCGACAGGGTCACGGCAATGTAGCCAGGCTTCTTGTGCGCCAGCACATTGCGTTGACGCCAGCGAGCGAAGCCGGGGTGCTGAGCGTCCAGCGCTGCCAGTTCGGCGTGCTGATCGCTGAGGGCCTTGTATTGCGGGTCAACGAAGTGCCGGGACACGCGCTGCACTTCGGCTTCGGTCAGGGTGGTCTGACCGCCACGCAGGTGAGCCATTTCAGCGTCGACCTTGGCGGCGAACACTTCGGGGGTCAGCGCCTTGACCAGAATCTTGATTCGCGCCTTGTACTTGTTGTCGCGACGGCCATAGCGGTTGTAGACCCGCAGGATGGCGTCGAGGTAGCTCAGCAGATCCTGCCACGGCAGGAACTCATTGATGAAGGCACCGACGACCGGTGTACGGCCAAGGCCACCACCCACCAGAACGCGGAAGCCCAGCTCGCCCGCTTCGTTGCGCAATGGCTCGAGGCCGATGTCATGCACTTCGATGGCTGCGCGGTCACTGGTCGAACCATTGATCGCAATCTTGAACTTACGCGGCAGGTAAGCGAATTCAGGGTGAAAGGTGGTCCACTGACGGACGATCTCGCACCATGGGCGCGGGTCTACCAGCTCATCTGCGGCCACACCGGCAAACTGGTCGGTGGTGACGTTGCGCAGGCAGTTGCCGCTGGTCTGGATAGCGTGCATCTGCACGGTGGCCAGTTCAGCGAGAATATCGGGAACATCTTCAAGTGCAGGCCAGTTGAACTGTACGTTCTGGCGGGTACTGATGTGCGCGTAGCCTTTATCGTAGTCGCGCGCAATTTTCGCCATCATGCGCGCCTGGCGCGAGGTCAGCTGGCCGTAGGGTACGGCGACGCGCAACATTGGCGCGAAGCGCTGAACATAAAGACCGTTTTGCAGGCGCAACGGTCGAAACTCTTCTTCGCTCAGTTCCCCGGCCAGGTAGCGTCGGGTCTGATCCCGGAACTGCTTGACGCGGTCCTCGATGATCTTCTGATCGTAATCGTCGTATACGTACATATAGGTCCTGTTCTCAGGCTTCGTCATGAAGCAGGGCAGTGGCGTCAGTCTGGAAAAAGCCCGCTGCTCGTTGTTTCCTGCTTCATCTGGTCAATTCTGCGCGCACGGCCGCGCACTCCCCGGGGAGCGAAGGCGACGATAGCAGTTTGCAGTTATCGATAAAAGTGATGTTTATATATATGCAAATCACTAAAAGCGATAAGCAAAACGGCGCCAGTTCATATCCCTGCTTGCCGTGTGGGCAAGACTCGACTTAACTGAGCGTTGAACGATACCGAGCAGGTGTCGGGATACTCCCATTCATGTGCAATCACCCACAAGACCGACAAGAGGCGATGCGATGAGCAAGCACCCGAAAGTAGCCAAACCAGGCAGATCCGTGGATACCTGGGCCATTTTATTCATTGTCATTCTGGCGGTAGGCGCCGCGATGTTCTGGGCCAGCAGCCGGTGAGGGGCTGATAAAGAATCTGCCGGAGTCTCCAGAACCTTGCTGTTGCAGCCGATAACTCGCTTTTGGCGATAAATCCCTGCTGCTTCAAGGTTCGTTGATATGAAGGCGTTATATGTTGGCTGGCTGATGCTGTGCAGTTATCTGTGGGTGGGGACGACACATGCCGCCTCGGTGGTATTTTTGAGTCCCGGCGCAGAAGCCGATGGCTATTGGCAGAGTTACTCCCGCGTCATGCAGACGGCCGCCGACACCACTGGCATGTCGCTGAAAATACTCTACACCGAGCGCGACACCCGCAAGTTGCTCGATCTGGCGCGAGCGACACTGCAAGGGGACGAGCGCCCGGATTACCTGTTGTTTTCCAATGAGCTGAATATTGCCCCTGAAGTCCTGCGCATGTCCGTGGGCAGCGGGGTGAAGCTGTTTGCCGTCAACAATACGCTGGCCGCGGACCAGATTCGGATTCTCGGTGACCTGCCCTCACGTTATCCGGACTTCATCGGCAGCCTGGTGGGTAACGATGAAGAGGGCGGCTATCTGACGGCAAAGCGGCTTATCCGTCTCGCGGCGCCTGGCGCAGACGGTCAGGTCATCGACATGCTGGCGTTTTCCGGGACTAACACCACGCCCGTTTCCCTGCTGCGTGAAAAAGGCATGCTGCGTGCCCTGTCGGAGCATCCAGAGGTGCATCTGCGGCAGATTGCGCTGGGTGGCTGGCGCCGTGATCGTGCGCTCGAGCAGGCTCGCGTGCTGTTCAAGCGCTACCCGCAGACACGCCTGGTATGGGCTGCCAACGAGCAAATGGCGTTCGGTGCGATGGATGCATTGCGCGAGAGCGGCGGCAAGCCAGGGCAGGACGTGCTGTTCAGTGCTATCAACGGCACGTCACTTTCGCTGCGGGCTCAGCTCAATGGCAGTCTGAGCGTGGTGGCTTCAGGGCACTTCACCCTGGGCGGATGGGCCATCATTCTCTTGCACCGCTATGACACTGCCCAACGGCAGGCCCGGCAACAGATCGGCGCACGCATCATTGATGTGGTTCACATCGTCGAGCCGCAGGACGCGCAACGTTTTCTGGATGCAGCAAAGGACGAACATTACCGGCTCGATATCCAGGCATTCAATGTGGAGGCTTCTGGCGAAGCGTCGCCATTTTCGCTGAAAGGCATGTTGCCGCCTGATCACCCAGGCGGCAGATAACCGGTCAGGCGTTACTCGTCGTAGCCCAGGTTCGGAGCCAGCCAGCGTTCGGTGACGCTGAGGTCCTGACCCTTGCGAGCGGTGTAGCTCTCGACCTGATCCTTGTCGACCTTGCCCACCGCGAAGTACTGCGCCTGAGGATGGGCGAAATACCAGCCGCTGACCGCTGCAGCCGGGAACATCGCGTAGTGCTCGGTCAGGAACACGCCGCTCTTGCCTGCGGTATGTTCGGCGCTGCCTTCCGGCAGCGGATCGAGCAGGGCGAACAGGGTGCCTTTTTCCGTATGGTCGGGGCACGCCGGGTAGCCGGGTGCCGGGCGGATGCCCATGTATTGCTCCTTGATCAGCGCCTCGTTGTCCAGCGCTTCGTCCTGCGCATAACCCCAGTATTCCTTGCGCACCTGTTGGTGCAGCCATTCGGCGCAGGCTTCGGCGAGACGGTCGGCAAGCGCCTTGACCATGATCGAGTTGTAGTCGTCGCCGTTGTCCTGGTAAGCCTTGGCGACTTCCTCGGCGCCGATGCCGGCCGTGGTGATGAAGCCGCCGATGTAGTCGGTCAGGCCACTGTCCTTGGGTGCAACGAAGTCGGCCAGCGAGAAGTTCGGCTTGCCGTCGGGCTTGATGGTCTGCTGGCGCAGGTGATGCAGCCTGGCCAACGGCTTGCCGTCGTCGCCGTAGACTTCCAGATCATCATCATTGACCTGATTGGCCGGCCAGAAGCCGAAGACCGCGCGGGCGCTGATCAACTTCTCGTCGATCAGCTTGCGCAGCATTTGCGTGGCGTCGGCGTACAGCGCAGTGGCCGCCTCACCGACCACTTCGTCGGTGAGGATGCGCGGGTACTTGCCAGCCAGGTCCCAGGAAATGAAGAACGGCGTCCAGTCGATGTACTCGGCCAGCACGTTCAGGTCGATATCCTGCAGCACCCGGGTGCCGGTGAACGTCGGTTGGGCAGGGGTGTAGTTTTCCCAGTCGAACTGCGGCTTTTTGGCCACGGCAGCACCGTAGCTCAGGCGTTCGGTGCGCGCGCTGCGTGCCGAGGTGCGTTCACGTACTTCAACGTATTCGAGTCGGGTCTTTTCAATGAAGGCTGGTTTCAGCTCTTTCGACAGCAACTGGGTCGCGACGCCGACTGCTCGCGAAGCATCGGTGACGTAGATCACTGCGTCATTGCTGTATTTGGGCTCGATCTTCACCGCCGTGTGCGCCTTGGACGTGGTCGCGCCGCCGATCATCAGCGGCAGGTGGAAGTCCTGGCGCTGCATTTCCCGGGCAACATGCACCATTTCGTCCAGGGACGGCGTGATCAGGCCGGACAGGCCGATGATGTCGCATTTCTCGTCGCGGGCCACTTGCAGGATCTTCTCGGCGGGCACCATCACGCCCAGATCGACGATGTCGTAGCCGTTACAGCCCAGTACCACGCCGACGATGTTCTTGCCGATGTCATGCACGTCGCCTTTGACCGTCGCCATCAGGATCTTGCCCTTGGCTTCGGGCTTGTCGCCCTTTTCCAGCTCGATGAACGGGATCAGGTGCGCCACCGCCTGCTTCATCACGCGCGCGGACTTGACCACCTGGGGCAGAAACATCTTGCCTGCGCCAAACAGGTCGCCGACCACGTTCATGCCCGCCATCAGCGGGCCCTCGATGACTTCGATAGGCCGCGCGAACCCAAGACGCGACTCTTCGGTGTCCTGCACGATATGAGTGGTAATGCCCTTGACCAGTGCGTGTTCCAGACGCTGATTGACCGGCCAGCTGCGCCATTCTTCGGTTTCGGCTTCCTTGACGCTGCCATCACCCTTGAACTTGTCGGCAATCGCCAGCAACGCATCGGTGCCCTCCGGGTTGCGGTTGAGCACCACGTCTTCGACACAGTCACGCAGTTCAGCGGGGATCTGGTCGTAGATTTCCAGCTGCCCGGCGTTGACGATGCCCATGCTCAGGCCATTGCGGATCGCATGCAGCAGGAACACCGAGTGGATCGCTTCACGCACCGGGTTGTTGCCGCGGAACGAGAACGACACGTTGGACACACCACCCGAGGTCAGCGCATACGGCAGCTCGTCCCGGATGTAGGCGCAGGCGTTGATGAAGTCCACGGCGTAGTTGTTGTGCTCTTCGATGCCGGTGGCGATGGCGAAGATGTTCGGGTCGAAGATGATGTCTTCCGGCGGGAAGCCCACTTCGTTGACCAGAATGTCGTAGGAGCGCTTGCAGATTTCCTTCTTGCGCGCCTCGGTATCGGCCTGACCCTGTTCGTCGAAGGCCATGACTACCACGGCCGCGCCGTATCGTTTGCACAGCCGCGCGTGATGAATGAACTGCTCGACGCCTTCCTTCATGCTGATGGAGTTGACGATGCCCTTGCCCTGGATGCACTTGAGGCCGGCCTCGATCACTTCCCACTTCGAAGAGTCGATCATGATCGGTACGCGGGAGATGTCCGGCTCGCCTGCGATCAGGTTGAGGAAGGTCACCATGGCCTTCTTCGAGTCGAGCATCCCTTCGTCCATGTTGATATCGATCACCTGAGCGCCGGCTTCGACCTGCTGCAGGGCAACTTCCAGGGCCTCGGTGTAATTGTCTTCACGGATCAGGCGGGCAAAGCGGGCGGAGCCGGTGATGTTGGTACGCTCGCCGACGTTGACGAACAGCGACTGGCGATCGATGGTGAATGGTTCGAGGCCTGACAGGCGGCAGGCCTTGGGGATGTCCGGAATTTCCCGCGGCGCGTAACCCGAAACCGCTTCGGCAATCGCCTTGATGTGCGCCGGGGTGGTACCGCAGCAGCCACCGACGATGTTCAGAAAGCCGCTCTGGGCGAATTCTTCGATGATCTTCGCCGTCTGGCTCGGCAGTTCGTCGTATTCGCCAAATGCATTCGGCAAGCCGGCGTTGGGGTGCGCGGACACATGGGTGTTGGCTTTATTGGCCAGCTCTTGCAGGTAAGGACGCAGTTCGCTGGCACCCAATGCGCAGTTCAGGCCGACCGAGATCGGTTTGGCATGGCTGATCGAGTTCCAGAACGCTTCGGTGGTCTGGCCGGACAGCGTGCGCCCCGAGGCGTCGGTGATGGTCCCGGAGATCATGATCGGCAACTCGAAGCCCACTTCTTCGAATACACCCTGCACGGCAAAGATCGCTGCCTTGGCATTGAGCGTGTCGAAAATGGTCTCGATGAGGATCAGGTCGGCACCGCCTTCGATCAGCCCCTTGGTCGCTTCGGTGTAGTTTTCGACCAGTTCGTCGAAGGTCACATTACGATAGCCGGGGTTGTTGACGTCCGGCGACAGCGAACAGGTGCGGCTGGTAGGGCCCAGCACGCCGGCCACGAAACGCGGCTTGTCCGGGGTTTCCAGTGTCTTGGCGTCTGCGACCTTGCGCGCCAGGCGTGCGCCTTCGACGTTCAGCTCGTAGACGATCGATTCCATGCCGTAATCGGCCTGGGATACCTGGGTGGCGTTGAATGTGTTGGTTTCAAGGATGTCGGCGCCGGCATCCAGATAAGCCTTCTCAATGGCGCCGATCACATCAGGGCGGGTCAGGATCAACAGGTCGTTGTTGCCTTTGACATCGCTTGGCCAGTCGGCGAAACGTTTGCCGCGATAATCCTGTTCTTCGAGCCTGTAGCTCTGGATCATGGTGCCCATGCCGCCATCAAGGATCAGGATCCTCTGTTTCAGAGCAGTGAGAAAGGCTTGATGGCGGGCGCTGCGGTCAGACATGGGGGCTACCTTGAGAAGGTCGATTCTTTAAAGAACGGGATGATAGCAAACCGGAACGGTTTTGGTGGTGTTGCGCCTTTTGCATGAAAATCATTCATGTTGGAGCGGGTGATGCCCTTGTAGAATCGTGCCATTTTAATATCAGAGCCCATGGCATATGCAGCACCGTTTGTTGGCAAGCGTCGCCTTGCTTTTTATCTGCTGTGCTGTCCAGGCCCAGACTCCTGCACCCCCCGTCACACCGGCATCCCCGGCGATTTCCTATGTAAAGGACATCCAGCCGATCCTCACCGAGAAGTGCGTTGCCTGCCACGCCTGCAATGACGCTCCCTGCCAGCTAAACCTGGGCAGCGGGGAAGGCGTCAGCCGTGGTGCCAGCAAGGTCTCGGTCTATCAGGGCGAACGCAGCGAGGCGGTTGCGCCGACGCGTCTTTTTTATGATGCGCGTGACACCGACGCGTGGCGCGGCAAGGGGTTCTACTCAGTATTGGAAGCTCAGGGCAGCCAGGCGGCATTGATGACGCGCATGCTTGACCTGGGGCGCAGCGCACCCTTGCCAGCCAACAGCAAGATTCCGGATGACATCGCGCTGGGCATCAATCGCGAAAACGTCTGCCCGCTGCCGGGCGAATTCAATGCTTATGCGGCTGCCCACGCGCAGCAGGGCATGCCGCTGGCGGTCGCCGGCCTGACCGATGCCGAATACCAGACCCTGCAGCGCTGGCTGGCCGCCGGTGCGCCGGTCGAGCAGCAGGCCATTACCCCGAGTGTCACCGAGGCGGCGCAGATCAATGCCTGGGAGGCGCAGCTCAACGAACCTGGGGCGAATCAGGCGCTGGTCGGTCGCTGGCTGTTCGAACACCTGTTCCTGGCGCACATCTATTTCGAAGGCGGTGAGGCGGGGCACTTCTTCCAGTGGGTGCGCTCGCGAACTCCAAGCGGTAAACCTGTGGACCTGATCGCGACCCGTCGTCCCGACGACGATCCGGGCAGCGACTTCTATTACCGGCTGATCCCCGTGCAAGGGGTGATCGTTCACAAGACCCACATTACGTACGCCATGAGCCCGCAGAAGCTGGCGCGGGTCAGGCAGTTGTTCTACGGGTCCGACTGGAAAGTCAGCGCATTGCCGGGTTACGGCCCTGGCCATCGTGCCAATCCGTTTCTGACCTTCGAAGCCATTCCGGCAGCGGCGCGTTATCAATTCATGCTCGACAACGCCGAATATTTCGTCCGCACGTTCATTCGCGGGCCGGTCTGTCGCGGGCAGATCGCCACAGACGTGATTCGCGATCAGTTCTGGGTGCTGTTTCAGGACCCGTCCCATGATCGTTACATCACCGATGCGACGTATCGCGGGGAGGCCACGCCATTGCTGGCCATGCCGGGGCAGAACGATGACGTGGGCAGCGTGCTGAGCCTGTGGCTGTCCTACCGCGACCGACGCAATGAGTATGAAGACCTGCGCCGCGACAGTTACGCAAAAATGCCTGCGCCGGGCTGGAGCACACTGTGGGCAGGTAATGACAATGCCTTGCTGACCGTTTTCCGCCATTTCGACAGTGCGTCGGTCAATAAAGGGCTGATTGGTGACGTGCCGCACTCCATGTGGCTGTTCGATTACCCGTTGCTGGAGCGTACCTATTACCAGCTGGCGGTGAACTTCGACGTCTATGGCAATGTTGCACATCAGGCCCAGACGCGGCTGTATTTCGATTTGATCCGCAATGGCGCCGAGATCAACTTCCTGCGCCTGATGCCTGCCGACCTGCGTGAAGACATGCTCAGTGATCTTTATCAGGAGGGCGGCAAAATCAAGATGTGGCTGGATTACCAGAAGATCGACGACGATACGCCGACGGGCATCAAGCTCGATGAAAAGGCCGCTCAGCGTGACTTTGCGTCCAGGCTGATCGAGCGCTTCGGTACCTTGAATGCCGCGCCTGACCCGATCAATCGCTGCACCGGGGCGTATTGCTCGCGGCCTGGCCTCGACAGCAGCTTCGCTCAGGCAGAACAGGCGTTGAGCCGATTGACGTCGCGTCCTGCGGCGGGTCTGAAGGTCATCGATCAGTTGCCGGAAGCGAGCATGCTGCGCATCGAGGGCAGCAATGGCAAACGCGTGATCTACAGCATGCTGCGCAACCGCGCGCACAGTAATGTCGCGTTTCTGCTGGGCGAGTCGTACCGCTATATTCCGGGCCTGGACACGTTGACTGTCTACCCGGGCGTGCTCAGCAGTTACCCGAATTTCATCTTCAACATTCCAGTCGCACAGGTGCCGGCCTTTGTCGATGCCATGCAGCAGAGCAAGGATCAGGCGAGTTTCGAGCAGATCGTCCAGCGTTGGGGCATCCGTCGTACTCATCCGCTGTTCTGGAGCTACTTCCACGATCTGAATCGCTACGTTCAGGAAACTGAACCGCGCGAAGCGGGTGTGCTGGACATGAATCGCTACGAGAACCTCTGAAAAATGGGGGCTTCACGCCGCAGGCCCTTGTGCAACATGGCCTGCGGCCATCTTTACTTCCTGAACGAAATGTATCTTGCGCGATCTTTTTTTCAAAAAGGTGGTCCGAAATGGTGCGCGTCATAGGCCGGTTTATTCAGCGGCTCATGATTGAAAGTCAGGAAGTAGAGGTTTTTCGTGATGTTGATTTCAGTTCAGGCCCTACGGGCGTTCGCAGCGTGGGTCGTGGTGTGTCATCACTTCATGCAGATTTTTTTCGATTTCAAGGCCAGCGGCCCGGTAGGGCAGTTCTTTGTGTCAAAGGGCGCGGTCGGCGTTGATATCTTCTTCGTCATCAGTGGTCTGGTGATCTTCTTGTCGACGCAGAACAGCGACATGCCAGCACGGCGCTTTATTCTGCATCGTCTGATTCGCATCGTTCCGGCCTATTGGCTTTACACCGCCGCCATGGCGTTGCTGCTGCTGATGGCAGCGCCGATGCTCCCGCACCAGGTCATCGGCTGGCAGAACTTCCTCTTGTCACTGGTCTTCATTCCTTCCGAAAACCCCGGTGGTTATGGTCTCTACCCGACGCTCAACGTTGGCTGGACGCTGAACTACGAGATGTTCTTCTACCTGCTGTTTTCGATGGTATTCCTCTTTCAACAGCGTCACCGGCCGTTGATCATTGCTGCAGCGCTGTTTGCGGTCAGTGAGGTTCTGGCTCGTGCCGGGCTGATCAGCCGCTTCTACGGCAACGACATCATTTACGAATTCCTGCTGGGGATCGGTATCGGCATCCTCTATCGCCGGGGCTGGATCAAACAGGCGCTATGGCTGCCGCTGGCAGGCATAGCGGTCGGGCTGTATGCAATCAATAACCTGACCAACGAGCAGCGCCTGCTCAACTGGGGCCTTCCGAGTGCCTTGATCGTGTTGTCGTGCATCTCGCTGGAACCGTATTTCCAAGGCAATCGCCTGCTCAAGGTGCTCGGTGACTGTTCGTATTCGGTGTACCTGCTGCACGTTCTGGTGCTGTACGGCGGCTTGCTGATGGCGCAGCGCTTTGGCCTCAGTCCCTATGTGGTCTTCGCCTTCTGCGTGCCGATCATCGCCATCGGTGCCTGGGTCAGTTATGAGTGGATCGAGAAAGGCCTGTACCGCCGGATGAAAGCCTGGCTGGATGCGCGCAGGGCGGTCAGTCAGGCGCAGGTATTAACCTGACAAAAATACTGGGACTTTGTGTGAAGCGGCCGATTGGCGTAAACTGCACGCACGTCTGCGAGGAATTTTCATGACCGCTATCACTATTACCGATGCCGCCCACGATTATCTGGCCGATCTGCTGGAAAAGCAGAATACCCCGGGCATTGGCATCCGCGTATTTATCACCCAGCCCGGCACTCAGTACGCCGAAACCTGCATTGCCTACTGCAAGCCGGGTGAAGAGAAACCGGAAGACAAGGCCATCGGCCTGAAGAGCTTCACGGCCTGGATCGACGGCTTCAGCGAGGCCTTTCTGGACGATGCAGTTGTCGACTACGCCACCGACCGCATGGGCGGCCAGCTGACCATCAAGGCACCGAACGCCAAAGTGCCGATGGTCAATGCCGACAGCCCGATCAACGAGCGCATCAATTACTACCTGCAAACCGAGATCAATCCGGGCCTCGCCAGTCATGGCGGTCAGGTCACGCTGATCGATGTGGTCGAGGAAGAGGCGAAGAACATCGCCGTGTTGCAGTTCGGTGGCGGTTGCCAGGGCTGTGGTCAGGCTGATGTCACGCTGAAGGAAGGTATCGAGCGCACGTTGCTTGAGCGTATTCCCGAGTTGTCGGGCGTTCGCGATGTTACCGACCATACGCAGAAAGAAAACGCCTATTACTAAGCGTCTCTTTTTTGCAAGGAAGTTGCTGCACGAAAGTTGCTGCACGAAAACGCCCTGACTGTTCAGGGCGTTTTCATGTGCGGCGGTTGACGAGCGTCACTCCAGCTCCACCAGTATCGCCCCTTCGTTGACCATCTCGCCCTCGTGGCAGTAAAGCGCGGTAATCACCCCGGCGCTGGCGGCGCGGATGCTGTGTTCCATCTTCATGGCTTCCAGCACCACCAGTTGCGCGCCAGGCTCGACAGCCTGACCCACTTCAACCAGTACCCGTACGATGCTGCCGTTCATCGGTGCTGTCAGGCCTCCATGCTGACCTTCACCGACGTCTACCTGGGCGATGGCGTCCAGCCGGGTGACGGTATGCACCTCGCCTTGCCATTCCAGATAGAGCGTATTGCCGCGTCGTATCGCCAGGTGTCGTTGGTGCACACCGTTGTGCTCGACCTGCAGATGCTCACCACTCAGAGTGAATAACGACGGGCTGCTGTGGCGCAGGCAGGTGTTGCGGGTCTGACCGCTGCAGCTCAGTCGCAGATCCGTCTGCGCGGGCAGGCCGGCGCGAAGGCCGCTGCCGACTGCCCAAGGCGAATACGGATCGGCTTGATCGATGCGTGCCGGTTCGCTCTGGCTGAAGGCCTCGGCGGCGGCCTGCCAGAATGTCTCGTCCGGCTCGTCGGTTTGCGGCAGCAGTTGCGTCTGATGGCGGGGAATGAAGCCGGTATCAAGCTGCGCCCCGGCGAACGCTGGATGCGCGATGATTCGACGCAGGAAGGCCAGGTTGGTCCTGACTCCGCCCACGGCAAATTCATCGAGCATGGCCAGCAGGCGCAGACGGGCCTGCTCGCGGTCTTCACCCCAGGCAATCAGCTTGCCGAGCATCGGGTCGTAGAAGGGCGAAATGTTGTCGCCCTCGGCAACGCCGCTGTCCACCCGCCTGCCGGGGCCGGGTGCAGGCTCTCTGTAGAGCTCCAATGTGCCGGTGGCCGGGAGAAAGTCGTTGGCCGGGTCTTCGGCGTACAGACGGACTTCGATGGCATGGCCGGTCAGGGGCACCTGCTCCTGGGTGATGGGCAGCGATTCGCCTCTGGCGACACGGATCTGCCATTCCACCAGGTCCAGCCCCGTGATGTATTCGGTGACCGGGTGTTCTACCTGCAGACGGGTATTCATTTCCATGAAGAAAAACTCGCCGCGAGCGTCCAGCAGGAACTCCACCGTACCCGCACCCACGTAGCCGATGGCCTGTGCGGCTTTCACCGCGGCTTCGCCCATGGCTTTACGCAATGAAGCCGTCAGGCCGGGCGCCGGTGCTTCCTCGACGACCTTCTGGTGTCGGCGCTGAATGGAGCAGTCGCGCTCATTGAGGTACAGGCAGTGGCCATGCCGGTCGGCAAACACCTGGATTTCGACGTGGCGCGGGGCGAGCACGTATTTCTCCACCAGCATTCTCGCGTCGCCGAACGAGGACAGCGCCTCGCGTTGCGCAGAAGCCAGCGCTTCGGCCAGTTCACCAGTGTGCTCGACCACTTTCATGCCTTTGCCGCCGCCGCCAGCGGTGGCTTTCAACAGCACCGGGTAGCCGATACGCTCGGCTGCGGCGCGGAACGTCTCGATGTCCTGTGCTTCACCGTGATAGCCAGGCACCAAGGGCACGCCTGCCTGCTCCATCAAGGCCTTGGCGGCGGATTTGCTGCCCATGGCATCGATGGCCGAGGCGGGTGGGCCGAGGAAAATCAGCCCGGCGTTTTCGATGGCACGCGCAAAATCGGCATTTTCAGACAGAAAACCGTAGCCGGGATGGATCGCGTGCGCGCCGCTCGCCCTGGCGGCTTCGATAAGCCTGTCGATCGCCAGATAACTGTCTGCGGCCTTGCTGCCGCCAAGGTCCACGCAGAGATCGGCCTCGCGGCTATGGCGTGCGTCACGGTCGATGGCGCTGTGCACGGCGACCGTGGTAAGACCCATGTTTTTCGCCGTACGCATGATGCGGCAGGCAATCTCGCCGCGGTTGGCAATCAACAGCTTGGTCAGCTCGGGCGTGCTCATGATTGCGAGTCCTTCTGCGGTTCGTGCCGGGCTGTCGAGGCTGTTGTAACGGGATCGCCAGGCGGCTGATCCTTGACGGGCTGCCAGCCGGGCGTGCGTTTCTGCAGAAAGGCGCGCAGGCCTTCCTGCCCTTCGGCACTGGTACGGATGCGCGCGATGGCGCTTTCGCAGTAGCGGCGTAGCGAAGGGGTCAGCTCACCGCTGCCGACTTCGCGCAGCAGTTCCTTGCTGACGCGCATGGCTTGCGGGCTGTTGAGCAGCAGGTTGTCGACCCAGTGCTGCGTTCGGTCTTGCAGCTCTGCAGCCGGGTAGCACTCGGCCACCAGACCGATCTGCTGCGCCCGCTGGCCGTCGAAGCGCTCGGCCGTCAGGGTGTAGCGTCTCGCGGCGCGTTCGCCGATGGCCTGTACCACGAATGGGCTGATGACCGCTGGCGCCAGGCCGATGCGCACTTCTGACAGGCAGAACTGCGCATCCACCGCTGCAATGGCCATGTCACAGCAACTGATCAGGCCCAGCGCACCGCCGAATGCTGCACCCTGGACCACGGCGAGCGTCGGGATTTTCAGCCTGGCGAGGTTGTACATCAGCTCCGCCAGTTCGCGGGCGTCGTCCAGATTGGTGTTGTAATCCAGGTCTGCTGCCTGCTGCATCCACGCAAGGTCAGCGCCGGCACTGAAATGCCGGCCACGGCCGCGCAACAGCAGAAAGCGCAGGCTGGCATCGCCTTGTACCTGGTCGAGCGCGAGGATCAGCTCGCGAATCATCTGCGCGTTGAAGGCGTTGTTCTTGTCCGGTCGATTCAGCCACAGCGTGGCAAAGCCACGCGGGTCGTTGATCAGTTCTATGGTTGCGAATGAGGTCGAAGTCATGGTCATTTCCCGGCTCACATTCGGAACAGGCCGAAGGTGGTAGGTTCGATGGGCGCGTTGAGCGAGGCGGAGAGGGCAAGTGCGAGAATGTCGCGGGTTTGTGCCGGGTCGATGACCCCGTCGTCCCACAGGCGCGCGCTGGAGTAGTAAGGATGGCCCTGATGCTCGTACTGATCGAGAATCGGCTGTTTCAGCTCGGCCTGCTGTTCGGCGCTGAACGCCTGGCCGGCCCGTTCGGCCTGCTCGCATTTGACCTGCACCAGCACGCCGGCCGCCTGCTCGCCGCCCATCACGCCGATCCGCGCGTTGGGCCACATCCATAGAAAGCGCGGATCGTAAGCGCGGCCACACATGCCGTAATTCCCCGCGCCAAAACTGCCGCCAATGATCACCGTGAATTTCGGCACCCTGGCGCAGGCCACAGCGGTCACCAGCTTGGCACCATGCTTGGCGATGCCGCCCGCTTCATACTTCTGGCCGACCATGAAGCCGGTGATGTTCTGCAGGAACAGCAGGGGGATCCCTCTCTGGCAGGCCAGCTCAATGAAGTGCGCGCCTTTCTGTGCCGCTTCGGCGAACAGGATGCCGTTGTTGGCGAGGATCGCGATCGGGTAGCCATGCAGACGCGCGAAGCCACAGACCAGCGTGGTGCCGAACAGGGCCTTGAATTCGTCGAGTACCGAGCCATCCACCAGTCGCGCGATGATTTCCCTCACGTCGAATGGCTGTTTCGTGTCGGCGGGGATGATGCCGTACAGGTCATCGCCGGGGTACAGCGGTGCAATGGGCGCGACGGTGTTCAGTTGACCCTGCTTGCGCCAGTTCAGATTGGCGATGCTGCGGCGCGCCAGTGCGAGCGCGTGATCGTCGTTGTCGGCATAATGGTCGGCCACGCCGGACGTGCGGCAGTGCACATCGGCACCGCCCAGTTCTTCGGCGCTGACCACTTCGCCGGTTGCCGCTTTGACCAGCGGCGGGCCGGCCAGAAAGATCGTGGCCTGCTGGCGGACCATGATCGCCTCGTCGGCCATGGCGGGTACGTACGCGCCACCTGCGGTACAGGAGCCCATGACCACCGCGATCTGGGCGATTCCTTGCGCGCTCATGTTGGCCTGGTTGAAGAAGATCCGCCCGAAGTGTTCGCGGTCCGGAAACACCTCATCCTGGCGGGGCAGGTTGGCACCGCCGGAATCCACCAGATAGATGCATGGCAGGCGGTTCTGCTGGGCGATCGTCTGCGCGCGCAAATGCTTCTTTACGGTCAGCGGGTAATAGGAACCACCTTTGACCGTGGCGTCGTTGGCGATGATCATGCATTCGACGCCCTCGACCCGGCCGATTCCGGCGATCACGCCAGCGGCCGGGACCTCTTCGCCGTACACCTCATGCGCAGCCAGTTGGCCGATTTCCAGAAACGGTGAACCGGTGTCCAGCAAACGGTTGATACGCTCGCGCGGCAGCAACTTGCCACGTGAAGTGTGGCGCTCCTGGGCTTTGCGGCCGCCCCCTTGCTGGACGTTGCTCAACAGCGAACGCAGCGCTTCGACCTGCTTGAGCAGGGCGTCGCGATTGAGGGTGAATTCAGGCGAGCGGGTGTTGATTCGGGTTTGCAGGATGGTCATGGTGGCTCCGCAATCAACGGGTTTCGTTGAACAGTTCGCGACCGATGAGCATGCGCCGGATTTCACTGGTGCCTGCACCGATCTCGTAGAGTTTGGCATCGCGCAATAGTCGGCCCGCCGGGAACTCGTTGATGTAGCCATTGCCGCCTAGAATCTGGATGGCCTCCAGCGCCATCTGCGTGGCCCGCTCGGCGCTGTACAGGATCACCCCCGCAGCGTCCTTGCGAGTGGTCTCGCCGCGGTCACAGGCCTGGGCGACCGCGTACAGGTAGGCCCGGCTGGCATTGAGCTGGGTATACATGTCTGCGACCTTGCCCTGAATCAGCTGAAACTCGCCGATGCTCTGGCCGAACTGCTTGCGGTCGTGAATGTAGGGCACCACCACGTCCATGCACGCCTGCATGATCCCGGTCGGTCCGCCGGAGAGCACGACGCGCTCGTAATCGAGGCCGCTCATCAGCACCCTGACCCCGCCATCAAGCACGCCCAGCAGGTTCTCCTCGGGCACCTCGACATCATCGAAAAACAGTTCGCAGGTGTTGGAGCCGCGCATGCCCAGCTTGTCGAACTTGCTGCCGCGCGAGAAGCCTTTCCAGTCGCGTTCGACGATAAACGCACTGATGCCATGGGCTGCCTTTTCCAGGTCGGTCTTGGCGTAGATCACGTAGGTATTGGCATCCGGCCCGTTGGTGATCCAGGTCTTGCTGCCGTTGAGCACATAATGATCACCGCGCTTGTCGGCGCGCAGTTTCATCGACACCACGTCCGAGCCTGCATTGGGTTCGCTCATGGCCAGCGCGCCAACGTGTTCGCCGCTGATCAGCCTGGGCAGGTAACGGGCCTTTTGCGCCGGGCTGCCATTGCGATTGATCTGGTTAACGCACAGGTTGGAATGCGCACCATAGGACAGCGCCACCGACGCCGAGCCACGGCTGATTTCTTCCATGGCCACGACGTGCGCCAGATAACCCAGGCCCGCGCCACCGTATTCTTCGCTGACAGTAATCCCCAGTACGCCCATTTCACCGAACTTGCGCCACATGTCGGCGGGGAACAGGTTGTCCTTGTCGATTTGCGCTGCGCGTGGGGCAAGCTCTGCGGCGACGAAGGATTGCAACTGATCGCGCAGCATGTCGATGGTTTCGCCAAGGGCGAAGTTCAGGCTGGGGTAACTCATGGGGCATTCCTTTTTTGTTCTTGAGTGGTGCTTTGTTCTTGGATGGCGCGTCTTTCTGGAAGCGGCTACAGCGTCTATCAGCTATGACCTTTACGTTAACGTAAACCTGTAGGGTTTTGCTGTCAACGCCGATGCCAATGCGGAACAAGAGTGATCATCCTGTATTTTTCAGTCATGAGAGGAGAGGGCGGAATGCCGGAAAGCACGAAGGGGAGCCTGGGCTCCCCTTCAAGGTATGTTGCTACGCTCTTTTTTGTTGTTCGGGAGGCCTGTTGTTGTTTTTGGCGACCTGACCCTTCACATCTTTTTTGAGCGATCCACATGCGGGATCAATAGCAAACGTATTTTTTTGAGCGCTGATGACACTTTCATCGTAGTGATCCAACCAGTTCGGCAGCTGCCTCAGGGCAGTTTTATTGTTCTCTGTCTGGCTGCGAACGACTTGCGAGGCAAGTGGTTCAGAAAAGCTATCCACTTCAAAAAAATCTGTTAGCTACGCCTCTGTCCGTGTTGTTCTTGTTATGTCAGAGCCGGTACGTATTGTTTTTATTAGGTTGCTGCGTGTTTTTATTTTTGTTGTACAAGGGATATAGCAGGACCCGTGCCAGGTTTTCAAAACCCCTGTCATACCGGGGGATGACCTTGTTTTTCCGGCATCGGGCCGTTTGATTCTGCGGCCGAGTGTTTCCGTGTTACCCGTTTGTCTCTGCTCGACGCGGGGCACAGTAACACTCTGTGGCAAGTTGTCGCACCCTGTTACCGACAGGTGACAGTGCTACGCAGACAGTCTGGCCTTGGCCACGCGAGAGCCATTGCTGCGTTGCAGCACGTCGCAGATGCGCTGGCCCGCCGCGATGACCTGGTCCAGATCGACCCCGGTTTCGATACCCAGCCCGTGCAACATGTACAGCACGTCTTCAGTGGCAACATTGCCGCTGGCGCCCTTGGCGTAAGGGCAGCCACCGAGGCCGGCCACGGAGCTGTCGAACACCTGGATGCCTTCCTCCAGGCTTGCATAGATGTTTACCAGCGCCTGGCCATAGGTGTCGTGGAAGTGGCCGGCCAGCTTGCCGCGCGGTATCTGCGCAGCCACGGCGTTGATCAATGCCCGTGTGGCGCCCGGCGTACCGGTTCCGATGGTGTCACCCAGGGAAATTTCATAGCAGCCCATCGCGTGCAGTTGGTTGGCGACCGTCGCGACCTGTTCGGGCGAAACGCTGCCCTCGTAAGGGCAGCCCAACACGCACGACACATACCCTCGAACCCGCACGCCATGCATGCGTGCTGCTTCCATGACAGGCGCGAAGCGTTCCAGGCTTTCGCTGATCGAGCAGTTGAGGTTGCGCTGCGAGAACCCTTCGGTCGCCGCTGCGAACACCGCGACTTCTCTGACCCCGGCAGCCAATGCGTCTTCGAAGCCGCGCAGATTCGGCGCCAGAGCCGAATAGATAACGCCTTCACGGCGCTGGATCCGTTCGAACACCTGCGCGGAGCCCGCCATCTGCGGCACCCATTTGGCCGAGACAAAGCTGCCGACCTCGATGTGGCCCAGCCCGGCTGCCGTCAGGTCATCCACCAGGCGCACCTTGGCGTCGACACTGATGGGTTGTGCTTCATTCTGCAGGCCGTCACGCGGGCCGACTTCAACGAGATTCACCTTTTGCGGGAGGGACATGGCGGCGCCTTTGTGGTGAGTGCGAATGGGTCAGAGTGGGGCGGCAGCGGTCTTATCGAGTGCGGCTCGGCAGCGCTCTTCGGCGGTGTCCAGCTCCAGCTGCATCTGGCGGATGTCCAGCAACTGCTGTTCCAGCTGATCACGGCGTTCGGCGATCTTGCCCAGCATGGTCTGCAACTGCTTCTGATTGCCGCCGGCAGGGTCATACAACGAGATCAGTTCCTTGCACTCGGCCAGGGAAAAACCGATGCGTTTGCCTCGCAGGATCAGTTTCAGGGTGACCTTGTCACGCGCCGTATAGATACGTTCCAGGCCCTTGCGTTCAGGGCTGAGCATGCCTTGCTCTTCGTAAAAGCGTATGGCGCGGGTGGTGATGTCCAGCTCGCGGGCGAGTTCGGAAATGCTGTAGGTGTGACTGCTCATGGCGTGGCTCGGCGAGGGTTGCAGCCGCAAAGCTAAGGGCTGCTTTACGTTTACGTCAAGCAGCAGTGGCGATGCCAGAGCTTGAGCGGTCGCCAATCTTTGCTTCGAAACAACATTAAGTTAATAAATTAAATTTTTAATAATCAATAATTTGAGCTAAATATTTCATGCGCTTTCGAGGTTTTGTTCCTGCGCCACAACCCGCTGTGAAAGTTCGATGATCTGTTCACGCATCCAGCGGTTGGCCGGGTCCTGGTCGGTGCTTTCATGCCAGTACAGGTGGGTCTCGACCGACGGAACGTCGCTGACGGGCAGGTAGACATAGTGCAAGTCATTACGACGGGCGAAGCGTTCGGGCACGGTCATGACCATGTCGGTCTGCTGCAGCACCTGGGTTGCCATCATGTAGTGCTGCGAGCGCAATGCGATTCTGCGCTGGATGCCCATCTTGCCCAGCGCCAGATCCACATGGCCCAGCCCGCTGCGGCGGCTGGAGATATGGATATGTGACTGGCTCAGGTAATCGTCGAGGGTCAGCGTGGCCTTGTTTGCCAACGGATGTCCCTTGCGCATGCCACACACATAGCGGTCCTCCATCAGCTTCACGTGGCGCACCTGCGGGTCAGTGTTGAGCGGTGCGTCCACAGCGAAGTCGAGGCGTCCTGCGGCCAGTTCCTTGGTGGTTTCCCGGCGCTTGGACAGAAAGCTTTCGATGGTCACTGCAGGTGCAAGGCGCCGCAGTCGCTGGAACAGCGCCGGCAGGATCACTGCCTCGGTCAGGTCGGTCATGCTGATGCGGTAATTCTTGTTGGCCTGCAGCGGGTTGAAGATGCGACTTTCCTGCACCGATACCCTGAGCAACGAAAGCGCGTTGCGCACCGGGCCGATGATGTTCTGCGCCATCGGTGTTGGCACCATGCCCTGTGCCGTGCGCACGAACAGCGGGTCGTTGAAGGTCTCGCGCAGCCGCGCCAGTGCGTTGGAGACCGCAGGCTGGGTAATGCCGACAATCTGTCCGGCGCGGGTCAGGTTGGCTTCGGTGTAGATGGCGTCGAAGACAATGAAAAGGTTGAGATCGACCTTGTTCAGGTTCATTGATGGGGCGCCTCGTGCCGTTATTGTGATTGATTGTTTAGAGGGTGGTGATGCCGCAATAGTGGGCGGATCATATATCGGTTATGAATGTTTATACACGCTGGGAATAGATTAGATAAATGTGCAGCGTTTCTCTAGCATCGCGTTCATGACTTCGACAACCTGATCGACACGGTGGCGACCCCATGGATTTTGCGTACTCCCCGAAGGTGCAGGCCCTGCGTGAACGCGTCACGGCGTTCATGGATGCCTACGTTTATCCGGCCGAGCCGGTTTTCGAGCGGCAAGTGGCCGAAGGGGATCGCTGGCAGCCCACGGCAATCGTGGAAGAGCTCAAGGCCCGGGCCAAGTCCGAAGGATTGTGGAATCTGTTCCTGCCCGACTCCGGACTGGGCGCCGGCCTGAGCAATCTGGAATACGCGCCGCTGGCGGAAATCATGGGCCGCTCACTGCTCGGTCCGGAGCCCTTCAATTGCTCGGCGCCGGACACCGGCAACATGGAGGTACTGGTCCGCTATGCCAGCGAGGAACAGAAAGCCCGCTGGCTCGAACCGCTGCTGCGCGGTGAGATTCGCTCTGCCTTTGCCATGACCGAGCCCGACGTGGCCTCATCGGACGCCACCAATATGGCTGCGCGCGCTGAGCGTGACGGTGACCAGTGGGTCATCAACGGTCGCAAGTGGTGGACCTCCGGTGCCTGCGACCCGCGCTGCAAAATCCTGATATTCATGGGCCTGAGCAATCCTGAGGGGCCGCGCCATCAGCAGCACTCGATGATTCTGGTGCCGGTTGATACGCCCGGCGTGAAGATCGTGCGGCCACTGCCGGTGTTCGGCTATGACGATGCGCCCCATGGTCATGCCGAAGTGCTGTTCGAAAACGTCAGGGTCCCGTTCGAGAACGTGCTGCTCGGTGAGGGGCGGGGGTTTGAAATCGCACAGGGAAGGCTCGGGCCGGGACGCATTCACCACTGCATGCGCTCGATCGGCATGGCGGAGCGGGCGCTGGAGCTGATGTGCAGGCGTTCCATTGACCGCGTCGCGTTCGGCAAGCCGTTGGCCAGGCTGGGCGGCAATATCGACCTGATCGCCGACTCGCGCATGGAAATCGACATGGCACGCCTGCTGACCCTGAAAGCGGCCTACATGATGGATACCTTGGGCAATAAGGTCGCTAGAAGCGAAATCGCGCAGATCAAGGTGGTCGCGCCCAATGTGGCGCTGAAGGTCATTGATCGGGCGATCCAGATGCACGGCGCCGCCGGGATTTCCAGTGATTTCCCGCTGGCCTACATGTACGCGATGCAGCGTACGTTGCGTCTGGCTGACGGCCCGGATGAAGTGCATCGCGCTGCCGTCGGCAAGTATGAGTTGGGCAAATATATGCCGGCAGATCCGACGCGCAGCCAACTCTAGCTTTCAGCGAATTACTGCACCCAGACTTCAACTCGACGGTTCTTGATCCGGCCGTCGTCGATATCATTGGTGGCCACCGGCATTTCGTCACCCAGGCCGACGATGTCGCGGAACGTCACGCCGCTTTTCAGCAGTTCCCGGCGCACCGCCATGGCACGCAGCCTGGAGAGCAGGGCGGCACGCTCCGGGTCGCTCTTGGCGTCGCCGAAGCCGACCAGCGTCACATGCCGATCCAGTTTGTCGCTGGACTTCAGGTAATCCGCAACCCGCTTGAGATCCTGCTGCGCTTTGTTGTCGAGGCGCGCGCTGCCCTGGGCAAAGCGGAAGTTGACTGACAGGCGTTCGGCCTTGCGTGCCAGCGCCTGGTAATCGGCAGGCATCTGCGCGGTAGGCTGCACCTTGAGCACCTGCACGGTCTGCGCGACAAAACCGCTTTGCGCGACGATGGCTTGGCCCTCGGCACTCTGCGCAAACCGGACCAGCGCCTGCGCCCAGCGCTGATGGGCCGAGGTGGGCACATAAAAGTACAGTCGTCGCGACAGCGGATAGTCTTCGGTGGCAATCAGGCTGACGGTCGGCAGCATGGGCCTGGAATCGCCGTCGGCTATGGCCACCGCCTTGGCGCGGCGGATGGACGGCAGGCCGATGAAGCCGATGCCATTGATGTCCTTGCTGACTTCGTCGGAGAGCTGTTCGCTGGATTCGAATCGCGCAGCGCTGCCCAGCAGGCTCTTGCCGTATTTGGTCAGTACCAGGTCCTTGAACGTCTCGTAGGTGCCGGACTTTTCATCGCGAACATAGAGATGGATGGCGCCTGGATTGCCACCGATCTCACTCCAGTTTCTGACTTCGCCACTGAAAATGCGCGCCAGTTGAAGGGTATCCAGTTGTCTCAGCGGATTGGCGGGATGCAGGATCACTGCAACGCCGTCGATGGCAATGGTTTGCTCGCTGGCCGCGCTTTTCAGGTCCCCCAGACTGGTCAGGTCTTTGGCCTCCTGATCCTTGATCGGTCGAGAGGAGGCCGCGATATCTGCGTTACCTGCTTTCAGCGCGGTAAAACCGGTGCCTGAACCATGCGCAGCGATTTCGACACTGACAGGTTGTCCGGTGGCCGTGGTCCCCACGACGCGCTGTTCATTAAGAGTGTTGCCGGGAAGGGTCTGTACCGACTGCAGACCTTGCTGGCGCATCAATCCTTCGACCAGCGCAGGCCCCAGTTGTGCATTGATGGTGTTGGAGCCTTGAATGCGCAAGGCCGGTGTATCGCCAGCAGGCAACGGCAGTGCGGCTTGCGCGAAAGCGGGCAGGGTGGCGCTCGACAGGATGAGCGCCGTAAGCAAAGCGCGCAGCATCGGCGTCACCATGAATCACGGGAGGGTGCCGGGAGAATAAGTCAGAGAAATTGCCGGAATATGACAATTTCAGGGGCTGTACGTGTTTCAGCGCGACCCGACCCTTATCAAGGAAGGATCGCGCAGGAGGGGCGCAAGAGGGGATCAGTCAGCTGAGTTCCAGCCAGATCGGCGCGTGGTCGGACGGCTTTTCCATTCCACGCAAATCGTAATCCACACCGGCTTCCTTGATGCGTGGCTGCAGGCCGATGGAGGTCATGATCAGGTCGATGCGCAGGCCGCGCTTGGGCTCGTCTTCAAAGCCACGGCTGCGGTAGTCGAACCAGCTGAAGCGGTCGACGACTTCCGGATGCAGGTGTCGAAAGCTGTCCACCAGGCCCCAGTTTTTCAGGCGCTCCATCCACTCCCGCTCTTCGGGCAGAAAGCTGCACTTGCCGGTTTTCAGCCAGCGTTTGGCGTTGTCGGCGCCGATGCCGATATCGCAGTCCTGCGGAGAAATATTCACGTCGCCCATGACGATCAGCGGCTGATCGTTGCGGAATTGCCCCTCGAGCAGCGTTTGCAGGTTTTCGTAAAAGCGCTGTTTGGCGGGAAATTTGGTCGGGTGATCGCGGCTCTCGCCCTGTGGAAAGTAGCCATTCATGATGGTCACCGGCTGGCCATTGCTATCAGCGTAAGTACCCCAGATGAAACGCTTCTGGGATTCCTCGTCGTCCCCCTCGAAGCCCTTGTGCAGGGCCAGCGGCGCATTGCGCGACAGCAGCGCGACACCGTAATGACCTTTCTGGCCGTGGAAGTGAACGTGATAGCCCAGCGCTTCGACTTCTGCCTGGGGGAATTGCTCGTCCGAAACCTTGGTTTCCTGAAGACCGATCACGTCAGGCTGATGTTTGTCGATCAGCGCCGCCAACTGATGCGGTCGAGCGCGCAGACCATTGATGTTGAACGAGACGATTTTCATAAAACAGCGGTCCTGAGCAAAAACAAACAGCGATGCTAGCCGACCTGTGGTTTCAGGACCAGTGCCGAGTCGCAAGCACAGGCCATGGTGTGTCTGGATAATTCATTGGAACTGTTATCAATGGCCATCACTCGAAAGCCTGCTTGCCAAAACCGCTGCGCCAGACGCAGTTCCGTTAACACGAGGCCCTTTATGTCCCTACCTGCTGCCATCACGGGTGAAATTCGCCAACTCGACAGTGGTTATTCCCGTGAAACCCGCTCCTTGCTGTTCAGGGCCTACCGGCACGATCCGACATTTGCCTATCTGTTCAACGCCGAGCGTGAGGGCTATGAGCAACGCGTGTTGGCGACCATTCGCCAACTGGTCAAACAACACTTTTTGCAAAACCAGCCTGCGTTGGGCCTGTTTCTCCAGGACCGTTTGGTCGGTGTAGCGCTGATCGCGCCGCCGCAGCGTCGTCTGGGTGTTACCGAAAGCTGGGCGTGGCGCTTGCGCATGGTGATGGACACAGGTCTGGGTTGCACCCAGCGCTATCTGGCGTATTACAACGCGGTACTTGCCTGCGTGCCGTCGGAAACCGTGCATGTGCTGCCGTTGATCGGCCTTGATCCGGAGTTCCAGGGGCAGAAGCTCGGTCAGGACCTGAGCGAGCAACTGCTCGCGGCGCTGCACGACTGGTGCGCAGTGGATGAACACTCTCAGGGCATCGTGGTCGATACCGGCAATCCGCGCTATCTGGAGTTCTATAAGCGACAGGGCTATGAAGAGATTGGTGAAATTGCGGTAGGCCCCGTCCGAGAGCACGTGTTTTTTCATCCCAACCCTCAGGTATCACTGCCGGTCCCTGACGTAATGGCCTGAATATCCGACAATTCGTGGGCTTCCAGTGCAGCCTGTCGATCGTGGTAGCATCTACGCCCATGAAGCTTTTCAGACTATTCAGCAGCGTGTTCCTGATGACCATGAGTGCGGCCGCGCTTGCCCAGGCCCGCCTCGATGTCAGGATCAAGCCTGCCAATCCGCAACTCAAGGCCAACGTCGAAGGGTATGTCGGTGATCTCGGCGAGCGTGACGCCCAAGCATTGCGCAACTTCAGCCTGGGCGCCGAGCAGCAGGCGGAAAAAGCCGCTCAGGCGCTGGGTTATTACCAGGCGCAGATCGACAGTGAGATCAAGGATGGAGAGCAGCCCAGCCTGGTGATCAACATCCAGCCGGGCGAACCCATTCACCTGCGCAATGTGGTGATTCGGGTCGAAGGGCCGGCGGCAGCAATGAAGGCCTTTCGTGTGCCGAGCAGCGACGCGCTGAAAAGCGGCGCGGTGTTGAATCATGGCAATTATGAAGACGCCAAGCGCCTGATCCAGAATCAGGCCTCGCGCTACGGATTTTTCAGTGGCCACTTCACCCGTCAGCGCCTGGCCATCGATCCGCGGGCCGGTGTGGCCGATATCGAGCTGGTTTATGAAAGCGGACCGCGCTACACGCTCGGCAAGGTCATGTTCAGCGGCGACGCGCCATTTGATGACGATCTGCTCAAACGCATGGTGCCGTTCAAGGAAAACACGCCTTACGACTCCCAACTGATTGCCGAACTGACCCAGGCCATGCAGGGCAGCGGTTATTTCGAGGGCGTACGAGTCGATGCTGCGCCCACCGCAGCGGAAAATCAGGTCATTCCGGTGACCGTCCAGCTCGAAACCCGCAAACCTCGCACCATGGGGCTGGGCCTGGGCTATTCGACCGACGTCGGCCCGCGTGGCAAAGCCAACTGGACCCGGCACTGGGCCAACCCGCAGGGCCACAGTTATGGCTTCGAATCCGAGATCTCCGCGCCACGGCAGAATATCGGCCTGTGGTACGACGTGCCCCTCGATCCGCCGCTGACCGACAAATTGCGCTACGCCGGCGGTTATCAGTACGAAGAGATCGCCGGAACCGACAGTCTCAGCAAGTTGCTGACTGCCGGGCCTGAATGGCACAGCAAGCTGCCCAGTGGTTGGGAGCGGGTCATATCCCTGAAATGGCAGCGTGAAGAATACCGCCTGGGCGATGACGCCGGCCTCAGCACGTTGCTGATGCCCGGTATCAGTTACTCGTACCTGCGCAGTGACAACCGTATCGACCCGCACCAGGGTTACCGCCTGCAATTCGACACGCAGGTGGCCAAGGAGGGCATGTTGTCTGACGCCAACCTGGTGCATGCCAATGTGCTGCTCAAAGGGCTGACCACGGTCGCGCAAAATCACCGCTTTCTCGGTCGTGTGCAGTTTGGCGGCAACCTCACCGACGGTTACACCTCGATACCGCCATCGCTGCGCTTTTTTGCCGGCGGAGATCAGAGCGTACGCGGCTATGACTATCAGAAGCTGTCACCGACCAACTCCGACGGCGACCGCATCGGTGGGCGATACATGTTTGCTGGTAGCGTCGAATACCAATATTCCATTGCTGACAAATGGCGCCTGGCGACCTTTATCGATCAGGGCAACTCGTTCAACAGCCTGGACAAGCCAGACCTGAAAACCGGTGTTGGTTTCGGCGTGCGCTGGGTATCTCCAGTGGGCCCTCTGCGTCTCGATCTGGCCCACGCGCTGGACGATGATGCTGGAATCCGTCTGCACTTTTCGATGGGGCCGGAGCTTTGAACAAGGCGAACATCACCCGCGGCGCCAAGATCGTCGGGCTGGGACTTGTTGCATTACTGCTGCTGGTGGTCATCAGTGTCGCGCTGCTGCTGGGCACCCACACGGGCAGTCAGTGGGCCTTGGCTCGGGTGCCCGGTGTACAGATGGAAAACTTTCAGGGACGACTGGGCGGCCAGTGGAGCGCTGAGCGCCTCGTGTGGCAGCAGGGCGCAGACCGCGTCGAGGTTCAATCCGTCGATTTCGCCTGGACGCCTGCCTGCCTGTTGAAGATGACGCTGTGCATCGACCGTCTGCATGCGCAGCAGGTGCTGATGCACTTCCCGCCGAGCGAGACGCCCGCCAGCAACGGCCCGATCCAGTTACCGACGCTCAGGTTACCGCTGGCTCTGCAACTGGGTGATATACAGCTGGGTGGTCTGCAACTGGATGGCGTCGAACAGTTGCGCGATCTCAAGCTGGCAGCGCACTGGACCGCCGAAGGCTTGAAGATCGACAGTGCGCACCTGCAACGTGATGCGCTGGTGCTGGACCTCAATGGCCTGCTGAAACCCGAGGGCGACTGGCCACTCAGCGTGCAAGGTCAACTGCAACTTCCACCACAGGATGGCCAGCCCTGGGCGCTGGCGCTGGATATCCAGGGCGATCTGCTGAAGACACTGCAGCTCAAGGCGGACAGCAGCGGTTATCTGTCGGGTTTGCTGACCGGCGAGTTGCAACCCCTGGCCGAGCACCTTCCGGCACGCATCAAGCTGACTGCCGAGCACTTCAAGCCCAGCGCTGCATTGCCTGATACCCTGCAACTCGACCAGTTGCTGCTGACCGCCGAGGGCAATCTTGACTCGGGCTACCTGATAGACGGCAGCGCCAGCCTTCCCGCAGAGAAAGGCCCTATTGCGTTGGCATTGAAAGGGCGTGTGGATGCCAACGGCGCAACCATCGCCGGACTCGATCTGGCCGCCGATGATCAGCAGCGTCTGGCCATCAACGGCAAGATGAACTGGCAGAGCGGTCTTTCTGCGGAGGCGAGCGTCGACTGGCTGGATTTCCCCTGGCAGCGCCTGTATCCACTGGCGTCAGAGCCTCAGGTGGCATTGCATGCCTTCAAGGGTGATATTTCCTATACCGATGGCAATTACCTCGGCAATTTCAACGCCAGCCTTAAAGGGCCTGCCGGTGCGTTCACCCTGGTCAGCCCGTTCAGCGGCAATCTGCAAGAGATCCATCTGCCGCAACTGGAACTGGTCGCCGGGCAGGGCAAGGCCAGCGGTTTCCTGAACCTGCAATTCGCTGACGGCATCGGCTGGGATACGGCTCTGGACCTGAGTGCGCTGGACCCTTCATTCTGGGTTGCCGAACTGCCCGGCACACTGGCAGGCCCGTTGCGCAGCAAAGGTCAGATGCGCAATGAGAAGCTTGACCTCAGCGCCGACCTCGATTTGAAAGGGCGTCTGCGTGGTCAGCCGGCGCTGCTGCAAGCCAAGGCTGACGGCCGTGATCAGCAATGGAATGTCAGCAGCCTGAGCATCCGCCTCGGGGACAACCGTATTCAAGGTACGGGTAGTCTGCAAGAGCGCCTCAAAGGGCAGCTGGACCTGGATCTGCCGCGTCTGGCCCAGCTTTGGCCACGCTTGCAGGGGCAAGTCAAAGGCCGGCTGGACCTGACCGGAACATTGCAGGCACCCCAGGGGCAACTGGCCTTGCAGGGCAGCCAGCTCGCCTTGCAAGACAATCGTCTGCAAACCCTCACGCTCAACGCCAGACTGGATCAGGCGCAGCGCGCGATCATCAACCTGAAAGGGGCCGGTATTCAGGCTGGCGACACCCAGCTGGGCACCTTGCTGGTGGACGGTCAGGGCACGCTCAAGAACCAACAACTGAAACTGGACCTGCAAGGACCATTGCTCAAGCTGGCCATCGGCCTTGACGGAGGCCTGGACAAGGGTGATTGGCGAGGCCGGCTGGCCAGCGGTACTGTGCAGAGCGGCGGGCAGAACTGGCGTTTGCAGCAGCCGGCGAAGATCGAGCGTCTGGCCGATGGCCGCCTCAACTTCGGCGCGCATTGCTGGCTGTCCGGGGCCGCCAGCCTATGTGGTGGTGATCAGCGCCTGATGCCGGAGCCTCGTCTGCGTTATCAACTCAAGAATTTCCCGCTGGACAGCCTGGCTCAATGGATGCCCAAGGATTTTGCCTGGAAGGGCGCGTTGAATGCAGACGTGCAGCTCGACATTCCGGCAGCCGGCCCCAGCGGCAAGGTCACGATCGACGCCGGAGGTGGAACGCTGCGGGTACGCAACAACAATCAGTGGCTGGACTTCCCTTATCAGACGCTGAAACTGGCCACCACACTGGCGCCCAAACGCATCGACACGCGTCTGGACTTCGATGGCGGCAAGCTGGGAAGGCTGCTGCTCAACGCGCAGATCGACCCGCTGGCCAAGGACAAGCCCCTGGCAGGTGACTTCACCCTCTCGGGGCTGGATATCTCAGTGGCACGTCCTTTCGCGCCGATGGTGCAGAAACTCAATGGACGTTTGAATGGCAATGGCCGGTTGTCAGGCACGTTGCTGGCGCCACTGGTCAACGGCAACGTGACGCTTGAAGGCGGTGAAGTGGCGGGGGGAGAGTTGCCCATGGAGCTGCACGACCTCAAGGTCCAGGCGTTGATTGCCGGAGAAAGCGTACAGCTCAACGGCGGCTGGAAAAGTGGCAGCACCGGGCAGGGCAGCATAGGCGGTCAGGTGGCCTGGGGGCAGAGCCTGAATGGCGATGTGAGCCTCAAGGGCTCGCGCCTGCCGATCAATGTCGAACCCTATGCGGCGGTAGAGGCGGCGCCTGACCTGAAAATCTCCATGCAGGGCGAGCGACTGGCCATCTCCGGCAAGGTGCTGGTGCCCAAGGGCGCGATTACCGTACGCGAGCTGCCGCCTTCCACTGTGAAGCTCTCCGGCGACACGGTGATCGTCGGACAGCAGACAGAGCAGGGCGCTGCGCCGCTCGCAGTGGCGATGGATATCGATGTGGACGTCGGCCAGGAAAAACTCAGCTTCAGCGGGTTCGGGCTCACTGCCAATCTGGTCGGGCATGTGCATATCGGTGACAACCTGGACACCCGTGGCGAACTGAACCTGAACGATGGTCGTTATCGTGCCTACGGGCAGCGGCTGACCATCCGCAAGGCACGTCTGCTGTTTGCCGGTCCGGTCGACCAGCCTTATCTGGACATCGAAGCGATTCGCCAGACCGACGACGTGATTGCCGGTATTCGCCTGACCGGCAGCGCCGAGCAGCCTACCACCGAGGTGTTCTCCGAACCTGCGATGAGCCAGGAGCAAGCGCTTTCCTATCTGGTCATGGGTAGACCGCTCAGCACTTCCGGTGAAGACAACAATATGGTCGCGCAGGCTGCGCTGGCGCTGGGTGTGGCAGGCAGCTCGTCGACCACCGGCAAGCTCGCGGACAATCTGGGTATCAAGGACTTCGAGCTGGACACCTCGGGAACCGGTGACAAGACCAATGTGGTTGCCAGCGGCAAGATCACCGACAAGCTCAGCCTGCGCTATGGCGTAGGCGTGTTTGAACCGGCCAATACCATCGCCTTGCGCTATCTGCTCAGCAAGCGCGTGTACCTTGAGGCCGCGAGCGGTGTTGCCAGCTCGCTGGATATTTTCTATAAAAGGGACTTCTAGGCGAGGGTCGGCGGCGGTAATGGCCCGGCGTCCCGCTGCCCGGCCTTTCCCGGACGTCCCTCTTGCAACTGCAAGTCCCTTCACTCCTTTTCTACCTTCAGGTTGCCGGCCATCATGGATCGATTCAACGCCATGCGCGTGTTCACCCGTATCGTCGAGCTGGGCGGTTTCGCCAGGGCGGCCGAGAGTCTGCACATGCCGCGTGCCTCGGTGACGGTCCTGATCAAACAGCTGGAAGCGCATTTGGGCGTACAGCTTTTGCAGCGTACGACGCGTCAGGTCAGCGCCACCCCGGACGGCAAGGCCTATTACCAGCGCTGCGTCAGCCTGCTGGCCGATCTGGACGATGCCGAAGCCTCGTTCTCGGCGACGGGGGCCGAGCCCAAGGGGCTGTTGCGTGTCGATCTGCCGGTCAGTCTGGGTCGTATGATCATCATCCCGGCATTGCCTGAATTCAGCCGGCGCTACCCGCAGATCCGTCTGGAGATCGGCATGAGTGACAGGCCGGTCGATCTGATCCGCGAAGGCGTGGACTGCGTGTTGCGTGCCGGCGCGGCACTGGATGAAACACTGGTTGCCAGGCCGCTGGGCTGTCTGACCCAGATTACCTGCGCCAGTCGTGAGTACCTGGATCAACACGGCACACCACTGAACCTGCAGGAGCTCGCGCAACATCAGGTAATCGAATATTTTTCGACCAGCACCGGCAAGCGTTATGGTCTGGAGTTCATGGCCGATGGCATGGACGTTGAGCACGCATCGGTCTGCTCGATCGCTGTCAACAGTGCCGATGGCTATGTCGCGGCGTGCGAAGCCGGTTTCGGCCTGATTCAGGTGCCGCGCTACCATGTCGCCGCGCAATTGCGCAGCGGTGTGCTGGTGGAGGTACTGCGTTTGCATCGTCCGCCGCCGCTGCCACTGACGGCGCTTTACCCCCCGCATCGACAGTTGTCACGACGGGTCAGGGTATTCGTTGATTGGCTGGTGGAATTGTGTGCCCACACAGATATCAGGGACAGACTGGTTTCCTGAAAAAAATTCAGAATTATCCCATATAGGCCGCGGCACACTTTCGTGTTTAACTTCCGGCTCTTTCATCCATTTTGAAAAGGAACGTGTTTCATGGCTCAAGTGACCCTCAAAGGCAGCCCCGTTCAGGTCAGTGGCAACCTGCCTGAAGTCGGTAGCAAGGCACACGATTTCACGCTGGTCGGCGCAGGTCTTGCGGATACAACCCTGGCTTCCTTCGCCGGCAAGCGCAAGGTACTGAACATCTTCCCGAGCGTCGATACACCGACCTGTGCCACCTCGGTACGTAAATTCAACACCCAGGCCAATGACCTGAGCAACGCTGTGGTTCTGTGCATCTCGGCCGACCTGCCGTTCGCCCAGTCCCGTTTCTGCGGCTCCGAAGGCCTGGATAATGTTCAGAACCTGTCCTCGTTCCGCAGTGCTGACTTTGCTCAGAATTATGGTGTTGCCGTTGCAGACGGTCCGCTCGCGGGTCTGACTGCGCGCGCCGTGGTCGTTCTGGACGAGAACGACAAGGTGCTGCACAGCGAACTGGTTGCCGAGATCGGTAGCGAGCCCAACTACGACGCTGCATTGGCTGTGCTGAAGTAACTTTCCGCAACCTGTCGACGGCCTGAATCCGCTCAGGCCGTTTTTTTGTTTGTGCTTCATACGTTTATCCAAAGTAAGCGCTTGGTAAAGCCGCTTTGCTTGTAACGTAACTGTGCTTATTGTTCAGCCTTCTGAACAAACCCCCACCTGTAATGGTTGATTTATTCATGCAATCGTCTGGCTCCCGTAAATCCCGTCGCTGGTTGATCAGTTTGTTGGTCCTGTTGGTCATTGTTGCCTTGTGCTGGTGGTTCTGGCCTGCGTCCACTTCCGGCAAGGGGGCCGAGAGCCACAAGAAGACCGCCACAAGCGGCATGGCACGGCCCGGCTTCGGCGGATCGGCTGTCGCGGTCCCGGTGCGTGTGGCCCCTGCTACCGAAGGTGATTTTCCGATCTACTACAAAGCGCTTGGCACCGTGACGGCGATGAACACCATCAATGTGCGCAGCCGCGTGGCGGGGGAGCTGGTCAAGATTTACTTCCAGGAAGGGCAGATGGTCAAGGCAGGTGATCTACTGGCTGAAATCGATCCGCGCAGCTATCAAGTGGCGTTGCAGCAGGCCGAAGGTACGCTGGCCACCAACCAGGCGCTGCTCAAGAATGCTCAGCTCGACGTGCAGCGTTACCGAGGCCTGTTTGCCGAGGACAGCATCGCCAAGCAGACCCTCGACACTGCCGAGTCGCTGGTCAATCAATACAAGGGCACGATCAAGACCAATCAGGCTGCCGTGGCTGACGCAAAACTCAGCCTGGACTTCAGCCGCATCCGTGCCCCGATTGCCGGGCGTGTCGGCCTCAAACAGCTCGACGTGGGCAATCTGGTTGCCGCCAATGACACTACCGCGCTGGTGGTGATCACCCAGACCCAGCCTATTTCCGTGGCGTTCACGCTGCCTGAAAAGGACCTGTCGAAAGTCATTTCCCGCTACCGCACCGGCGACAAGCTACCCGTTGAAGCCTGGGACCGTGGCGATACGAAGATGCAGGCCACCGGCGTACTGGCCAGCCTCGACAACCAGATCGACGTGGCCACCGGCACACTGAAGTTCAAGGCGCGTTTCGATAACAGCGACGAGGTCCTGTTTCCCAATCAGTTCGTCAATGTGCGGCTGCGCGCCGACACGCTGAAAAAAGTCACGCTCGTGCCGACCGCGGCCGTGCAGTTCGGTACCGACGGGACCTTTGTCTATGTGCTGGACGGTGACAAGAAGGTCAAGCTCAAGCTGCTGAAGACCGGCCCGAGCGACGAGACGTCCACGGTGATTACCGAAGGTCTGGCAGCCGGCGAGCGGGTGGTGCTCGAAGGCACCGACCGCCTGCGCGACGGTGCCGAAGTCGAAGTCGTCAACGACAGCAAGGAAGTACCGGCTGGCCCGGCCCAGAAGCTGCAAGGCAAGCCTGACAGCAAGACCGACAAGTCGGCGGCGCTCGGCAAGGTGGAAAAACCAAACGTATGAACATGTCACGTCTGTTCATCCTGCGTCCGGTTGCCACCACACTGAGTATGTTGGCAATCGTCCTGGCGGGCCTGATCGCCTATACCTTGCTACCGGTTTCGGCGTTGCCCCAGGTCGACTATCCGACCATCCGGGTGATGACCCTGTACCCGGGTGCCAGCCCGCAGGTGATGACCAGCTCCGTGACTGCGCCTCTGGAACGTCAATTCGGACAGATGCCCGGCCTGACCCAGATGGCCTCGACCAGCTCGGGCGGTGCGTCAGTCATTACGTTGCGCTTCAGCCTTGAAATCAATATGGATGTCGCCGAGCAGCAGGTGCAGGCGGCGATCAACGCGGCCACCAACCTGCTGCCGACCGATCTGCCGGCGCCTCCGGTCTACAACAAGGTCAACCCGGCCGACACACCGGTTCTGACCCTGGCGATCACCTCGAAAACCATGTTGTTGCCCAAGCTCAATGATCTGGTCGATACGCGCATGGCGCAGAAGATCTCGCAGATCAGCGGCGTGGGCATGGTCAGCATTGCCGGCGGGCAGCGGCAGGCGGTACGGATCAAGGTCAACCCGGAGGCGCTGGCCGCCAACAGCCTAAACCTGTCCGATGTGCGTACCCTGATCAGCGCCTCCAACGTCAACCAGCCGAAGGGCAACTTTGACGGGCCGACCCGGGTGTCGATGCTGGATGCCAACGATCAGCTGAAGTCTCCGGAGGAGTACGCCAACCTGATTCTGGCTTATAAGGATGGCGCACCCTTGCGCATGAAGGATGTGGCCGAAATCGTCAATGGTGCCGAAAACGAGCGGCTCGCGGCCTGGGCCAATCGTAGCCAGGCGGTGCTGTTGAACATTCAGCGTCAGCCGGGCGCCAACGTCATCGAGGTGGTCGACCGGATCAAGGCGTTGCTGCCGTCGATCACCGAAAACCTTCCGGCCGGCCTCGACGTCGTGGTCCTGACGGACCGCACGCAAACCATCCGCGCGTCGGTGACCGATGTTCAGCACGAATTGCTGATCGCGATCGTCCTGGTGGTGCTGGTCACGTTCCTGTTCCTGCGTCGTTTCAGCGCGACGATCATTCCCTCGATTGCCGTTCCGCTGTCGCTGGTGGGCACTTTCGGCGTGATGTACCTGGCCGGTTTTTCGGTCAACAACCTGACGCTGATGGCCATGACCATTGCGACCGGTTTCGTCGTCGATGACGCCATCGTCATGCTGGAAAACATCTCCCGGCACATCGAAGAGGGTGAGACGCCCTTGCAGGCCGCACTCAAGGGCGCGAAGCAGATCGGTTTCACCCTGATTTCCCTGACCCTGTCACTGATTGCGGTATTGATCCCGCTGTTGTTCATGGCCGACGTGGTAGGGCGGCTGTTCCGCGAGTTCGCGATTACCTTGGCGGTCGCGATATTGATATCGCTGGTGGTCTCGCTGACCCTGACGCCGATGATGTGCGCGCGCTTGCTCAAGCGCGAGCCCAGGGAAGAAGAGCAGAGCCGCTTTTACCGGGCCAGCGGTGCCTGGATCGACTGGCTGATCGACATCTATGCGGGCAGGTTGCGCTGGGTGCTCAAGCATCAGCCCCTGACCCTGCTGGTTGCCCTGGCCACCCTGGCACTGACGGTGCTGCTGTACATCGTCGTCCCCAAAGGCTTCTTCCCGGTACAGGACACCGGCGTGATCCAGGGTATTTCGGAAGCGCCACAGTCGGTCTCGTTCGCAGCGATGAGCCAGCGTCAGCAGGCACTTGCCGACATCATTCTCAAGGACCCGGCGGTGGTCAGTCTGTCGTCCTACATTGGTGTCGACGGTGACAACGCCACGCTCAACAGCGGACGTCTGCTGATCAACCTCAAGCCTCACGGAGCGCGCGACCTGACTGCGTCCGAGGTGATCCAGCGCCTGCAGCCCGAGGTCGACAAACTGTCGGATATCCGTCTGTTCATGCAGCCGGTGCAGGACCTGACCATCGAAGACCGTGTCAGTCGCACCCAGTATCAATTCAGCATGTCGTCGCCCGACGCCGAACTGCTGACGCTGTGGAGCGAAAAGCTGGTAGACGCGCTCGGCAAGCGGCCCGAACTGAGGGATGTGGCCAGCGACCTGCAGGACAAAGGTTTGCAGGTGTACCTGAACATCGATCGTGATGCGGCCAGCCGGGTCGGGGTCACGGTTGCGAACATCACCGACGCGCTGTACGACGCATTCGGTCAGCGCCAGATATCCACCATCTATACGCAGGCCAGCCAGTACCGCGTGGTGCTGCAGGCTGCGTCGGGCAGTGAACTCGGCCCGGCGGCGCTCGAGCAGATTCACGTCAAGACCACCGATGGCGCACAGGTGAAGCTATCCAGCCTGGCAAGTGTCGAGCAGCGCCAGGCTCAGTTGGCCATCGCGCACCTTGGGCAGTTCCCGGCGGTGATGATGTCGTTCAACCTGGCGCCCGATATTGCCTTGGGCAAGGCGGTGAAGGTGATCGAGGAGGTCGAGCAGGAGATCGGCATGCCGATTGGCGTGCAGACCCAGTTTCAGGGCGCGGCCGAAGCGTTTCAGGCTTCGTTGTCCAGCACGTTGCTGCTGATTCTGGCGGCGGTGGTCACCATGTACATCGTGCTGGGCGTGCTCTACGAGAGCTACATTCACCCGATCACCATCCTCTCGACCCTGCCGTCGGCAGCAGTGGGGGCCTTGTTGGCTCTGCTGATCAGCGGCAACGATCTGGGGATGATTGCGATCATCGGCATCATTCTGCTGATCGGCATCGTCAAGAAGAACGCGATCATGATGATCGACTTCGCGCTCGACGCGGAGCGCAACCGCGGTGTTGCGCCCGAGCAGGCGATCTACGACGCGGCGCTGTTGCGCTTCCGGCCGATTCTCATGACCACCCTGGCAGCGTTGTTCGGCGCCATCCCGCTGATGCTTGCCAGTGGCTCCGGCGCCGAATTGCGGCAACCACTGGGGCTGGTGATGGTCGGCGGGCTGTTGCTCAGTCAGGTACTGACACTGTTCACCACGCCGGTCATCTACCTGTATTTCGACCGCCTTGGCCGTCGCTGGAGTCGCAAGCCTGCCGAGCCGGACCGGCTGGAACGAGCTGACGCATGAACCTCTCAGCGCCGTTCATCCGCCGCCCCGTTGCGACCGTTCTGCTGAGCCTGGCGATCATGCTGCTCGGCGCGGTGAGCTTTCGCTTGTTGCCAGTGGCACCGTTGCCGAACATGGATTTCCCGGTGATTGTGGTTTCGGCCAGCCTCGCCGGTGCCAGCCCTGAGGTGATGGCGTCCACGGTGGCCACGCCGCTGGAGCGTTCGCTGGGCAGTATTGCCGGTGTCAACACCATGACCAGCAATTCAAGCCAGGGCACCACACGGATCATTCTGCAGTTCGACCTTGATCGCGACATCAACGGCGCTGCCCGGGAAGTGCAGGCGGCCATCAATGCCTCACGCAACCTGCTGCCCAGCGGGATGCGCAGCATGCCGACCTACAAGAAGGTCAACCCGTCGCAGGCGCCGATCATGGTCTTGTCGATGACCTCGACAGTGCTGGAAAAGGGCCAGCTTTACGACCTGGCGTCCACCATCCTGTCGCAGAGCCTGTCCCAGGTTTCCGGGGTCGGCGAAGTGCAGATCGGCGGCAGCTCGCTACCTGCTGTGCGTATCGAACTGGAGCCGCAGATGCTCTCCCAGTACGGTGTATCGCTCGATGACGTGCGTACGGCGATCACCAGCACCAACGTAAGACGGCCGAAGGGCTTTGTGGAGGACGACCAGCATAACTGGCAGGTGCAGGCCAACGACCAGCTGGAAACCGCCGAGGATTATGCGCCGCTGATCATTCGCTACAAGGACGGAGCGACCTTGCGCCTGAAGGACGTGGCGAAAGTCAGCGACGCCGTGGAAGACCGTTACAACAGCGGCTTCTACAACAATGACCGTGCCGTGCTGCTGGTCGTCAACCGCCAGGCGGGGGCCAACATCATTGAAACCGTGGCGCAGATCAAGGCGCAGTTGCCAGCGTTGCGAGCGGTGCTGCCGGCCAGTGTCAGCCTCAATATCGCGATGGACCGCTCGCCGGTGATCAAGGCGACGCTGCACGAAGCCGAAATGACCCTGCTGATTGCCGTCGTGCTGGTGGTGATGGTGGTGTTCCTGTTTCTCGGCAGTTTTCGCGCCTCGCTGATCCCCACCCTGGCGGTTCCGGTATCGCTGGTCGGCACCTTTGCGATCATGCACCTGTTCGGCTTCTCGCTGAACAACCTGTCACTGATGGCGTTGATCCTCGCCACCGGTCTGGTGGTGGACGACGCCATCGTCGTGCTGGAAAACATATCCCGGCATATTCACAACGGCCTCGACCCCATGAAAGCGGCGTTTCTGGGCGCCAAGGAGGTGGGGTTCACCTTGCTGTCGATGAACGTCTCGCTGGTCGCGGTGTTCATTTCCATCCTGTTCATGGGCGGTCTGGTCGAAAGTCTGTTTCGCGAGTTTTCCATTACCTTGTCAGTGGCGATCATCGTCTCGCTGATCGTCTCCCTGACCCTGACGCCGATGTTGTGTGCGCGCTGGTTGAAGCCGCGCGAAGCTCATGGGGAAAACGCCTTTCAGCGCTGGAGCGAGAGGGTCAACGATCGAATGGTGGCAGGCTACGACCGCTCGCTGGGCTGGGTGATGCGGCATCGACGGCTGACGCTGCTCAGTCTGCTGGTCACCGTGGTGGTCAATATCGCGCTGTATGTGGTGGTGCCCAAGACCTTTCTGCCGCAACAGGACACCGGGCAACTGATGGGTTTCGTACGCGGTGACGACGGCCTTTCTTTTTCGGTCATGCAGCCGAAAATGGAGACCTTCCGCCTGTCGATTCTCGCTGACCCTGCGGTGGAAAGCGTTGCCGGTTTTATCGGTGGCAGCGGTGGCACCAATAACGCCTTCATGATCGTGCGCCTCAAGCCGATTGCCGAGCGCAAGCTGTCTGCCGAGAAAGTGGTCGAGCGCCTGCGCAAGAACATGCCGCATGTGCCGGGGGGCAGGCTGTTCCTGGCCCCGGATCAGGACCTGCAACTGGGCGGAGGTCGCGAGCAGACCAGTTCGCAGTATCAATACATCGTGCAGAGCGCTGACCTGGGCAGTCTGCGTCTGTGGTACCCGAAGATCGTCGCCGCGCTCAAGTCGGTACCCGAGCTGACCGCCATCGACGCACGGGAAGGGCGCGGGGCGCAGCAGGTGACCCTGGTGGTCAACCGTGACACGGCCAAGCGGCTGGGTATCGATATGAACATGGTCACGGCGGTGCTCAACAACGCTTACAGCCAGCGCCAGGTATCGACCATCTATGACAGCCTCAACCAGTACAAGGTGGTGATGGAGGTCAATCCAAAATACGCCCAGGACCCGGTGACGCTGGAGCAGGTTCAGGTCATTACCGCGGACGGGCAGCGTGTACCGCTGTCGAGTATCGCCCATTACGAGCGCAGTCTGGCCAACGACCGGGTATCGCATGACGGTCAGTTCGCGGCCGAAAACATTTCCTTCGATCTGGCCGAAGGCGCCAGCCTCGACAAGGCCACTGTGGCGATAGAGCGGGCGATTGCCGCCATCGGTCTGCCGTCCGACATCATTTCCAAGATGGCCGGGACCGCCAACGCCTTCGCTTCCACGCAGAAGAGTCAGCCGTGGATGATCCTCGGTGCGTTGCTGGCGGTGTACCTGGTGCTGGGGATCCTCTATGAAAGCTACATTCATCCGCTGACGATCCTCTCGACCCTTCCGTCCGCAGGGGTTGGCGCATTGCTGACGATCTATGTACTGGGCAGCGAATTCAGTCTGATCTCCCTGTTGGGGCTGTTCCTGCTGATTGGCGTGGTCAAGAAAAACGCGATCATGATGATCGACCTGGCCCTGCACCTGGAGCGCGAACAGGGAATGACGCCGCAAGAGTCGATCCGCAGCGCCTGCCTGCAGCGCCTGCGGCCCATTCTGATGACTACGATGGCCGCCATCCTGGGCGCCTTGCCATTGCTGTTGAGCACCGCCGAAGGTGCCGAAATGCGCAAGCCGCTGGGCTTGACCATCATCGGCGGCCTGATCTTCAGCCAGGTCCTGACCCTCTATACCACCCCGGTGGTTTACCTTTATCTCGACCGTCTGCGCCATCGTTACAACAAATGGCGTGGCGTGCGTACCGATGCTGCTCTGGAAACTCCGCTATGACCGAACGCCTGGCATTCACCTCCCGCCCGACAGGGTTGATTCGTCCATTTGCGCTGGGGCTTTGCGTCGTGCTGCTCAGCGCCTGTGCTGTCGGGCCGGATTACCAGAAGCCGTCGATGGCTGCACCCGCGCAGTTCAAGGCTGCGCAGGGCTGGCGTGCGGCCACACCCAGTGACGGGATGGCCAAAGGTGCATGGTGGGAGGTCTACAAGGACCCGCAACTGAACGCTCTGGTCGAGCGCCTCAACACCTCCAACCAGACCGTCGCCCAGTACGATGCGCAGTATCGACAGGCACAAACACTGGTGCGCAGCTCCAGGGCTGCCTTCCTGCCGACTCTCGACCTGACGACTGGCAAAACCCGCTCGGGGCAGGGCACTGGCACCTCGAACACCGGCACCAGTGCCTCCGGGATTCGCAACAGTTACAACGCGCAACTGGGCGTCAGTTGGGAGGCCGACGTCTGGGGCAAGCTGCGTCGCGGGCTGGAAGCCGACACTGCCAATGCGCAGGCGAGTCTTGCCGACCTGGCGGCGATGCGCCTGAGCCTGCAATCGGAGCTGGTGCAGAATTACCTGCAATTGCGCGTGATCGATGAACAGAAACGCTTGCTGGAATCCACGGTGGATGCCTACCAGCGCTCCCTGACCCTGACGCAGAATCAGTACCGCGCCGGTATTTCCGGAAGTGATTCTGTTGCGCAGGCACAGACGCAGTTGAAAAGTACCCAGGCCGACCTGATCGACCTGGCCTGGCAGCGTGCGCAATACGAGAATGCCATCGCCGTACTGATGGGCATGGCGCCGGCAGACTTCAATCTGCCCGCCACCACTTCGATTCCGCAGTTGCCGCAGATCCCGCCAGGCTTGCCTTCGCAGTTGCTCGAACGCCGACCTGACATCGCCGCAGCCGAACGCTCGGTGATGGGGGCCAATGCCAATATCGGCGTGGCCAAGGCCGCTTATTATCCGGACTTCACGCTGAGCATGAGCGGCGGTTACAGCAGCAGTACCTTTGCCAACTGGATCAGCCTGCCCAATCGCTTCTGGTCAGTGGGCCCGCAGCTGGCGCTGACCCTGTTCGACGGCGGCAAGCGCTCCGCCGAGGTGGATCGTACCGAAGCGGTATATGACCAGACTGTCGCCCAGTACCGGCAGACCGTGCTGAACGGTTTTCAGGAGGTCGAGAACTATCTGGTTCAGCTCAAGGTATACGAGCAGGAAGCTGCAGTGCGCCAGGAAGCGCTGGTCTCGGCTCGTGATTCGTTGCGCCTGACCAACAATCAATACAAGGCCGGGTTGATCGGTTACCTGGACGTCGTCAATGTTCAGGCCACCGCATTGAGCAACGAGCGCAGTGTGCTCAGTGTGCTGCAAAGCAGGTTGATTGCCAGCGTTCAACTGATCGCCGCACTGGGCGGGGGCTGGGATGCCGAGACAGGTTTGACGCTCCGGGAATGAGTATTTCGTGTTTAAAACGCAGTTTTCGGTAAACTGTTCGCATTAAACGAAAAAATAATAGCTATTCGCCATCTTTTCGACCAGTTGCCGCGACATTTGGCAGCTAATGCGTACAATCAGCCGCACAAGATCGGCATGGACGCGCTCATTGGTTTCCAGGTGCGTTTATGTTGATTGGCAGCTACATCCCCTCACTCGTCGTCATATCGATCTTCGTCGCTATTCTTGCCGCGTACACGGCCCTCGATCTGGTAGGCCGCATCGTTTCGGCCAGGGGCCGTGCTGTCCACCTATGGACCGCGGGAGGCGCTATCGCAATGGGCGTCGGCACCTGGTCGACGCATTTCATCGGTATGCTGGCGTTCGTATTGCCCATCGACCTGGGCTACGACGTGCCACTGGTGCTGCTGTCGCTGTTGATCGCCATCGGCTTTTCAGGGTTCGCCCTGTGGCTCGCCACCCAGCCACGATTGCCCGCGCTGCAACTGAGCCTGGGTGCGGTGTTGCTGGGGCTCGGCATCAGCGCCATGCACTACACCGGCATGGCGGCAATGCGCATGCAGCCGGGCATTCAATACACGCCGTGGCTGTTCGTGCTTTCTGTGGTCATTGCTATCGCTGCGTCTGCGGCAGCATTGCGCATAGCCTTCCATCTTCGCCAGCAGCGCCCCAGGGTCTACCTGCTACGCGCCTCGGCGGCGCTATTGCTGGGGCTGGCTGTCATCGGCATGCATTACACCGGCATGGCCGCTGCGAATTTTGCCGATGGCAGCTTTTGCGGTGCACTTTCACAGGGGCTGAGCAGTAACGGGCTGGACCGAATCGTGCTGGTCGCCAGCCTGTCGATTCTGGGGATTGCGCTGTTCAGCTGTATTCTCGACTCCCATCTGGAAACACGTACCGCCGTGCTGGCCGACTCCCTGACGCAAGCCAATCTGGAACTGACCCACCTGGCCCTGCATGACAACCTGACCGGTTTGCCAAACCGGGCGTTGTTGACGGAACGCATCGATCGGGCAATGAAGAGGGCCACAGAGACGGGCGGCTGCTTTGCGCTGATGTTCATGGACCTCGATGGCTTCAAGCCGGTCAATGATGCGTTCGGCCACCACACCGGCGACCTGCTGTTACGGCAGGTCGCCTTGCGTCTGCGCAACAGCCTGCACCGGCGCGACACGCTGGCCAGGGTTGGCGGCGATGAGTTCGTCCTGCTGGTGGAGCTGCAAAACCCTGAGGATGCATTGGCCGTTGCCAGACGGCAGGTCAATGAAGTCGGCAACCCGTTTAACATTGGCGAACATCAGTTGCAGATTTCACTGAGCATCGGCATCTGCATGTACCCGGGCAATGGCAGCACCCAGCATGAGCTTCTGATCAATGCCGACGCGGCCATGTACCACACCAAAGCTGCCGGCAAGAATGGCTACAGCTTTTTCGATGCGTCGATGAACAGTAACGCCCGCAATCAACTGCAGATGTCGCAGGATTTGCACAAGGCGATCAAGCACCGGCAGTTCTGTATCTATTACCAACCCAAGTTCGACGCCATGACCGGGCTGCCCGTGGGCGCAGAGGCGTTGTTGCGCTGGAATCATCCGGAACAGGGTGTCCTCGGTCCTGACCTGTTCATTTCCATGGCGGAGAAAACCGGCCTGATCATTCAGATCGGCGAGTGGGTGCTGGATGAAGCCTGTCGGCAAATGCGTGAGTGGTACGCGCAGGGTTACTCGCACTGGCGCATTGCAGTCAACCTGTCAGCCTTGCAGTTCTGTCATTCCGGGCTGGTCACGGCAGTGGCGGACACACTGGCCCGGCATCAGTTGCCGGCCAACTGCCTGACCCTTGAAATCACCGAAACCACGGCGATGCATGATGCGGATGCCAGCCTGGCGGTGTTGAGAAGACTTTCGGAAATGGGCGTGGACCTGTCGATCGATGATTTTGGCACCGGTTACTCCAGCCTGATGTACCTGAAGCGCCTGCCCGCCAATGAAATCAAGATTGATCGGGGCTTCGTCCGCGACCTGGAACATGACACCGACGACGCCGCCATCGTCTCGGCCATCGTCGCAGTAGGGCAGGCGTTGAATCTGCGAATAGTCGCCGAAGGCGTTGAAACCGCTGTTCAGCAGCGCTTCCTGACTCATTTGGGATGTCACTCGCTGCAAGGCTTCCTGCTGGGTTATCCGTTACCGGCCCAGCAGTTTCTCGAAGAAATCCATGCAGCCGAGGCGAAAGCTGTGGTGGATGCGTCCGATACCGGGCAAGCCGCTTTCTGAAGCGCGCAGATGGCGCTGGACGGTAAAGGCTGTCACGATCCGAACCGGCTGGTTAACCTGTGAGGGTTGGCTGGATCCTGATGTCGGCCTTTGAAAAAAACACGAGACACTCCATGGAAAAAGTCCTCATTATCACCGGTGGTTCGCGTGGGATCGGCGCTGCTACAGCGCGTCTGGCTGCCTCACAGGGTTATCGGATCTGCATCAACTACCTGTCGGATCATGCCGCTGCCGAAAAGACCGCAGGCCAGGTGAGGGCGATGGGCGCCAGGGCGATTACCGTGCAGGCCGACGTCAGCAACGAAGACGAGATCATGCGGCTGTTTGCCAGGGTCGACTCCGAACTCGGTCGTGTCACTCACCTGGTCAATAATGCGGGCACCCTGGCGCAGGCTTCCAGAGTCGAGGACATGTCGGAATTTCGCCTGTTGAAGATGATGATGAACAACGTCGTCGGCCCGATGCTGTGCAGCAAACACGCCTTGTTGCGCATGTTGCCGGCGCACGGGGGGCACGGTGGCAGCATCGTCAACGTATCGTCGCTAGCGGCACGCCTGGGTTCGGCAGGCGAGTACGTCGACTATGCGGCATCGAAAGGTGCGCTGGACACCTTCACCATCGGCCTGTCCAAGGAAGTCGCGGCTGAAAACGTTCGCGTCAACGCGGTACGTCCAGGTTTCATCTTCACCGACTTTCACGCCTTGAGCGGCGATCCGTTTCGCGTCAGCAAGCTTGAGGGCGCATTGCCCATGGGCCGTGGCGGCACCGCGGAGGAAGTGGCCGAGGCCATTCTCTGGTTGCTGTCGGACAATGCGTCTTACGCCACCGGAACGTTCATCGATGTGGCGGGAGGGCGCTGAAGGCGTCCATGGTCTGGCAGACGCCTTCAGATCCCGCTAACTGCGTCGTCACACCGTGACCGGTGGCGCGTTGGCGGGCGGGTCGCCGACTGGCGTTTCATTGGGTGGTGGCGTGGATGGCGGCGGGTCCTGTGCGGGCACTGGCTCGGGCAGGGCGGGGTCATCGATGTTTGGATCGGGTACTTCTACCGGGTTGGGTAAGGTCATGGTTGCTGCCTCCTTGTAGACCCTGTTTACGACCGCCCGGCGTGGCCGATGATTCAATTGATTTGCTTCAACTTCATCCGGAGATAAAAAGTCGTCGTGGTACGCTATATTCACGTCTTCTCTTCGGTGCACGTCGAAATTCAATAACTCGTAGTTGCAAGGTTTCAGAATCATGGAGCGTCTCTTTTTTGATGCGCTTACACAAGCTTCTGATTAAGTGTGCTGCAATGTCTTTGCTATCGATGGCTGAAGGCTTGGTAAACGACTCCTCCTACGGGGATTCGGGAATCAGAGCACGCATTCTCTTTAAATATTTCCATTGGCTAATGCCCACCCACGACCAGCAAACATCCTCAAAACCTTTGAACTTTACCCTCGTTGACCGCTCGGAACCTAGGCAGCGGAAATAGACGAGTCGCCAGCACAGTGCGATCGTACGCTGCCATACCGTCAATTTTTCCATTGCATGGAATGCACAGGAGCGTCCCTGGGGCGTGAGGAGTGATGCTCGATGAATGAACAGCCATACGGTCCGGATTCCCTGGCCACCGATGTCCCGCAAGCAACCCTTCCGCTATCACTGACCCAGGCGCTGCAATTACCCCGCATCGTGATTGAAGACACGTTGCCGGTGATTGACGGTGGCTTGTTCGCGGCCAAGGCGATCATCGGGCAACCGGTTACCGTGACCAGCAAGGTCTATGCCGATGGGCACGACAAGATGGCGGTCAATATCCGCTGGCGTGCTGCCGATGAAGAACACTGGCACAGCGCGCCAATGCGCGAGCTGGGCAATGACAGCTGGGTGGGTGAATTCACCCCTACCTCGGTCAGCCGCCATGTGTTTCGCCTCGAAGCCTGGATCGATCAGTTCGGCAGCTATCGTTATGAGCTGGAGAAGAAGTTCGGCGCCGGCGTTCCTGTCGATTTGGAACTTGAAGAGGGCCGCATTCATCTGGTCCACGCCGCCGAGCGCAGCCAGAACGAGCAGCGCCAGCAGATCGAAAGTCTGCTGGGCCAGCTTGAACAGGGCGATAAAGACGAGAAAGTCGCGCTGCTGTTGCACAGCGAAACCGCCAGCCTGATGAAGCTGGCCGACAATCAGGCGTTCCTCAGCCGCAGCGTCGAGTTCCCGCTGGATGTCGAACGTGAGCTGGCACAGTTTGCCAGCTGGTACGAGCTGTTTCCCCGTTCGATGACCGACGATCCGGCGCGCCACGGTACGTTCAACGATGTGCATTCGCGTCTGCCGACCATTCGCGACATGGGCTTCGACGTGCTGTATTTTCCGCCGATTCATCCTATTGGCCGTGCACACCGCAAGGGCCCGAACAACTCCCTGACCGCAGGCCCTGATGATCCGGGCAGCCCGTACGCGATCGGCAGCGAGGATGGGGGCCATGAAGCCATTCACCCACAGCTGGGCAGTCGTGAAGATTTCCGTAACCTTGTGAAAGCTGCAGCCGACCATGGTCTGGAAATCGCCCTGGACTTCGCCATCCAGTGTTCCCAGGATCACCCGTGGCTCAAGCAGCATCCGGGCTGGTTCTCGTGGCGTCCGGACGGCACGATCCGTTATGCGGAAAACCCGCCGAAAAAGTATCAGGACATCGTCAACGTCGACTTCTACGCACCAGACGCCATCCCCGGCCTGTGGACGGAGTTGCGCGACATCGTTCTGGGCTGGGTCAACGAAGGCGTGAAAATCTTCCGCGTCGACAACCCGCACACCAAACCGCTGCCGTTCTGGCAGTGGATGATCGGCGAAGTGCGCAGTCAGCACCCTGAGGTGATGTTCCTGGCCGAAGCCTTTACCAAGCCGGCAATGATGGCGCGGCTGGGCAAGGTCGGTTACAGCCAGAGTTACACCTATTTCACCTGGCGCAACACCAAGGCCGAACTCTCCGAGTATTTCACCCAGCTCAATGAAGTCCCTTGGCGTGATTGCTATCGCCCGAATTTCTTCGTCAACACGCCCGATATCAACCCGCGTTTCCTGCATGAGTCCGGTCGCCCCGGGTTTCTGATCCGAGCGGCATTGGCCACTATGGGCTCCGGGCTGTGGGGTATGTATTCGGGGTTCGAGTTGTGCGAAGCGGCACCGATTCCCGGCAAGGAAGAGTATCTGGACTCGGAGAAGTACGAGGTTCGGGTTCGCGATTACGCGGCACCGGGCAACATCATTGCCGAGATCGCTCAGCTTAACCGCATTCGTCGGCAGAACCCGGCGCTGCAAACGCATCTGGGTCTGAAGCTGTATAACGCGTGGAATGACAACATTCTGTACTTCGGCAAGCGCTCGGCGGACGGCAGCAACTTCATTCTGGTTGCCGTCAACCTCGACCCGTACAACGCACAGGAAGCGGATTTCGAGTTGCCGCTGTGGGAAATGGGCCTGCCGGATGACGCCGCTACGTCGGGTGAAGACCTGATGACCGGGCACCGCTGGACCTGGTACGGCAAGTATCAGCACACGCGCCTCGATCCAGCTCAACCGTTTGGAATCTGGCGTATCCAGGCCGCGCAATAACACTCCCGAGGAGTCAATAATGGCCAAGAAGCCCGGTGACGCGACATTTATCAAAGACCCGCTCTGGTACAAGGATGCGGTGATTTATCAGGTTCACGTGAAATCGTTCTTTGATTCCAACAACGACGGAATCGGCGATTTCGCGGGCCTGATCGAAAAGCTCGACTACATTGCCGCGCTGGGCGTCAACACCATCTGGTTGTTGCCGTTTTATCCGTCGCCGCGCCGGGACGATGGCTACGACATTTCCGAATACCGCGATGTGCACAGTGACTACGGCACCATGGCCGATGCAAAGCGTTTCATCGCCCAGGCACATAAGCGCGGCCTGCGAGTGATCAGCGAGCTGGTCATCAACCACACGTCCGACCAGCATCCGTGGTTCCAGAAAGCCCGCAATGCCAAGCCCGGTTCCAAGGCGCGGGATTTCTATGTGTGGTCGGACACTGATCAGAAGTACGACGGCACGCGGATCATCTTTCTCGATACCGAGACGTCCAACTGGACCTGGGACCCGGTTGCCGGTCAGTACTTCTGGCACCGTTTCTACTCCCACCAGCCGGACCTGAATTTCGACAATCCGCACGTGCTGGATGCGGTACTGGAAGTCATGCGCTTCTGGCTGGATCTGGGCATCGACGGTCTGCGTCTGGATGCCATCCCGTACCTCATCGAACGCGACGGTACCAACAACGAGAACCTGCCGGAAACCCATCAGGTGCTCAAGCGCATTCGGGCCGAGATCGACGCGAACTACCCGGACAGGATGCTGCTTGCCGAGGCCAATCAATGGCCGGAAGACACCCAGCTGTACTTTGGTGACAGCAAAGGCCCGGATGGCGATGAATGCCATATGGCTTTCCACTTTCCATTGATGCCACGCATGTACATGGCGCTGGCCCAGGAAGATCGTTTTCCCATCACCGATATCTTGCGGCAGACGCCGGAGATCCCGGAAAACTGCCAGTGGGCGATTTTCCTGCGCAACCACGATGAACTGACCCTGGAAATGGTCACCGATCGTGAGCGTGATTATCTGTGGAATTACTATGCGGCCGACCGCCGTGCACGGATCAACCTGGGCATCCGTCGGCGCCTGGCACCCTTGGTGGATCGCGACCGTCGCCGGGTGGAGTTGCTCAACAGCATGCTGTTGTCGATGCCCGGCACACCGACGCTGTATTACGGCGACGAGATCGGCATGGGCGATAACATCTACCTGGGCGACCGGGACGGGGTGCGCACGCCCATGCAGTGGTCCATCGACCGCAACGGCGGCTTTTCGCGCGCCGACCCGGCGAGCCTGGTGTTGCCACCGATCATGGACCCGATGTACGGCTTCCAGTCGGTCAACGTCGAAATCCAGGAACGTGACCCGCATTCGCTGCTCAACTGGAACCGGCGCATGCTCGCCGTGCGCAAACAGCAGAAAGCATTCGGACGTGGCACGCTGAAAATGCTCTCGCCGTCGAACCGCCGCATTCTGGCTTATACCCGCGAGTACACAGCACCTGACGGACACAGTGAAGTGGTGTTGTGTGTCGCCAACGTTTCCAGCGCCGCCCAGGCTGCAGAGCTTGAGCTGTCTGCCTATGCAGGCACGGTGCCGGTGGAAATGCTCGGTGGCAGCGCTTTCCCGCCCATCGGCCAGTTAAGCTATCTGCTGACGCTGCCGCCGTACGGTTTTTACTGGTTTTTACTGGCTTCGGAGAATCAAATGCCCGGTTGGCACGTTGAACCCGCGCAGAGCATGCCGGACTTCCCGACTCTGGTGCTCAAGAAGCGTCTGGAAGAGTTGCTCGAAGAGCCACTGCGCAGCACCATGGAAAACACCTCGCTGGCGGTCTACCTGCCTAAACGGCGCTGGTTCGCGGGCAAGGACAAGGCAATCGAGAAGGTCAGCATTGCCTACGCCGTGCGCTTCGGCGATGAAGCGCATCCGGTATTGCTCAGCGAGATAGAAGTCACCGCAGGCGGGCAGACCGATCGCTATCAATTGCCGTTCGGCTTGCTGGCTGAAGACGACATCAGCAGTGCATTGCCGCAGCAGCTGGCGCTCGCCCGAGTACGTCGCAACCGCGATGTCGGGTTGATCACGGATGCATTCACCCTGGAAACCTTCATTCGTGCCGTGATTCAGGGCATGCAGTCGGATACCGTCATACCGTGTGCCGACGGCGAGTTGCGTTTCGAGCAAAGTTCGCAGCTGGCACCCCTCGGCCTGAACGCTGAGTCGGAAGTGCGCTACCTGTCTGCCGAGCAATCGAACAGTTCGGTAGTGGTGGGCAGCAGCCTGGTGCTCAAGCTGATTCGCAAAGTCAGCGCCGGGACGCATCCCGAGCTGGAAATGGGCGCGTTCCTGACCCAGGCCGGCTTCAAGAACATTTCACCGCTGCTGGGCTCTCTGGTACGCGTCGGCAAGGACGGTCAGCCTAATCTGCTGATGATCGCCCAAGGGTATCTGAGCAATCAGGGCGATGCGTGGGAATGGACCCAGAACAATCTCGAGCGTGCGGTACGTGACGAGTTGGCACACGGTGTTTCCGGCCAGGAACAGCATTACAACGCGTTGCTCGAACTCGCGGACTTCTCGCGCAGCCTTGGCCAGCGTCTGGGTGAGATGCATCAGATCCTCGCGTCGCCCACCGACAATGCGGATTTTGCCGTAGAAGTCACCAGCAGCCAGGACAGCAAGGCCTCCGGGGCCAGCGTCAACGCTCAGCTTGAGCGCGCCTTGCAGCTGCTGGAGCAGCGCATGGGCGAGCTCCAGCAGGACGATCAGCAACTGGTCAAAGATTTGCTCGCGCAGCGCAAGCAGATCCGTCAGCGCGTCGAAGGCCTGGCCAGGCGCTCGGCCGGTGGCCTGCGCATTCGTGTGCATGGCGATCTGCATCTGGGGCAAGTATTGGTGGTCAAAGGCGATGCCTACCTGATCGATTTCGAGGGTGAGCCGGCCCGCGCACTTGAGGAGCGCCGTGCCAAGCACAGCCCGTTCAAGGATGTCAGCGGTGTCCTGCGCTCCTTTGATTACGCAGCGGCCATGGCTGTACGCAGTGCGCAGAGCGTCGATACGTCTCCCGAGGCTGCCGGGGCGCGCAAACGTGTTGCCGATACCTACCTGGCGCAGGCGCGAGAAACCTTCATCGAAGGTTATCGCTCGGCGACCACCGGCATTGCGCATGCCTGGAAAGATGCGAAAGGGGAGGACGCTGCACTCGAGCTGTTCACCCTTGAAAAAGCTGCTTATGAAGTGATCTACGAAGCCGAGAACCGCCCAGCCTGGCTGGCCGTTCCCTTGCAAGGCTTGCGTGGACTGCTGCAACCGTCTGATGGAGAGTCAATATGAATGCGCCTGACAAAGCCGGCACGCGCCACCGCGCGATTCCCGCTGCTGTGGACCTCGACGCGCTGATCCGTGCTGAACACCGTGACCCGTTTTCTATTCTCGGCCCGCATGGCGATGGTGGCAGCGGGCAGTTCGTCCGCGCCTATCTGCCCGCAGCCTTGAGTGTCCGCCTGCTGGCCAGGGATGACGGTCGCGAACTGGGCGAGATGGAAATGAGCGACGTGCCGGGGTTTTTCGTCGGCCACCTCGAGCACCCACAGCCTTACCTGCTGAAAATCAACTGGGCCGGCGGTGAACAGATCACCGAGGACCCCTACAGCTTTGGCCCGCTGCTGGGCGAGATGGACCTCTACCTGTTTGCCGAGGGTAATCATCGCGACTTGAGCAGCTGTCTGGGCGCGCAAGTCACCAGCGTCGATGGCGTGGACGGTGTGCGTTTTGCGGTCTGGGCGCCCAATGCGCGTCGTGTTTCTGTGGTTGGCAGCTTCAACAGCTGGGATGGGCGTCGCCATCCGATGCGCATGCGCCACCCGACCGGGGTATGGGAGATTTTCGTCCCGCGCCTGCAGCCCGGCGAGGTCTACAAGTACGAGATCCTCGGTGCTCACGGGATTCTGCCGCTGAAAAGCGACCCGATGGCCCTGGCCACCACACTACCGCCCGATACTGCGTCGAAGATCTCTGCGCCGTTGCAGTTCCAGTGGAGTGACCAGGAGTGGATGCAATCCAGGGCAGGCCGTCACGAAGTCAGTGCACCGTTATCGATCTACGAGCTGCACGCAGGCTCCTGGCAAATGGAGCAGGTCGACGACAATCAATGGCGGCAGTACAACTGGCGTGAACTGGCTGACCGCCTGATTCCTTACGTCAAGGAGCTTGGCTTCACGCACATCGAGCTGATGCCGATCATGGAGCACCCGTTCGGTGGTTCTTGGGGCTATCAGTTGCTGGCCCAGTTCGCGCCAACTGCCCGTTACGGTTCGCCGGAAGATTTCGCCTTCTTCATCGATTCCTGCCACCTGAACGAAATCGGCGTCATTCTTGACTGGGTTCCTGCGCATTTCCCGACCGATACCCACGGTCTGGCGCAGTTCGACGGTACTTGCCTGTATGAGTACGCCGACCCCAAGGAAGGCTTCCATCAGGACTGGAACACCCTGATCTACAACCTGGGACGCACCGAGGTTCATGGCTTCATGCTGGCCTCGGCACTGCACTGGCTCAAGCATTACCATATCGACGGTCTGCGCGTGGACGCGGTGGCGTCGATGCTGTATCGCGACTATTCGCGTAATGCGGGCGAATGGGTACCGAATCGCTTCGGCGGCCGCGAAAACCTCGAGGCCATCGACTTCCTGCGTCATTTGAACGACGTGGTTGCACTGGAAGCCCCCGGGACCATGGTGATTGCCGAAGAGTCGACCGCCTGGCCGGGCGTCAGCGAGCCGACCCAGCAGGGCGGGCTTGGCTTCAATTACAAGTGGAACATGGGCTGGATGCATGACTCGCTGCAGTACATGGAAGAGGACCCGATCAACCGTGGGCATCACCATGGCATGCTGACCTTTAGCCTGGTGTATGCATGGTCCGAGCGTTTTGTACTGCCTATTTCCCACGACGAAGTGGTGCACGGCAAACATTCGCTGATCGACAAGATGCCGGGTGACCGCTGGCAGAAATTCGCCAACCTGCGCGCGTATCTGTCCTTCATGTGGACGCACCCCGGCAAGAAGCTGCTGTTCATGGGCTGCGAATTCGGCCAATGGCGCGAGTGGAATCACGACAGGGAGCTGGACTGGTACTTGATGCAATATGCCGAGCACGTGGGCGTAAAGAACCTTGTCGGTGACCTGAACCGCCTCTATCGAGAGGAAAAGGCGCTGCACGAGCGCGATGCAGACCCTGCCGGCTTTCAGTGGCTGGTCGGCGATGACAGCGCCAACAGCGTGTTTGCGTACCTGCGCTGGAGTTACGACGGCGAGCCGCTGCTGGTGGTCGCCAACATGACCCCGGTGCCGCGCATGGACTACCGCCTTGGCGCGCCGATGCAAGGTGCCTGGACGGAGCTGCTGAACAGTGACGCGGAAACCTACGCAGGCTCCAACTTTGGCAACGGTGGCGAGGTCATGACCGAAGCCGAGCCGGCGCATGGAATGGAGGATTCGCTGGTGCTGAACCTGCCACCACTCGCGGTGCTGATTCTCAAACCGAAGAAAGACTGACCAAGGCGCGTTCCCGCGTTGATGGTCGCGTTACCACACCAGCCTGAACCCCAGGCTGGTGTTCACTCCCTCCGCTCCACGCCCGTCCAGATCACCCAGGTAATCAGCGCTCCAGTGCAGGCTGGCGTTGCTGCTCAATGTCGCTACCATCCCTGCGCCGATACTGCCCGTCGTTGACCGATGCGCGGTTCTTATCTGCTCTGCGTGATCGAAGGTCAGCGTGTCATGGCCGTCTTTGGTGTGCCAGAGGTTGGCGCGCAGATAAGGCTCTATCGGTACGCTGCTCACTTGATAGTGTCCCTTGAAGCGCACGCCGATGCGCCCTGTGGTGTAAGCCTGACTGTCGAACCCGAGATGGGCAATGCCGTCATCCTGATCCTGCAGGTCTACGCGTTGGTAGATGATCTGTAACTGGGGCTCTGCAACCCAGCGCTGTGAGAGCGGCAGCGGATAACCTGTCTCGACAGACAGGCTGATGACGCTGCCTTCGGTATCGACACCGATGCCCCTGACAGAGCGGCTGCGGCCATCCAGGCGTGTGCCCATCGCCACTGCGTCGACGTATCCGCCATTCGGTGTGGTCAGCGTCCAGTAGGCGCCCAGGCTTTCGCCCTGCAGTTTCAGATGCCCTGTCCGGTAGTCGCTGAAACCTTCTGCAAAACCCTTCACCTTGCCGTCCAGACGGTTATGCGCGACGAACAGGCCGACGCGCTGAGTTTGCCCGCTGTCCTGTTGCCAAACATACAGGTCGTGGCCTATCTGATAACCCTTGAATGAAGCGTCCAGGCCAGGACCCACGTCGCCCGACCAGCGTTGCCTGAAGTCACTGCCGAACACGCGTGCCCAACCTGCCGACGTCGTGCCGTTTTGCGTCAGCAAGTCTTGATCACCCTGACGCTCATGAAAGGTACCCAGTGAGCTCAGGGCAAGGATCGCAGCGGTGGGCGCCACCACGGAGTAGTTGGCGACCTCGGGTCTGTACAACGCGATGGGCGCGGCTCCGCGAACGGGTTCAGGCAGTGGCGGGGTTCCGATGGCGGGCACTGGCAGTGTGACTGCTGGCGTGACAGGGGGAGGGCTGTTCGGCTCAGGCCCAGGGTTTGGGGGAGGGGTAGGTACAGGTACAGGTTGTGGTGTGGGTGCAGGTTCGGGCTCAGGCTGAGGTGTAGGTGTAGGTGTAGGTGTAGGTGTAGGTGTAGGTGTAGGTGTAGGTGTAGGTGTAGGTGTAGGTGTAGGTATAGGCTCGGGAACAGGAACAGGAACAGGAACAGGTGTTGGCAGTGGAGTTGGCTGCGCAGGTTCCGGGGTGGGCTCGACAGGGGCAGGCGCTGGCGTTGGCGGGGCGATCACCGCAGAGCGTAGAAACCAGCTGTTCTCAGAGCCGGCAGTGGCGCCGCCCTTGAACAGGTAATACTGATACGCACCTGCAGACAGCGGGTTTTGCAACGAAAAGGCATTGCTGTCGCTGGTTGCACCATTAATGGCTTGTACCACTTCGATGCCATTGCCGCGGGTCAGGGCGCCCAGACCACCCGAGTTGCTGACGATCATGCGTGTGGAACCACTGATACGACCCTGTGCCACCACCAGTCGGTCGCTGGCGGATGCATCATCGCCCAGTGCCGAGAGCAACAGCAGCCGCCCGTTCTGGCCGGTGTAATTGCCGGTGACGGTCAATGTGCCAGTGAGCGAACGGCCAGCATCGCTGACGTCCAGTGTTCCGGCATTCTCCAGTGAGGCAAGGGATCCGGCGCTGAAGGGCGCAATGCTGCCCGAGGTCGAGAGCAGCGTACTGGTGGAATCAATGTTCAGAACGCCGGTGTTACTCACGTTGTCACCAAGCACCAGCGTGCCGGCCAGATTCAGCTGCGAGCCGTTGCTCACGTTGACCGTTTCCCAGTTGGCATAGCGACCCGGCTGCGACGATACGGTGTTGTCGAAGGTCAACACGTCGTTGCCCGGGCCGCCGTCGAGCAGCGGGTTGGCGCTCAGGTAGTATTCGCTCAGGTTGTACAGGCGTGCCGTATCGTTGCCGTCAGCCATCAACACGTTGCTACGTGCGTAACCGCCGTTCAGCCAGTTGAAAGTGTCATTGCCAACGCTTGTGCGGACTTCGCCGCGAATCTCGCCGCCACTGAGGGTGACCTGATCGTCGCCGCCACTGACGCTGACATTGCCGCCAACAATGCCGCCCGACAAGGTGATCGTGTCCCGGCCAAAGCCGGTGACCAGGTTGTTGATGATGGTGCCACCGGACATCTCGAATACATTGTTGTCCAGCTTCATGTCCACGCGACCGATGCTGCCACCGGTCATCACCGCGATGTCGCCATCCTCGAACGCGCGGGTGATGGTGCCGCCTGTCATCAGAAAGGTATCCCGACCATCACCTTGAGCCAGAGCGCCCAACGTGCCGCCGCTCATGACAAAATCGTCGGGATCATCGCCCTGGTTCAGATCGCCGCTGACCTCACCTGTGGAGAGTGTGAAGCGGTCGATCCCCGCCCCTTGAGTGACGTTGCCCAGAATACGCCCCGACTGCATGTCCACGCTGTCCCTTCCCGGACCGAACAGGATATTGCCGGACACAGTGCCCGTTCCGCCCAGCGGAAAGATCAGCACGTGGTCGCCGCTGAGCGCGCTAAACGGCCCGCTGCTGCCGCTGTCACAGACCTGAACGCCTGCCGATGCCAGGGAGGAAAGGCTGCAGGCGCCTTCGGCCCAGGAAGGGATGATTGCCAGTATCACCACCGGCAGCACGTTGCAGGGGTGGTACAGATGAACACAACGGATCTTCATGACAGCACTCCCGTCCAGGCAGCAGGGAGGCAATCGAGAGGCCAGACTGCTACGCAAAGCGGCGTCACGCCAAGGCGGGCGACGAACGCTTTGCAAGCCTGTTTCGAGGCTCGCAGTATCAAGTCAAGAAGTCGTTGCCGGATGCGTCAAGAAGTTGACCGACCGATGGCAGGATTTAAGCTTTATCTACTAACTATTGGAACTACAAGTGAAAAGCTTATGCAGCAAAGGTACTGTTGCGGCCAATCACTCCGCTTGAGCAGCGCGCCGCGACAACCAGATTGTCAGGGCCAGCGCGCAAACCGATAGCAGGGCGGCGTAGAAAAATATCCAGTCATAGCCCTGGCCCAAGGCAATCGCACCCATCACCGGACCTGCGATTGCCAGTGCCAGGTCGAAGAACACCGCGTAGGCGCTCAGGCCTGCGCCGCGGCTAGGGGTGGGCACGCGCTTGATGGCCTCTACGCCGAGCGCCGGGTAGACCAGCGACAGCCCCACGCCGGTCAGTCCGGCCCCTGCAAGGGCAACGCCGCTGCTCGGCGAAAGCCAGAGCATCAACAGCCCGCAGATTTCTACCGCCATGCACAGGATGGCCGCGTTATAGCCGCCCAGCCGATTGATCGCACCGATGAACAGCAGGCGGGCGAGGATAAAGCACACACCAAACATGCTCAGGCAATAGGCCGCGCCTTCCCAGCCACGATTCAGATAGAACAGGGTGATGAAGGTGGTCAGCGTGCCATAGCCGATCGACGATAGCGTCAGCCCCAGACCGTAGGGTGCGATCCGGCCAAACACCGACCAGTAGGGCAGGCGCTCACCGACAATGATGGGCACCGACGGCTTGTCGCGAATCAGCCTCAGTGCCAGCCCGGCCATTACCATCATGGCAATACCCAGGCTGTTGAAGCCTATGCCGTCGATAACCACTACGCCCAGCGGTGCACCGATGGCAATCGCACCATAGGACGCAATGCCGTTCCACGAGATTGAGCGGGCAGTATGCTCCGGGCCGATCTTGCCGATGCACCAACTGATGGTGCCGACCCCGATAAGCCCCTGAGCGACCCCAAGGAACAGCCGCGCGACGATGAGAATCGACAGGCTCAGCGTGGCGAATTCGTGCAGCAGTGTGGCCAGCAAGGTCATGCTGCCACTGATGACAATGCCCCAGAGCCCGAACACGATGGAACGCTTGCTGCCCAGCGTATCTGTGGCACGGCCGGCGAAAGGTCGGCTGAGCAGGGTGGCGAGGTACTGCGAAGCGATGGCCAGACCGGCAATCAGCGGGCTGAAACCCAACTGGTCATGAACATAGCCGGGTAATACCGCGATAGGCAGGCCGATGCACAGGAAGGCGATGAACGTGTAGAAGACGATGGAGACGATCTGCAGGGTAATCGTCATGGAACCGGGGTGTGCGGCAGGCATTGGGCTCTTCGCTGGCGGGCGGTGGGAGTGCCTCATCATGGCGTGCGTCGTGGATAAATGAAAGCAGGCTAACGGTATTATGCGGGTTGGTTATCAGACAGTTGCCGTTGTGAGGAGATACTCATAGGATGACTGATCACATCACAATAATAAAAAGGTTCGTCATGAAAAATATTCTGTTGCTGGCCGCTGCAGTCGGTTGTTCATTCGGCCTGAGTGCCCAGGCAGCCACCTTCGCCTACATTTCCAGCCCCTCTGATGGGCTGATCTCTCAATACCGTCTGGACGAGAAGAGCGGGGCGCTCAGCCTGGTCGAACAAACCAGGGCGGGTGATCAGGTCAATCCAATGGCCATCACGCCGGATGGCAAAGCGTTATTCGCCGCGTTGCGCGCCAAGCCGTATCAAGTGCTGAGTTTCAGCATCGAGCCTGGCACCGGACACCTCAAACCGCTCAGTCAGGCACCGCTGGCCGAGAGTCTGGCGTACCTGTCTACCGATCGCAGCGGACGCTTCCTGTTTGGTGCGTCCTATGGCGCCGACTTGCTCAGCGTCCAGCCCATCGATGCGCAGCACCGCCCGAGCGACAGTATTCAGACTTACAAGACCGGCATGCATGCGCATTCAGTGCGTACCGATCCGAGCAACCGGTTTGTGTACGCTGGCAACCTGGGCGTCGATCGTGTGCTGCAATACCGACTGGAGCCCAAGGACGGCAAGCTTGACCCCATCGGCGAGGGCTATGTCGCCGTTCCCGAGAATACCGGCCCGCGCCACCTGGCCTTTTCGTCCGATGGCAAATTTCTGTATGTCGTCGGCGAAATGAGTGGCACCGTCACGGCCTTCGTGATCAATCAGAAAACCGGTGCGTTGAAGCAGACCAGTCAGGCAGACGGTATTCCCAAACGCTTGAATCTGGCGCCGGGACAGGCCCGCGATGCGCGCAACAACGATCTCAAGGATGATCCGACGCCGCGCATCTGGGCTGCGGATATTCGCCTCGCACCGAACGGCAAATGGCTGTTCATCAGTGAGCGCACCAGCAGCAGCGTGTCGGTGTTCACAGTTGAGCCCACCAGTGGCAAGGTGGCGTTCGTTGACAATTACCCCGTTCAGGAAAAGCAGCCGCGCAACATCGCGGTGTCGCCCAATGGGCGTTGGTTGCTGGTGAGTGGCGAGAAAAGCGATAAGGTGGGCAGTTACGCCATAGGCGAGAAGGGTGCCTTGCAACGGGTCAGCGAAGCACCCTCGGGCAAGGGTGCGCTGTGGATTGAAATGCTCAGCCAGCCGAGCGAATAGGCGCTCTGAAACTAAAAAGCCCTGTCACAAGACAGGGCTTTTTACTATTGCGGGCTGACAGGCTTAGAACGTAACGCCCTGGCTACGTAGGTAGTCGTCATAGGTGCCGCTGAAATCGACCACGCCACTTGGGCTGAGTTCGATGATGCGGGTCGCCAGCGAGGACACGAACTCGCGGTCGTGACTGACGAAAATCAGTGTGCCTGGATAGTTTTCCAGCGCCAGGTTCAGCGACTCGATGGATTCCATGTCCAAGTGGTTGGTCGGTTCGTCCATCACCAGCACGTTGGGCTTTTGCAGGATCAGCTTGCCGAACAGCATGCGGCCCTGTTCACCACCGGAAATCACCTTCACCGACTTGAGGATCTCGTCGTTGGAGAACAGCATGCGGCCCAGGGTGCCACGTACCAGTTGCTCGCCGCCCTGAGTCCACTGACCCATCCAGTCGAACAGGGTGGAGTCATCCTCGAAATCGTGAGCATGGTCCTGAGCGTAATAGCCGATTTCCGCTGCGTCGGTCCACTTGACCGTGCCGGCATCCGCCTGCAACTCGTTGACCAAGGTGCGCAGCAGGGTGGTCTTGCCGATGCCGTTCGGGCCGATGATGGCCACACGCTCGCCGGCTTCGACCTGGAAGCTGAAGTCCTTGAACAGGGTTTTGCCGTCGAAGCCTTTGGCCATGCGATCGACGATGACTGCCTGACGGTGCAGCTTCTTGGTCTGCTCGAAACGAATGAACGGGCTGACACGGCTGGATGGCTTGACCTCGGCCAGCTGGATCTTGTCGATCGCCTTGGCTCGGGAGGTGGCCTGCTTGGCTTTCGAGGCGTTGGCCGAGAAGCGGCTGACGAACGATTGCAGTTCGGAAATCTGCGCTTTCTTCTTGGCGTTGTCGGACAGCAGCTGCTCGCGGGACTGGGTCGCCACGGTCATGTACTCGTCATAGTTGCCCGGGAACAGACGCAACTCGCCGTAATCCAGGTCGGCCATGTGCGTGCACACGCTGTTCAGGAAGTGACGGTCGTGGGAGATGATGATCATCAGGCTGTTACGCTGGGTCAGGATGTTTTCCAGCCAGCGAATGGTGTTGATGTCCAGGTGGTTGGTCGGTTCGTCGAGCAGCAGCACTTCCGGATCGGAGAACAGTGCCTGCGCCAGCAGAACGCGCAGCTTCCAGCCCGGCGAGACTTCGCTCATCGGGCCGTTGTGCTGTTCGATGCCGATACCCAGACCCAACAGCAGTTCACCGGCGCGGGATTCGGCGGTGTAGCCGTCCATTTCGGCAAACTCGGTTTCCAGCTCGGCAACGGCCATGCCGTCGTCTTCACTCATTTCCGGCAGCGAATAAATGCGGTCGCGCTCGGCCTTGACCTTCCACAGCTCTTCGTGACCCATGATCACGGTGTCGAGCACCGTGAACTCTTCATAGGCGAACTGATCCTGGCGCAGTTTACCCAGACGCACGTTCGGCTCCAGCATCACCTGCCCACCCGAAGGCTCGAGATCGCCACCGAGGATTTTCATGAACGTGGACTTGCCGCAGCCGTTCGCGCCAATCAGGCCGTAACGGTTACCGGCGCCAAACTTGACCGAGACATTCTCGAACAAGGGTTTGGGGCCGAACTGCATCGTGATGTTAGCTGTGGAGATCAATTACTTTACCTATCAATAACGTGGGCAATAACCGGGGGAGCGCTGGCGTCAGCAGGTGTGGTGTTCAGGACCCCACCCAAGCTGTTCAGTCCGCTCCGTCCGAGCATGAGCTGACCCAACGGGCATACGTCTACAACAACGGCAGCCTGCCACGACTGCGTTGCCGGGATATGAATGTGGGGGTTCACGCCAGACATTGGCGCGCATTGTCGCATAGGTCGGGCGGCAGTGACATGGTGGACGGCAGGGGATTGCCGAGTTTAACGGGTCGGGGCAGGGCTGGCGTCTGTTTCAGCAACCTTCGCCGCGGGCAACTGTGGATGCCTCAAGACAAGCAGGCTGTGTTGCTGACAGCACTCTGTGATGGCGAAATACTATTGTTGAGCTTCGCCGCTGACTTTATGGCGAACTTCATCAAGGCTCAACTTGGGAATCACCTCGTGCGGCACTCGCGAGCTCTCGGAGACATTGAATACCTGAAAGTCGCTGCCGACGACCTGCTTCGACATCAATTCCAGCGAAGGAAGAATTCTTGATTCGTAATGCTGGTCCAGACCGCAGGGTGAGCAATTGTCGCCGGATGATTCATAGAATCGGCCCACGGACTGATTCATATCGAAGCCGACCAGAAAGACGTTGTCGAAACCAAGGTGATAGGACAGTTGCAGCGCCAGATACATGACAGTCCGGGCGTCGAAAAAACCAAGTTCCAGGTCCTTGCTGAAACCGATATCCCGGCTTCTGCTACTCCACAACGAGAGTTTTCTGACCAGTGCGTCCTCTCGCGAGCACAGTGCCGCCACCGTCGACAATCTGGGCGATTTCTTCAATGCATAAGCGCGTCCGGAAGGTCTTGGAATGTCACCGCTAAACTGATCTTCCCAAAGGCCTACATTCTCGCTGGAGCGCATTGCAGCGGCGAACAGCTCAGGCTGCTGGTTGGGGAAAGCCCTGTCGGAGCAGACGTAGAACAACGGTTTTATGTTCGTGCCTGCGAACATCGAGAACGCGCCGTTCATGGTAATCATGGGGATGTGCGAGAACTCTTTGATCGGGAAATTCTTTGCTGATTTCCCAGAGCCAATCAGGAAGACCGGCCCTTTTTTAGTGCCCTTGCATTGGCTGAAATCAAGCACGCGCGTAGGTTGAGGCATGTGCTCGTCAACAGCATTGCGTACGTAGCGCGTCGAATGAATTGATTGACTAGTCATGACAACCTTGTAAGCACTAGTGGCAAATTAGTTAGGGCATTTCACGCGCAACATTATCGGCTGGTGGCCATTAATTCAACATCAAAAGGTCTAAAAAGAGTATCACACTGGAAACAACTGACTACATGGCAAGGGCGCTGATTGCCGAAATGCGCTATCCACTAGATTGTTTTCGGATGTAAGGTCAGATAGGTGATATTGATTTAATATTGATTGGCTACTACTTGATGGCAGCAGGATCTTTTGCTGTTCGCAGTCGGAGCGTCGCATCATTAGATGCGCGGTGATAAACCACAAACAGGTATCAAGAGCGATACATTTGCGTGGGGCAAGTTGGGCGAAGTCATTCACAGGAGGGTTTTTCTGCAAGGCCCGGTGATCACCGGGCCTGCCATTTCTGGTGTGTGGTGACGGTTAGTCGGATTTCCTTTCCTGCTTCTTCCTCCTGAACCAGCTTCCCAGCGCGTGGAAAGGGTGAATGAACATCGCAATCGCTCCAAGCAGAAAGACGATGGAGACAAGGATCAGACCCAGCCCTTCGTGTGCAAACATAGTGATTGACTCCTGTTGTCACTTTGTCGGTCCGTTGAAGAGTAGCGGCTGAAACGTTTCACCTCATGAAGAAATGTTAAGGAACTTTCCCGAAGCGGCTTTCAGGCAGCGCTGTGTGCCGCTCAGACCCACGCTCGGCCTGGCGCAGACGCCCGGTTTTGCTGCGCCAAACCCGTCGGGTTGAGCGCTGGCGTGGCCCATGGATGGCATTCCGACAAGTATCTTCAGTGCCGTCGCGGAACTAGATGAGGCGATGACGAGACTATAAGCACGCTCGTGTTCAGCAGGCGTGGCCTGTGAGCGTGCATTCTTATGATCCCGGAGGTTACTGACATGAAGTCCCTTTTCCGTCCAGCTTTGCTGCTGGCTGTCGCTTTACCCCTGTTCCTGGCCGGCTGCGGGGACAAGGAGCCAGAGCAGCGCACTGCGTTCACTCAGTTCCTGCAAACCCGAATCGTCGACAAGCCAGGCGTGCATGTGCCCAAGCTGACGGATGAGGAGAAGAAAACCTTTGGTGACTACACCTCGCACTACGCGGTCATCTCCGACTTCGGCGCAGGCATGGATTCTGCGGTACAGCCGCTCGCCGGCTTGATGCAGAAAGGCTCTTTTCATTCGGTCAGCGATGTCATTCAACGTCGTGCTGACCTGGCTGCCGTGCAGACAGGCCTCGATGAAGTGGGCGAAAAGCTGACCATCGAGCAGGGCAAGGCAGACGCCGCCCGCGCGAAACTCAAACAGCCGGAAGACCTGAAGGTGGTTTACGACAAGGCCTACGACCGAACTGTCAGCGTACCCGCCAACACTTTCCGCGAAGTGCTGCCGCAGATAAAGGGCACCTTTTCCAGTGGCCTGAAGGTTGCCGATTATGTGGACGCGCACAAATCGCAGATCGATATCTCGGGTTCGACGATCACCGTCAAGGACCCGGTGGTCCAGACCGAGCTCAACAAACTCCTGCAAGAGCTGAACGAGCAGGGCAAAAACGCTCAACAAGCCCAGTCCAAGCTGCAATCGCTGATGACCGGCCGCTGATATCAAGCTGCTGCGTCTGAAGTGACGGCCCGGCCCTGATGCCGGGCCGGTCCTTGTGTCAGGTATGATTCGGCCATCTGTCTGCCTGATGCCGGGAATCAACCGCCTGATGACTAACCCCTCTTCAATGACCATTACCCTGCGTGATGCTTCCTCTGCGGATGCGTTGTGCCTTTCGGCGCTCGGTATGCAGGTTTTTCTCGACACCTACGCAACGCAGGGCATTCGACAGTCCATCGCCCGCGAGGCGCTGGAAGCTTTCTCGCCTGCGAACTTCGCACAACTGCTCATCGAGCCGACAACGTTCATCGTCGTGGCGGAGTCGCAAGGGCATTTGATCGGCTTTGCTCAGGTCGCGTTGCGCACCGACCACGCAATGCTCGGTGTGTCGACCGCCGCCGAGTTGCAACGTCTCTATGTGCAGGAGTGTTTCACAGGACGTGGAGCGGGGCGGCTGCTACTTGAAGCCGCCGAGCGGCGTGCAACAATCCTTCATGCCTCGCTATTATGGGCGACGGTCTGGGTTGGCAACCTGCGCGCGCTGGCGTTCTATCCTCGTCAAGGCTATGAATGGAAAGGTACGCCTCACTATGTGTTTCAGGGCGAGACACATGAGAATCACCTGTTTGCCAAACCGCTGATGACTACTGACTGACACGACGTTGCTGTGCAACAAGGACGCTGAATGCTGCGCATACTGGGCAAGACCTCCTCGATCAACGTACGAAAAGTGCTCTGGACCTGCGAGGAGCTGAAGATACCCTTCACTCAGGAAGACTGGGGGTCAGGCTTCAAACCTGCCAACACCGAGGCGTTTGTCGCGCTCAACCCGAATGCCATGGTGCCGGTTATCGTTGATGATGACTTCGTGCTTTGGGAGTCCAACAGCATCGTTCGCTATCTGGCCAACCGTTATGCGGGCGACTCTGTTTATCCGCTGGATCCACGTGCCAGGGCGCATACCGATCAGTGGATCGACTGGCAAGGCTCGGATCTGAACCGATCATGGAGTTATGCCTTCATGTCACTGGTACGACGCTCGACCGAGCACCAGGACCCTGCCGCCATAGCCGCGTCCTGTGCCCAGTGGGCCAGGCATATGCAGATACTTGACAGGCAACTGGAAAAGACCGGCGCCTATGTCTGTGGCGAGCGTTTTACCCTGGCTGACATCCCCATCGGCCTTTCGGTCAATCGCTGGTTCGAGACGCCTCTCGAACATCCCGACCTGCCCGCCGTCAATGCGTATTACGAACGCCTGAGCCACCGTTCCGGCTACCTTCTGTACGGGCGCAACGGAACTCCGTGACGGTTCGTCGGGCTCGCGTTTATCCTTGGCACCATTGTGAGTCTTGTTGCCTGTCAAGGAGTCGTCGAAGTGACCACCATCAAAATTACCGCGGGCGGATACGAGTTTCTCGCCCAAGCCCATCCGGATGCGCCGCAAACGGTGGAAGCGTTTCTCAAGCTGCTGCCTTATCGGCAGAAATTTATCCATGTGCGCTGGAGCGGTGAGGGTTGCTGGGTGCCGCTGGATGATTATCAGCTGAAACTGGATGACACATTGATCGGCTTCGAGAACGCAACCAGCCATCCTTCGGTGGGCGACATTCTTTTCTACCCGGGCGGTTACAGCGAAACCGAGATTATCCTTGCCTACGGTTCGTGCTGTTTCGCCAGCAAGATGGGGCAGTTGGCGGGCAACCATTTCCTGACCATTACCCAGGGCAAGGAAAACCTGCGCAAACTGGGCGTGAAGACGCTGTGGGAAGGCGCTCAGGACGTGGTTTTCGAACTGGCTTGAGTCTGCCGCTATTGCGCGATAGGCATTTGCCAGTATTTGTTGGAACTGCTGATCTTCGCCAGGGGTCTAGTCCACGATGCTTCCAGCTCCCGGAAGCCGACCTGGAGACACGCCCTTGAATATTTTCGAAGCCCTGCGCGAAAGCCATGACCGTCAACGCAGCTACGCTGATGCCCTGATCCAGACCAGTGGCGACAGCGCTGAACGCGAGAAGGCCTACAAACAGCTCAAGGAAGAACTGCAGGCCCACGAAACGGCCGAAGAACGGTTTTTCTACATCCCTCTGATGGCCCACGACAATGGCGTGGACCTGAGCCGTCACGCCATTTCCGAGCATCACGAGATGGACGAGATGATGGAAGAGCTCGATGAAACCGAGATGTCCAGTCCCGCCTGGCTGGCCACGGCGAAAAAGCTGTCGGAAAAAGTGCATCACCACCTGAAGGAAGAAGAGCAGAAGTTCTTCCAGATGGCGGGCAAACTGCTCGACGAAAAGCAGAAACAGAGTCTGGCCGGCGAATACGTGAAGGAATACGAAGAGCAATTGGCTGAAGGTTGATAGCGCTGTGCAGTGCTAGAATCGGCTTTTTATCAGCGAAGGCATGACATGAAGTTTCTGTTTCTGACAAGCGCGACGGTGATTGCGGCAACCGTATTGACCGGGTGTGCAGCGCCTTCCAGTTCTGCACGTGCCGCAGGACCCTACAAGGTCCTGTCGAGCGCCAAGCAGGATGCTGCCGTTGCCCAGTGCATTCAGGTGACCTGGCAGAACGAAGCCATGTTCGGCACGTCTACTGACGTGTTCCTGCATGACCTGTCCGGCGGCGGCTTCACTGTGTTTACCACTGAATCGACCTACTTCGCCGACGTGCGCGGCAAAGGCCCGACCACTGCGGTCGAGTTCTATGCTCCGCAAGGCGATGCTCAGGCCGCGTTGCGCTCTGCGGCCATTGCTACCTGTCTTTGAATCTTTTCCCACTGACACCTCTCATTCCCATGCTCCCGCATGGGGATGCCGTTCCGGACGCTTTGCATGCGCCCACTCATGCTTCGGGCTTGTCCGGGTCAGTACTCCCCGCCCGATAACAGCGCATGCGCACGAAAGTGGGGCCTTACCACTCATATGTGGCAATCTGTAGCGTTACCTGCGAAATCCGCCCGCAATGTCCTGATTCAAGCCTTAATCCCAGTCTGTTGATTTGCCTCGACTTTTTCATGTGGTGTTTTGCGCATGTTCTCTGTGGCACACTTTCTGCTGTCTATTCCGTTGTTACATACCTGTGTCCGCTATAGCGGAATAACGAATACTTCGGCGGAGTTTAAGTCATGCATCGCGGACCTTCCTTTGTGAAAGCTTGTGCCTTTGTTCTTTCAGCTTCATTCATGCTGGCCAATACGGTGCAGGCAGCCGAAGGCAGCAAGCTGGATGCAGTATTGAAACGTGGCAATCTGGTGGTAGGCACGGGCAGTACCAATGCTCCGTGGCACTTCCAGGGCGCGGACGGCAAGTTGCAGGGCTTCGATATCGACATTGGCAGAATCATCGCCAAGGGTCTGTTCAATGACCCGAGCAAGGTGGAATTTGTCGTGCAGTCCTCGGATGCACGTATCCCCAACCTGCTGACCGACAAAGTCGACATCAGCTGCCAGTTCATCACCGTTACTGCCAGCCGCGCGCAGCAGGTGGCATTCACCCTGCCGTACTACCGCGAGGGTGTGGCGCTGCTGTTGCCTGCCAACAGCAAATACAAGGAAATCGATGATCTGAAAGCGGCAGGTGACGATGTGACCGTGGCCGTACTGCAAAACGTGTACGCCGAGGAACTGGTGCATCAGGCACTGCCCAAGGCCAAGGTCGATCAGTACGACAGCGTCGACCTGATGTATCAGGCGATCAACTCCGGGCGTGCCGATACAGCGGCCACCGATCAGTCTTCGGTCAAGTACCTGATGGTGCAGAACCCTGGCCGCTACCGTTCGCCTGCTTTTGCCTGGAGCCCGCAAACCTATGCCTGCGCGGTCAAGCGTGGCGATCAGGACTGGCTGAACTTCGTCAACACCGCGTTGCATGAGGCTATGACCGGTGTCGAGTTCCCTGCTTACGCGGCGTCTTTCAAGCAGTGGTTCGGTGTTGATCTGCCGGTGCCTGCAATCGGTTTTCCGATGGAATACAAATAAGTCCACTCTGACCTTCAGCGGCAGGGCGGGCCCTCGGGCTTTCCCTGCCAGGTACGGGCAAGCATGAATTACCAATTGAATTTTGATGCCGTATGGCGCGACTTTCCCAGTCTTCTGGCGGGGTTGGGCCTTGGCCTGGAACTGGCCCTGATCTCGATCGCGATTGGCTGTGTGATCGGGCTGGCGAATGCATTTGCGCTGCTGTCACGTTACAAGGCGTTGCGTATCGTCGCGTCGGTCTACGTAACGGTGGTACGCAACACGCCGATTCTGGTGTTGATCCTGCTGATCTACTTCGCATTGCCCGGGCTGGGCATTCGACTCGACAAGCTGGCGTCATTCATCGTCACCTTGTCGCTGTACGCTGGCGCCTATCTGACCGAAGTGTTCCGTGCCGGGCTGCTGAGCATCCACAAGGGGCAGCGCGAAGCGGGGCTGGCGATCGGTCTGGGCGAATGGCAGGTGCGGGCCTACATTATCGTGCCGGTCATGTTGCGCAATGTATTGCCGGCACTCTCCAACAACTTCATTTCGCTGTTCAAGGACACCTCGCTGGCGGCCGCCATTGCCGTGCCGGAGCTGACCTATTACGCGCGCAAGATCAACGTTGAAAGCTATCGGGTGATCGAAACCTGGCTGGTGACCACAGCACTCTATGTGGTGGCCTGCTACGTGATCGCTCTGCTTTTGCGCACCCTCGAACAACGTCTGGCGATTCGCCGCTAGGAGGCTGTCATGTATCAACCTCCTGGCTGGCTGCAGGAATTGTGGAATGCGCGGGAAGTGCTCTGGTCCGGCTTTCTGACCAGTATCCAGTGCTCGGCGCTGGCGATTGCCGCAGGTACGCTGATCGGCATGCTGGCCGGTCTGGTGCTGACCTACGGCGGTTTTTTCGCCCGCTTGCCGATTCGCCTCTATGTGGATCTGATTCGCGGTACCCCGGTGTTCGTGCTGGTGCTGGCAGTCTTTTACATGGTGCCGGCGCTGGGTTGGCAGATCAGCGCGTTTCAGGCCGGCGCAATAGGCCTGACGCTGTTCTGCGGCTCTCACGTTTCGGAAATCGTGCGCGGCGCCCTGCAGGCCATTCCCCGTGGCCAACTGGAAGCCGGCAAGGCCATCGGTCTGCGCTTCAATCAGTCGCTGCGCTACGTGTTGCTGCCTCAGGCCATGCGCCAGATCCTGCCGACCTGGGTCAACTCCTCGACCGAGATCGTCAAGGCGTCGACGCTGCTTTCGGTGATCGGTGTGGCTGAACTGCTGCTCAGCACCCAACAGGTGATCGCGCGCACGTTCATGACCCTGGAGTTTTACCTGTTTGCAGGTTTCCTGTTCTTTCTCATCAACTACGCCATCGAGCTTCTTGGGCGGCAAATCGAAAAACGGGTGGCATTGCCATGACACAGACTCATAACCCCGGCCCGGCGCTGCTCAGCATCGAGGGCCTGCATAAATCCTACGGCCAAGTGGAAGTGCTCAAGGGTGTCGATCTGCGCATGCAGAAAGGTAATGTCGTGACCCTGATCGGTTCCAGCGGCTCGGGCAAGACCACCTTGCTGCGCTGCGTCAACCTGCTGGAAGAGTTTCAGGGCGGGCATATCCGTCTTGAGGGGCAGGACATCGGTTACAGCAACGTAGACGGCAAGCGCACCCGCCATCCGGAGCGCCTGATCGCGCAACACCGGGCAATGACCGGCATGGCCTTCCAGCAATTCAACCTGTTTCCGCACCTCAGCGCCTTGCAGAACGTCACCCTGGGCTTGCTCAAGGTCAAGAAGATGCCCAAGGATCAGGCCGTTGCGCTGGCCGAAAAGTGGCTGGACCGGGTCGGCCTGCTGGAGCGGCGCAATCACTTCCCCGGTCAGTTGTCCGGCGGGCAGCAGCAGCGTGTGGCGATTGCCCGCGCCATTGCCATGAACCCCAGCCTGATGCTGTTTGACGAAGTCACGTCGGCACTCGATCCGGAACTGGTGGGCGAAGTGCTGAGCGTCATCAAGGACCTGGCCGAGGAGGGCATGACCATGCTGCTGGTGACGCACGAAATGCGTTTCGCCTACGAAGTGTCGGACCAGATCGTGTTCATGAATCAGGGCCGCATCGAAGAGCAGGGGCCACCCAAGGCCTTGTTCGAACAGCCGAAGTCGGCGCGCTTGAGCGAGTTTCTCAAGAACATCCGTTTTTAAACCTTCATTACGTTTAATGCTTCAAGACAAGGAAAAACTCATGACTATTACCCGTTATGGCGCAGGCAGCACAGCAGGGGGCGGCCAGCCACGTCCATTCGCTCGCGCAGTCGAGGCTGACGGCTGGTTGCACGTTTCCGGCCAGGTACCTGCGCTGGATGGCGAGATCATCGTCGGCGGCATCGTCGAGCAGACGCATCAGACCATGCGCAACCTGATCGCAATTCTTGAAGAGGCCGGTTATGCGCTCAAGGATGTGATCCGGGTCGGCGTGTGGCTGGAGGACCCGCGGGACTTCTGGAGTTTCAACAAGGTGTTCGGTGAGTACTTCACCCCCGAGCATGCGCCGGCACGCGCTTGCGTTCAGGCGAGCATGATGGTCGACTGCAAGGTCGAAATCGACTGTATTGCCTACAAGCGCAAATAGCACACGTGCAGCCACACGTTGCAAGCCAGAAGCCCGATCACCTGAGGCTTTTGGCTTGCCGCTTTCCCAAGGAATGAACCTCATGACCGAAGACACTATCAAGCGCCGGGCACGTGGACTGGACCGGGCGTTCGATATCCTGGATTTTCTCAAGGAAAAGGCCAGGCCCATGCGCCCCAATGAGATTGCCAGCGGGATCGGCAGCCCCAAATCCACGGTTTACGAACTGGTGGCATCGTTGCTGGAGCGGCGGATTCTGGAGACAGTGGGCAAAGACGGGCATGTCTATCTTGGCCGTCAGTTGTATTTCCTGGGGCAGGCACACTTGCGGCACTTCGATTTCACTCGCGAGGCCGAAGCCTGCCTGTGCGAGATCGTCAGCCAGACGCGGGAAACTGCGCAGATGTGCCTGCTCAATGGTCGCAAATACACCGTGGCGCTGATGAAGGAGGGCGAGCGTCATTTCAGGATTTCTTCAGACATCGGCGAAAACGCGCCCATCCCATGGACGGCGTCCGGGCGTCTGTTGCTCAGCCACCTGAGCGATCAGCAGATCATCGATCTGATCGACCCCGACGATTTCATTCTGCCGGGTGGCGAACGTCTGCCGCTGGAGACCTTTCTTCGGGAAATCCGCAAGGCCGGCGAGGAGGGCTTCTTTTCCTTCAACAGCGTGGCTGACACCTTCACCCACTGCTTCGCCGCGCCCGTGAACAACGAACACGGTCAGTGCATCGCCACACTGTGCATCGTCGCGCCGCGTGCCGACGCCAAGACCCACTACGACGACTACCGGCGGGTGCTGATCGACAGCGCCAATGGCTTGGCTCGCCGTATCAATGAATAACCGCAGGAGATTACCGATGAGCACCGTCGTAATGGACAAGGGTACTGCGCAGCCGGGTGACAGCCTGGTCAGTGATGTCAGCCTGCCCGCGCTGGTGATTCACAATCAGGCGCTGCAACACAATATTCGCTGGATGCAGCAGTTTGTCAGCGACAGCGGTGCAGAACTGGCACCGCACGGCAAGACCAGCATGGTGCCCGCGCTGTTTCGCCGGCAACTGGACGCGGGCGCATGGGGCATGACCCTCGCCACGGCAGTCCAGACGCAGGCTGCTTATGCGCATGGCGTGCGCCGGGTGCTGATGGCCAACCAGTTGGTCGGTGCGCCGAACATGGCAATCGTCGCCGACATGCTGGCTGATCCCATGTTCGAGTTTCACTGCATGGTCGACCATCCGGACAACGTCGCTGCGCTGGGCGAGTTTTTCGCTGCGCGTGGCCTGCGTTTGAACGTGATGATCGAATACGGCGTACCCGGCGGGCGCTGCGGCTGCCGTAGCGAAGAGCAGGTGCTGGCGCTGGCCGACGCTGTTCTGGCTCAACCGGCGCTGGCATTGACCGGCATTGAAGGGTACGAGGGCGTCATCCACGGCGACCACGCCATCCAGGGCATCAAGGCCTTTGCCGCGTCGCTGGTGCGCCTGGCTGTCGACCTGCAGGACAAGGGCGCCTTCGCTCTGGATCGCCCGATCGTCACTGCGTCCGGCTCGGCCTGGTATGACCTGATCGCCGAAGCATTCGACGCCCAGGCTGTTCGCGAGCGCTTCCTCAGTGTGCTGCGGCCCGGCAGCTATGTGGTGCATGACCACGGCATCTACAAGGACGCGCAGTGCTGCGTGCTGGATCGGCGCGCCGAACTGAGCGAAGCGCTGCGGCCGGCCCTGGAAGTCTGGGCGTATGTGCAATCCATGCCGGAACCGGGTTTCGCAGTGATTGCCATGGGCAAGCGCGACGTGGCCTACGACGCCGGGTTGCCCAACCCGCTGCTGCGTTACAAGCCAGGCGTGCAATCGGCTGGCGACGATGTGAGCGCCTGCAAGGTGACGGCCGTCATGGACCAGCACGCATTCATGAGCGTTGCCCCCGGATGCGAGTTGAAGGTCGGCGATATCATTTCCTTCGGCACCTCGCACCCGTGTCTGACGTTCGACAAGTGGCGTTCAGGTTGCCTGGTGGATAATGACCTTCGGGTGATAGAGCCTTTCAGTACGTATTTCTAGATAAGTATTTGCAGGAGTATCGTCACATGAGCCTTCCACGGGTCGCCCTGATCGGCGAATGCATGATCGAACTGCAACAGCATGCCGATGGCAGTCTGCGCCAGAGCTTCGGCGGCGACACGCTCAATACGGCGGTCTACCTTTCCCGATTGCTGGGTGAGCGGGCCAAGGTCGACTACGTTACGGCACTGGGTGACGACAGCTTCAGCGATGCGATGTGCCGGATCTGGGCGGACGAGGGCATCGGTCTGGGCAAGGTGCAGCGCCTGCCCGGACGCTTGCCGGGGCTCTACTGCATCCAGACCGACGCCAATGGTGAGCGGCGCTTTCTCTACTGGCGCAACGAAGCTGCCGTGCGTGACTGCTTCATGACCGCGGCGGCCGAGCCGATCCTGGCAGCGTTGGCCAGCTATGACGTGCTGTATTTCAGCGGTATCACCCTGGCAGTGCTTGGCGAGCAGGGGCGTGCCAAACTGCTGGAGGCATTGGCGCGTGCGCGTCAGCGTGGAGTCAGGGTCGCCTTCGACAACAACTATCGTCCGCGGCTGTGGGCCAGTGTCGAGCAGGCCCGCGAAGCCTACCGTGCGTGTCTGCAGCATGTGGATCTGGCCTTGCTGACTGAAGACGACGAGCAGGCCCTGTATGGCTATGCCGACAGCGAACAGCTGCTGTCCGCCTATCGTGGGCGCGGCATCGGTGAAATCGTCGTCAAACGTGGCGCGCAGAGCTGTCTCGTTGAAGCCGGCGGCGAACGTTTCGAAATCGCAGCGCAGAAGGTCGAGCGTGTGGTCGACACCACGGCTGCGGGTGATTCCTTCAGTGCTGGCTATCTCGCGGCCCGGCTCACGGGTGACCACCCGCTGCAGGCGGCGGAAGCAGGGCATCGCCTGGCCAGTATTGTGATTCAGCACCCAGGCGCGCTGGTGCCCAAGTCGGTCATGCCAGTCTGATAGCACTTGCCACGGAACATGCAGTTGATCGGCTAACACACTGACAGACAAGCATTTCGCTGGAACCCGCGCGAAAATCCGGCCACCATAGGCGACCTTTTCGCCTGCGAGCCCACCACCGGAGTCTGCGTGCCTGACGACCTGCCTTCTGCGCTTCCCCATGACCTGGATGTCGACCTTGTACCGCCCCGGCAATTGCCGTTTTTTCGACGCCTGTTGGCGCGGCTGATGGGGCGTGGTCTTACCGGACTGCGCTCGCAGCACGCGCCCTCATGGTCGCAGGGGCATGCCGACGGTTATCTGAACGGCCACATCGAAGGCGTGCGTGAAGGCTATGAAGAGGGTTATCTGGATGGGCGGGAGTCGGGCCGTCAGGTGCTGGTCATCAGCGATACCCAACCAGCCCGGCATCGTGGCCCCAAGGTCGACGATCATCTGTTCGACGACTGGCGGCTGGCGCTCACACCTGAACTGAAAAAGCGCATCAAGGCCGATGTCGCCGAAAAACTCCCCGCACATGCCCAGCCCAGCGCGGCGCAGTGGAAGATGATTTTCAGCGATACGCCGTCTACCTACGTGATTGCCGGGGCGGGTGCAGGCAAATCCACGTCGCTGGTCCTGCGGATTCTGCTGCTGCATCACTACCTGGGCTTCGAACTGAATGCCATGACGGTGGTGACCTTCACCCGCGAGTCGCGCAAGGACTTCATCAGCAAACTGATCGATGTCATGGCCCTGTGGGGGCATGTGCTGGAGCAAAAGCAGGCGCGCGAGGTGGTACGCACCTTCCATTCGCGCATTCTGCCGCTGGTGCGCAGCCTGCCCGGTTTTGAGCAGCTGCGCGCGTTCGAGAACCTGAGCAGTCAGTCTTCCGGCCTGGAAGAGGCGGACAGCAACCCCTTCGACTTGCGGATCAACGATGCGCAGCGCCAGCAACTCAATCTCTGCTATCGCGATCTGTACGCCGGTAACGAGCGTTTTCGCGAAGTCATGGCGCCGCTGTATCGCCATGCATTGCAGCTCAAGGAACTGGATCGCGATCACCCTGATGTGCAGAAACGGGTCGCGGTAACCGAGCTGTCCTCGAAACGCGATGAAGAGTGGTGCGATACCGTTGAAGACTTGTGGATTCGCGCCGGCGCCTGGCCTATAAAGGGCATTGAGCCCATGCGCCAAGCTGTTGAAATAAATGGTTTTTCGTTTTCGTTTCACGGCTATATCGCCGAGCTGGATGCCTGGGTCGTGCTGGGTCTGGACGCCAGTGAGGACCAGCAGCTCAAGCGCCCGGGCGCCAAATTGCCGGTTTGGGCAGAGGGCGTGATAAAGCGCACACTGTTTCAAGCTTTCTGCAGTAAACCATTGATATGGATGGATAACTACCAGTCGGCCAAAGAGGTTTTGCAATCCCTGGCGGGGGATGCCGTCGCGGGGCCTGGATTCGATTACCGGGTCAAGGGTGAACTCGGTGCGGCACCCTTGCTGGACTGTTTTGTCACGGCTGCCAGCTTCATCGAGAACCTCGGGCTGGACGTGCCGAGCGCTGTGTCCGAGATGAGTTTTGCCAGCGATGACCCGGACCTTTTCTTCTTCGAAGCGCTCAGCCTGTTCTGGAAAGCCTTCGAAACGCACCTGCTGGCTCAATCGCCGCCGATCATGACCTACAACCGCATGTTTGCCTTGTTCGGCGAAACGTCTCCCGAGAACCTCAAGCACGTCAGTGACCCGATGCTCAGACCCTTGGCGCATTTGATGATCGACGAGTTCCAGGACGTCTCGCCGCAGATCGTTTCATGGCTACGCGCCAGCCTGCGCGAAATCAGGCGTCGTGGTCCGGCATTGCACACAGGCCGCATCGCTCAGCACTCATCGCTGCTGTGTGTCGGTGACGATTGGCAATCGATCTACGGCTGGCGCGGCAGTTCGCCGAAGTACTTCATGGAGTTCGCAAAGGAGTTTTCATCCCCGGCGACCACCAGGGTCATGCTCAGTGACAACTTCCGCAGTCATCAGCACATCATCGACGCCGCCGAGCACATCGTCCGTGCGGCCCCGGCTATACCGGGCAAGAAGGCCCGCGCCAGTGGCCTGCTTCAGGAACTGCTACCGGTCAAGGTACTGGATCGCGATGAGGACGAGCTTGCCGAGCGGGTCGCCGAGCATTATCACGATGGCGACTCGATCCTGCTGCTGTACCGCAAGGGCAGCGAGAAAGCGCGCTTCTCGGCGCGTCTGCAGGCATTGATCGACGCTGATTCGGCAAATGGCGCGCAGAATCGCCGCATCAGAACGCTTACCTACCACAGTTCCAAGGGCTTGCAGGCGGATGCCGTATTTTTGCTGGGCGATTGTCAGCATCTGACTGTCTCGCCCTACAAGAATCAGGTTTACCGCTTGGCAGGGCTGGGTGATGCGAATGATCTTCAGCCATTCGATACAGCACAGAAGGATGAAGTCTTGCGTCTGGCATATGTCGCCATTACTCGTTCGGCGCGGCACTGTTATTGGTATATCGATGAAAGCGCCAGTTCGGGAGAGGCAGTTCAGATGCCCAAGGCGTCAGACAGGATTGCCCGCGACAAGCCTTTCTTCGAAGACCTGCGCAACAAGGCTCGTGTCGGCTGAGGCGCTTATGTCAGATAAAACCGGCGACCTGTCGTTGGGTATGCGTGCCGAATAATTCCAGCTCATCTTCGATGGCCTCGATGATGCGCTCCACGTCTGCGGCATTCATCACCGTAGAACAGGGCAGGCCGGCAATGGCGACCACGGTTTCACCGCTGGCACGGTCGAAAAGTCGCGCAATCATGCTCCCTGGCGCATCCATCGAGGCTTCAAAGCCCACGGGGTGGAAGTGCCAGCGCATCAGTTGGCAGGCATTGGGGAATGTGACTTTAGTCATGACGATGGCCCACCTGAATCAATCGAGCACTTCCCTTGCTCCAATGGGTAGGCAGACAGCCAGAATGCGTCCGGTAAAGCCATGATGACGAGACGATGACCAGCAGTACGCATCATCGGTCGGTCAAGTTGCTTTCCAGCAGGATCGCTGAGCGGTCTGACGAATACTGAAAATAGCATTTGCCAGCGCCGTTCTGGAAAAATTTTTTATGACGCAGCACAAAAAAATCAATTATATGACCTGTGTCATTAGAAGGTATTAATGGGCACGCTCCATGCATTTGCAGAGCCGCTGCCGCAAGTCCTTCAGTGGACTGAATTTGCCGTGACGAAGATGGTTTTCGTGCCGGGTCTGGGGCAAGCTGTCGCTATTGACCCGAGGAACCGCACATGCTGAGAAAATCCCTTGCCGCACTGGTGTTGCTGGCCTCGACCAGCCATGCGGCGGAGACGGTCAATATCTACAACTGGACGGACTATATAGCGCCGGACACCCTGAAGAATTTCGAAGCCGCCACGGGTTTCAAGACCACTTACGAAACCTTTGAAACCAATGAGGCGCTGAACGCAAAACTGCTGGCGGGTCACTCCGGTCACGATGTGGTTTTTCCGTCCATTCATTTCATGGGACGACAAATCCAGAGCGGGCTGCTCAAAACCCTCGACAAGCGACAGTTGCCCAACTGGAAAAACCTCAACCCGGTCCTGCTCAAGGCGCTGGAGGGCAGTGACCCCGGTAACCAGCATGGTTTCCCTTATCTGTGGGGCAGCACCGGCATCGGCTATGACTCAGCCAAGGTCAAGGCCATCCTCGGCAAGGATGCACCGCTCGATTCCTGGGATCTGGTGCTCAAGCCGGAAAACATGAAAAAGCTTGCCCAATGCGGTGTCGTATTTCTCGACAGCGCACCGGCTCTTCTGCCGATCACCCTGAATTACCTTGGCTTGCCGCCGCACAGCGAAGTACCTGACGACTATCGTCAGGCAAAGGCGGTACTGGACAGCGTACGGCCGTACATACGCAATTTCAGCTCTGCCGATTACATCGCCGACCTCGCGAAGGGCAGGATTTGTGTCGCGGTGGGCTATTCCGGGGATATTTCCCAGGCTCAGGAGCAGGCGCAGAAAGAAGGCAACGGCTTCACCATAGATTATGTCGTTCCGAAGGAGGGCGCGCCCATGTGGTTCGACATGGTCGCCATCCCGGCTGACGCCACCGATACCAAGGGCGCCTATGCGTTCCTGAATTACCTGTTGCGCCCCGAAGTGATCGCCAACATCACCAATACCGTGCATTACGCCAACGGCAATGAAAAGGCGGACGCGCTGATCGGCCCGGGCCTGTGGACCGATACCACGGTGTACCCGGACGCCGACATGCTGAGCCGCCTGTTCGTGATGTCTCAGGTCCCGGACACTATCAATTCGTTTCGCGAGAAACTCTGGGACACATTCAGGGCCGGCAGGTAACGCTGTTCAAATGACATGAGCCTGCTGCAGTTCGGTCAGCGCCTGAGCCTTCAACCGGGCCATTAGCGGATCGCGACGATCCCTGGGTGCCTGCAGCCGGACCGGCAAGTCGTGGGTTATTGTGCCGGGGCGGCTGCCCATCACCAGCACGCGGTCGCTCAGGTACAACGCCTCGTCGACATCATGGGTCACCAGCAACAGGGTGATGGCATGGCGCGCAGCCAGTTGCAGCAGCAGGTCCTGAAGCTTCATCCGGGTAAACGCATCGACTGCGCTGAACGGCTCATCCAGCAGCAACACCGCCGGGTGCGAGTACAGGCCGCGCGCGATAGCCACGCGCTGGGCCATGCCCCCTGACAGCGCTTTGGGCAAGGCGTCGGCAAAACCGGACAGGCCTACTTCTTCGGTCAATTGACCGACCCAGTGGCGGTCGTAGCGGTCATCGTCACTGAAACCGATGTTCTGTGCGACGGTCAGCCAGGGCATCAGGCGCGGCTCTTGAAACACGAACGCCACTTCGCCCTGAATACGCTGCACCGAACCACGAAAATCCTGCTCCAGTCCGGCGACAATCCTCAGCAGCGTGCTTTTGCCGCAGCCGCTGGGGCCCAGCAGGCTGACGATTTCACCTGATTGCAGCGACAGATCGATATCACGCAGCACGGTATTGCCCGCGAACGCCTTGTGCTCTACGCGTATATCCATCAGTGATTCCAGCATCTATCAACCCTCGCGGCTTTGCCCGTTGAATGTATCGCGCCAGGCCAGGAAGCGTTTTTCCAGACTTGCCAACAGGCCGTCGCTGAGTTTGCCCAGTGTCGCCAGAACGATGATGGCCGCCAGCACGATGTCCGGGCGCGAGGTTTCGCGCCCGTCACTGAGCAGGTAGCCCAAGCCTTTGGTGGCCGCGATCAGCTCGGCGGCCACCAGAAACATCCACGACAGGCTCATGCCGCTGCGCAAACCGGTAAACAGGCCGGGCAGGGCGGCGGGCAGAAGAATGCGCCGGGTCAGGCGATAGCGGCTCAAGCCATACATCTGACCGACTTCCACCAGCTTTCGGTCAATGCCTCTAATCGCGGCCACGCCGTTGAGATAGACCGGAAAGAACGCACCAATGGCAATCAGCACGATTTTCGATGTCTCGCCAATGCCCAGCCACAACAGCAGAAGCGGCACCCACGCCAGACTCGGAATGGAGCGAAGGCCGGCGAATGTCGGCTCCAGATACGCCTCTGCCTCACGACTGAGCCCCACCCATGCGGCAAACACCAGGGCCAGGCTCGCGCCGATCGCAAAGCCGCAGAGTACACGCAGCAGGCTGGCACTGATGTGCTTCCACAACGCACCGTCCGCCAGGTCGCGCAGGGTCAGCACGATCTCGCTGGGCGCTGGCATCTGGTAGGCAGGCAGCCAGCCGATACGGACGATAATCTCCAGCAGGACGATGATCACCGCCGGCACTACCAGACCTTTGAGTGGCGTTCGGTAGCGCTGCCAAAGCGTTGGTTGCGCCTTGTCCGGCACTGTTGCCCGTGCTGAGGCAGGCAACGTTTTGTCCCGGCTGGTCATGGAGTGGCGATCACGGCTTTGGAGAATTCAGGCGTGATCAGTTGATCGATGACCTGCTCGACATTGACGCCTTTGCGCACCAGATCCTCCGCGACCAGAATCGGCGCTGCGGCCTTGGACGCCTCCACGTCTTTCGCGCTCAGTTGCGGGCTGCTCAGGTCTGTGCGGGTCAATTGCAGCCTGGCGACTTCCAGCGGCAGGCCCGACTCGGTCGCCAGCAGCCTGGCCAGCTCATCAGGATTTTTTACTGCCCATTCCCGGGCTTGTTCATAAGCGCTCAATACTGTTCTGATCGCCTGTGGGTGTTCCTTGGCGTAGGTTTCCGTGACGCTCAGTACGCCATAGCTGTTGAAGTCCTTGTTGCGGTAAAGCAGGCGCGAGCCGGACTGGATTTCACTGGCCGCCATGTGCGGGTCAAGCCCTGCCCAGGCATCTACGTCACCTTTTTCAAGGGCTGTGCGCCCATCGGGATGCTGCAGGTGCAGCAGTTCGACATCATCCTTTTTCAGCCCGGCCTTCTGCAGCGCGCGCAAGGTGAACAGATAAGGATCGGTGCCTTTGGTGGCGGCTATTTTCTTGCCTTTGAGCTCGGCAACCGATTGCAGGGGAGAATCCTTGCGCACCACCAGTGCTGTCCATTCCGCCCGGCTGTAGACATACACCGACTTGATCGGGCTGCCGTTGGCCCGGGCCAGCACGGCAGACAGGCTGGCCGACGAAGCGAAGTCGACGCTGCCACTGTTCAGGTACTCCAGCGAGCGGTTGCTGCCCTGGCTCAACACCCAGGTGACTTTCGCCTCCGGCAGGGCTTTCTCCAGCCAGCCAAAATGCTTGAGCGCCAGGCTGACCGGCGAATAGTAGGCATAGTCCAGACGGATTTCGGCAGGTACGGCCTCGGCGGCCTGCACCGCGCCGTGGAGGCTCAACGCCAATACACAGGTGCTCGCCATCCAGCGAATCAGCGTGCGGGGAGACAACAACCGAAAAGAAACGGGGGGTTGTGGCATAGTGGCGTCCAGGTCAGGAAAACTAGAGCCGCAGCGACCGGTTGGTATATTCCAAAACAGGCAGTTCGCAGGGCGTGAAATTCACAACAGGAATACTGCACGCTCTATGCCAAACACCAGAGTGCTTGAATTCCGGGGCTTTACGCGGTTTTCCGATGTCCGTGATGTTGATCTGACGGCGGTCTGTTGAATGGCTGTTGCCAGGCAAACAGTCAGGTCTGATGACTCCTCTTTCGACGATTTTTTGACATTTTCTCTGTTTGTCAGACGATTTTTTTGCCGGCATTGCAACAGAATCGTTTTTTGACACTCTTAATCGTCCACATTCTTAATTTCGAAACATGTGCGCACTAGGCTCTGTACGAAAAGTCGGCGAGCGAAGGTCAGGCGAGGCAAAAACAGGCGAGGAAGCGGAGTCTACGTGTTGTAAATGAGCATTCCGAGCCTGTTTTTAACGAAGCATCACCGAGCGCAGCCACTTTTCGTACAGAGCCTAAGATTCGCGCGTGACCCTTTTTGACTGATCCGCAGAAATTTCCAGGGCGAGCTGCACAAGCCTGCGTATTCGCACCAGCCAGATGGCTGTCCCCTTTCAAATGCGCACCGGACTCAGAAAATAATGAATATGCCGAAAATGCCTTCCATCACCCGACTTCAGCGCCGTCTTGCGTGGTGCTTCTTCCCCTCCTTGCTGGTGGCTTCTGCCTTGGCCTTTTTCACCTTGGGCAAAGGCGTCCATGCAGAGCCCAAGAATGGTACCCAGACACTGGTGTTCCTTCGGCATGCCGAAAAACCGGCCATGGGGCTGGGGCAACTGAACTGTCAGGGGCTCAACCGGGCGATAGAACTGTCGGAAGTTCTGCCCAGGGAATTCGGCAAGGCTGATTTCATTTTTGCTGCCAATCCGAGCCGGCATGTGGAAGAGGGTGAGGGCGACCAGTCCTACAGCTACGTTCGTCCGCTGATGACGGTAGGCCCCAGCGCAATCAAACTGGGTCTGCCCGTCAACCTCGACTTCGGTGCCAATGACACCGCAGACCTGGCCGATGAACTGATGCAGGACAAGTACCACAACGCAATCATCTACACCGCCTGGTCGCATGGCTACCTGCCGGAGCTGATCAACAAGGTTGCTGAAGAAGCGTCCGGCAAGAGCACCAAGCTGCTGGATGACTGGACAAACGATGATTTCGACTCGGTGATTGTCGTCACCCTGAAATGGGTCGATGGCAAAGCCACGCTCGATTACAAGAATCAGAAGCAAGGCCTCAACAACGGCACCGAGACCTGCCCTGAAGCGACCTGATGTCGAGCCTCAACGGTTTTCAGCCGTTGAGGGACTTCATTGACGCCGCGTTATAACGCTCGCCGGATGCCGACCCCTGGGCCGGGAAAATCGCTTCCAGCTGGACAAGGTCATCGGCACTCAGCGTCAATGAAGCTGCGGCCACATTGCTTTCCAGGTACTTGCGCTGCTTGGTGCCTGGGATCGGAATAATGTCCTCGCCCTGGGCAAGCACCCAGGCCAGCGCCAGTTGTGATGCGCTGATGCCCCTGGCCGTAGCCAGTGTTTTCACCTTCTCGACCAATTGCAGATTGCGATTGAAGTTTTCGCCCTGAAACCGTGGGGTGAAGCGACGATAGTCATCGGCCGCGAAATCGTCCGGGGTGCGCAATTCGCCGGTCAGGAACCCCCGACCGAGCGGGCTGTAAGCCACGAAGGCAATGCCCAGACGACGGCAGGTGGCAAGCACGCCATCCTGTTCCGGATCGCGTGTCCAGAGTGAGTACTCGCTCTGCACGGCCGCCAGCGGGTGCACCGCGTGGGCCTTTTCGATGGTCGCTGCACTGGCTTCGCAAATACCTATGTGGCGTACCTTGCCAGCCTTGACCAGTTCAGCCATGGCGCCAATGGTGTCCTCGATGGGCACCTTGGGGTCGACGCGGTGCTGATAATAGAGATCAAGGTAATCGGTGTTCAGCCGCTTCAGACTGGCGTCGATGGACTGGCGAATGTACGCCGGGCTGCCATTGACGCCACGTGCATGCGGGTCGTCGCCACGCACGATGCCGAACTTGCTGGCCAGGTAGATACCTTCACGCTTGCCCTCGAGGGCACGGCCAAGCAAGGCTTCGTTGGTGTACGGGCCGTACATGTCCGCCGTATCGAAAAAAGTGACACCCAGCTCCAGCGCGCGGTGCAAGGTGGCGATGGATTCCTTTTCGTCGATGCCGGTAGTGTAGAAGTCCGACATTCCCATGCAGCCCAGCCCGAGGGCCGAAACCTGCGGACCGTGGTTACCCAATTGGCGCGTGATCACAATGAGTGCTCCTGATCGTTGAAAGAGCGGTCGAGTTTCGCCTCTTTGCCGGGCTCAATAAACCGGGTGTTTCTTATTTCACTGTTGTTGAAATCCAAACAATGTCGCCCATAGCGGTGTTCATCGCCTGTCGTTGGACATGCAACACCGCGCCTCTTGAATCCGACCAACCGCGCTAGTCACAAAACACCGAATGGAGTACAAATGTACTCCATGAGCACATTATCTCCTCGACGCAACGCTATCCTTACCTTCATCCGCGATCGCATCGCGCTGCAGGGGCAATCACCGAGCCTGGCGGAAATTTCCGAGGCTTTCGGTTTTGCTTCACGCAGCGTGGCACGCAAACACATTGTCGCCCTCACTGAAGCCGGGCTGATCGAAGTCGTCCCGCATCAGGCACGGGGCATTCGCCTGCTGAACACTGAGCCACGGCCCGAATTGCTGGAAATTCCGGTACTGGGGCGCGTGGCGGCGGGCGCACCGATCGGGCCTGATCTCGATATCCACACCACGCTGCACCTGGACCGCAGCACCTTTACCCGTGTGCCGGACTACCTGCTGCGTGTGCAGGGCGACTCGATGATCGAGGACGGTATTCTCGATGGCGATCTGGTGGGCGTGCACAGTAACTCGCAGGCCGGTGACGGACAGATCGTGGTTGCCCGTCTGGACGGCGAGGTGACCATCAAACGCCTGCAACGCCGCGCCGATCAGGTGCGCCTGTTGCCGCGCAACCCGGCCTATGAACCGATCATCGTCACGCCCGATCAGGACTTCGCCATCGAAGGCGTGTTCTGCGGGCTGGTGCGTCGCGAATGATGGGCGCGGTGGTCAGCCTGGACGCCTTGCTGGATGAGCGCAGGGTCTGGAAAGGGCGTCAGCAGAGCGCGCCACAGGTCAGCCCGCAGCCCAGTGGCCACGCGTTGCTGGACGCTGCCTTGCCCACCGGCGGCTGGCCTGCTGCGGCCCTGACTGAAATCCTCATTCCGGCCAATGGCAGCGGCGAACTGCGCCTGCTATGGCCGAGCCTGGCACGGCTTTCCGCAATCGCCGAGCGCATTGTGCTGGTCGCACCGCCTTATATTCCTTACCCACAGGCGTGGCTGTCCGCCGGCGTCGATCTGCGCCAGTTGGTGGTGATCGAGGCGAGTCCCCGCGATGCCCTGTGGGCCGCCGAGCAATGCCTGCGCTCCGGCAGCTGTGGCGCGGTCGTGTGCTGGCCCGGCATGGTCGATGACCGTGCACTGCGCCGCTTGCAGGTGGCTGCCGAAACCGGGCAGACCCTGGCCTTTGCCTGTCGCCCGCAGCAGGCCGCCGCCAACCCTTCACCTGCGGCCCTGCGCATAGCGCTCGATATCCGTCCCGCACAGTTGCGGGTGCTCAAATGCCGGGGCGGACTTGCGCCGCCTTTCCCCATTCCGTTCCCGACCGACGCTTGAGGTTCTTATGCTCTGGGCCTGTGTCTTGCTGCCGCAACTGGCGCTGGACGGCGTCATGCGTCGTCACGGCAACCCCGATGAACCGCTGGCGCTGATCAGCGGCAGCGCTCAACGTCGCGTATTGCAGAGCGTCAATCCGGCTGCGCGTGCGTTGGGGCTGAAAGCCGGGCAGTCGCTGACCGCAGCCCAGGCGCTGGTGCCGAACTTCACCACGATCGAGCATGACCCGGCCGATATCGAGCGTTTGCAGCAACTGCTCGCGGCCTGGGCCTACGGTTTCAGTTCCAATGTCAGCCTCAAGTACCCGCGGGTGCTGCTGATGGAAATCGAATCCAGCCTCAAGTTGTTCGGCCCCTGGCCGGTGTTCGAGGCGCGTTTGCGTGAAGAGCTGACCACGCAGGGTTTTCGCCATCGCATCGTGGTCGCGCCCAACCCGATAGCCGCGCGAATGCTGGCCAACATGCATGACGGGCTGAGCATCGACTGTCCGCATGAATTGCGTCGCCGTCTGGAGCAGATGCCACTGGAACGCATTGGCCTGAGCCGCGAAACCGCTACCGCCCTGACACGCATGGGGCTGCGTAGCGTGCGGCAGGTGCTGGGGCTGCCCCGCGATACGCTGGCCCGGCGGTTTCCGGCCAGCGTGCTGCAGCACCTCGACACCTTGCTCGGCGAGCGCCCCGTGGCGCTGGAGTGCTACACGCCGCCGGACTTTTTCGATGTACGCATCGAGCTGAATTTCGATGTCGAGTCCCATCAGGCCCTGTTGTTTCCGCTCAAGCGGCTGATCGCCGATCTGGCCTTGTTCCTGGCCGGACGCGACAGCGGTGTGCAGCGATTTTCCCTGCATCTGGAGCATGTTGAAGGTCCGGAGACTGTGGTACCAGTCGGACTGCTGAGTGCCGAGCGCGATGCTTCGATGCTCTTCGAACTGGCCCGCGGCAGGCTGGAACAGGTGCTGGTAGCGTCGCCGGTACGTGCCGTGCGCCTGCTGGCGCGAGACTTGCCGGATTTCGTCCCGGCGCACCGTCAGTTGTTCGATGAGCGCGTGCAGCAGACCTTGCCCTGGGAGCAACTGCGCGAGCGCCTGCGGGCGCGTCTGGGCGACGAGTCAGTCAATGGCTTGCGCGCCCAGGCCGATTATCGTCCCGAATGTGCCTGGCAAGCGCACAGCAGCAGTAAACCGGTCCTGCCAGCCAGAGGCTTCACGCGTCCGGGCTGGCTGCTGCGCGAGCCTCAGCCACTGCCGGTACAGGCGACCCGCATCGTGGCCGGGCCCGAGCGAATCGAATCCGGGTGGTGGGACGGCGGCGATGTGCGCCGCGACTATTACCTGGTCGAAACCGCCAGTGGCCAACGCGCCTGGGCGTATCGCGCGGTTGGCGAGCCGGGTGAGTTGCTGCTGCATGGCTGGTTCGCATGACCAGCGAATACGCCGAGCTGCATTGCCTGTCCAACTTCAGCTTTCAGCGGGGTGCCTCGAGCGCACGCGAGTTGTTCGAACGGGCGGTGCGTCATGGCTACAAGGCGCTGGCAATCACCGACGAGTGCACCCTGGCCGGTATCGTACGCGCCTGGCAGGCATCAAAAAGCACCGGTCTGCCGTTGATCGTCGGCAGCGAAATGCACATCGAACACGGCCCGAAAGTCGTCTTGCTGGTGGAAAACCAGACAGGCTATGAGGCGCTGTGCACATTGATCACGGTCGCGCGCCGCAGGGCCAAAAAAGGTGAATACCGCGTGTTGCGCGAAGACTTCGAGCCTGCGCCGGCCGGGTTGCTGGCCCTCTGGCTGCCGGACCTCGACGAGGATGCTCAAGCCTGTCTGGCCGGCGGACGCTGGTTGCGTGAGCGATTTACCGAGCGCCTGTGGCTGGGTGTCGGGCTGCACCGTGGCCCGGATGACGAGCAGCGGCTGGCCGACCTTCTGGCGTTGGCACAATCGCTGGGTATTCCGGCAGTGGCCAGTGGCGATGTGCACATGCATGCGCGTGGCCGGCGTGCCCTGCAGGACACCATGACTGCCATCCGCCACCACACCACAGTGGCCGAGGCAGGTCATCTGCTGTTTGCCAATGGCGAGCGCCATTTGCGGCCACTGGATGCGCTCAGCGAGCATTACCCGGACTGGCTGCTCGCCGAGTCGGTGCGTATTGCCCGGCGCTGCACGTTCGACCTGGGCGATTTGAAGTATGAATACCCGCATGAGCTGGTCCCCAAGGGCCAGACCTCTACGTCGTGGCTACGTGAACTGACCGAGCGCGGTGTTCGCAGGCGCTGGCCGGGCGGGCTGACACCGGCCACCCGAGCGCAGGTCGAGAAGGAACTGGCGCTGATCGCGGAAAAGAAGTTCGACAGCTATTTTCTGACCGTGCATGACATCGTCGAGTTTGCCCGCAGCCAGCACATCCTTTGTCAGGGACGCGGCTCGGCGGCCAACTCGGCAGTGTGTTATGCGCTGGGGATCACCGAACTGAACCCGGAACAGAGCAACCTGCTGTTCGAGCGCTTCATTTCCAGAGAGCGCAACGAGCCACCGGACATCGACGTGGATTTCGAGCATGACCGCCGCGAAGAAGTCATTCAGTACATCTTTCGGCGCTATGGCCGGGGCAGGGCAGCGCTGACGGCCGTAGCCAGCACTTATCACGGTTCCGGCGCGATGCGTGACGTGGCCAAGGTGCTGGGCTTGCCGCCAGACCAGATCAATGCCCTGGCCGAAGCCTTCAGTCGCTGGAGCGATTCGTTGCCGTCGCCTGAACGCTTGCGCGAATACGGCTTCGATGCCGACACGCCGATCCTCAAGCGCGTGCTGGCGCTGACCGGCGAACTGATCGGTTTTCCCCGGCACCTGTCGCAACACCCGGGGGGATTCGTGATTTCCGAACACCCGCTTGAAACGCTAGTGCCGGTCGAGAACGCCGCAATGGCCGATCGCACTATCATCCAGTGGGACAAGGACGACCTGGACCTGGTCGGCCTGTTGAAAGTCGACATTCTTGCACTGGGCATGCTCAGTGCCTTGCGCCGTACGTTCGATCTGGTGCATTTGCACCGTGGCCAACGATGGACTCTGGCAAGTCTTCCGGGCGACGACCGGAAAACCTACGAAATGATCAGCCGGGCCGACACCATCGGCGTGTTTCAGATCGAGTCGCGGGCGCAGATGGCCATGCTGCCGCGCCTCAGACCGGAAAAATTCTACGACCTGGTCATCGAAGTCGCCATTGTCCGGCCAGGGCCGATCCAGGGCGATATGGTTCACCCGTACCTGCGGCGGCGCAATGGCGAAGAGGCAGTCACCTATCCGCCCAAGCTTGAATCGGTGTTCAAGCGCACCCTGGGTGTGCCGCTGTTCCAGGAGCAGGTCATGGAAGTGGCCATTCTGGCCGCCGACTACACGCCGGGCGAAGCGGACGAGTTGCGTCGCGCGATGGCCGCGTGGAAACGTCACGGCGGGCTCGAGCCGCATCGCGAACGGCTGCGCACGGGCATGCTGAAAAACGGCTATGAAGCGGACTTTGCCGACCGGATCTTCGAACAGATCAAGGGCTTTGGCAGTTATGGTTTTCCCGAATCTCATGCCGCCAGTTTCGCCTTGCTGACCTACGCCAGTTGCTGGCTCAAGTGCCATGAACCGGCAGCGTTCACCTGCGCACTGATCAACAGCTGGCCGATGGGGTTTTATAGCCCGGATCAGCTGTTGCAGGATGCACGTCGCCATCACATTGAAATTCGCCCGGTGGATGTGCGTTACAGCGACTGGGATTGTTCGCTGGAGCCGCTCGATCATCCTGACAGCACGCGCAATCTGGCGATTCGTCTCGGGCTGCGCATGGTCCGCAGCTTTCGTGAGGAAGATGCCTTGCGCATCGAAGCCGCGCGCGCGAAACGTCCGTTTGTCGATGCCACGGACCTGACGTTGCGCGCCGAGCTGGACTCGCGCGCCGCCGAAGCGCTGGCGGATTCCGGTGCCTTGCGCGGCCTGATCGGCCATCGGCACCGGGCGCGCTGGGAAGTCGCCGGGGTTGAGGCCCAGCGCCCGCTGTTCGACGACCTGCCCAGCGAAGAAACCCAGGTGATCTTGCCGCTGCCGACCGTGGCCGAAGACCTGGTGGCCGACTACACAACGCTGGGCACCACCCTGGGCCCACACCCGCTGGCCTTGCTGCGTCGGCAACTGGCTGCCAAGCGCTTTCGCAGCTCACAAGACTTGTTACACCTGGAAAACGACCGGACCCTCAGCGTGGCGGGGCTGGTCATTGGTCGTCAACGACCGGGCACTGCGAGTGGCGTGACCTTCGTCACCCTTGAAGATGAGTTCGGCATGGTCAACGTCGTAGTCTGGCGCGACCTTGCCGAGCGTCAGCGCAAGGTGCTGGTGGGCTCGCAATTGCTGCAGGTGTTCGGGCGACTGGAATCGAAAAGCGGGGTGCGGCACCTGATTGCCCAGCGCCTGTATGACCTGACGCCGTTGCTCACCGGGCTGGATGTGCGCAGCCGGGATTTCCAGTAATCGGGCCTGTAATTTGCAGTATCAACCGGTACATCCTGCCACCGAGAAGCCCAGTATGTACAAAGACTATCCAGCCGCTTACCAGGTCAGCAAAGGCGCGGCGCTGCAAGTCGACACTGCCTTTTATGAGCGCATCCGCACGAATGCGCAGCAACGCACCCTCGTCGAACAGTTCGAAGTACCGATTCGTACCGGGCGGGCCTGGAAGGTCAAGGCCGGTCAGGTGTTTCGGGTCACCACACCGGTGGGCCCGCAAGTCGGCGATTTCAATGTCTGGAACGCCAACGACCCCCGCGAGCGACTGTGGGCTGCGCGCACGCGGCAGTTGCAGGGCGCGCATGTCAGCACCCACGATCGGCTGTGGTCGAACCTGCCGTTTTTGCGGCCAATGGTAACCATCACCGATGACAGCTTGGCCAGTTACGGAACCGACGAGCACGGCGGTCGCCTGCATGACCTGCTCGGCACGCGCTGTGATCCCTACGTCAACAAGATGCTGACCGGCGAAGACTTTCACCATCACTGCCATTCCAACCTGACTCGCGCAGTGCTGCCGCACGGGCTGACCGAGTTCGATGTGCACGATGTGCTGAACATCTTCCAGTGCACTGGCCTGAACCATGACGACCTGTATTTCATGAAAGCCTGCCCGGCGCAGAAGGGCGACTATCTGGAGTTTTTCGCGGAAATCGACCTGCTGTGTGCCTTGTCGACCTGTCCGGGTGGCGACCTGTCACTGCCGATGTGGGGGCCTGATGCGCAGGACCCGTTGAGCGTCTGCCGGCCGCTGGGCGTCGAGATCTATGACCTCGACGCGTCGCTGCTGGACGGCTGGCAGTCCCCCGAGCGCGCGGCCTATAACGGCCTGCATGGTCTGCAGATCGCCAAGGCCGAGTGGGAGCAATAACCGCTCAGGCTGCGCGCGCCATTCTGCGCAGCCCCCAGACCATCACCGCCCCCATCCCGAGCATGGCCAGCAGCAGTGCCGGGTAAGCCACCCACCAGTGCAGCGGGGCGGTCATCATGCTGAATTCCGACATGCCGCCGATCCCGGCAATCAGGTTCAACGGCAGAAACACCACATTGATCAAGGTCAGTTTGCGCAGCAGGGTGTTGGTGCTGTTATTGACCAGATTGCCGCGCGCATCCATCAGACCGGCGAACACCGTGGAATAGATCTCCGCCTGTTTGTAGCACTGGTCGTTCTCGATGATCATGTCGTCGATCAGCGCCAGGCTGTCGGCGGCGTATTGCCTGCCTTGCGCATGATTGCGCAGACGCGTCAGGACCGCACCGTTGCTGTGGATGGCGTTGATGTAATACACCAGACTTTCGCTGAGGTTGAACATCTGCAGCAGATGGCGGTTTTCCAGGGAAGAGTTGAATTTCTGCTGCAATTCCCGGGCGACCATCTTGATGACTTTCAAGTGACCCAGATAGTGATGAATGTTGTTGAACAGCAGCTCCAGAAGGATATCCAGCGGCTGGTTCAACGGGCGGTGAGCGCCCAGCGCGCTCAAGGGTTGCTCGTCATCACAGATCAGCACCAGTTGGTCCCGGCTCAACAGCACGCCAAAGGACGAGACGTCGAACGAGAAGCTGTCCTTGCCCGAATAGTTCTCGGGACGTTTCCAGATGACGAACAACGCATCAGGGTGAAACTCGATGCGCGAAATTTCGTCCGGGTCGAGTGCCGAGGCAACGGCGTGCTCATCAAGGTGGAATCGCTCCAGCAACAATCTGCGTTCCCCGGCATCCGGTTCGCTGAACCACAGCACCTGAGCTTTTTGCGGATCACATGCCAGCAACTGGTTGTTGTCGAGTTTCAGGCCCTGAATCATCGTTTCACCATGCCTGACCGAGGCGCTTGAGCTCCAGACGGCGGACGAACTCTTCCAGCACCAGGCTGTACAGATCATCTTGCAGATAAGCGTCTTCGATGCCGGCATCCAGGTTCGGATTATCGTTGACCTCGATCACCACCACTTGATCGCCTGACTGTTTCAAGTCCACGCCATACAAGCCGTCACCAATCAGGTTGGCGGTCTTGAGCGCCAGTTCGACCACGGCGCGCGGCGCTTCGTGCACCGCCAGCGTGCGGCATTCGCCAATCACTTCGGCACCGATCGCCTTGTGGTTGTAGATCTGCCAATGCCCCTTGGACATGAAGTACTGGCAGGCGAATATCGGTTTGCGATTGAGAATGCCGATGCGCCAGTCGTACTCGGTGTAGAAAAACTCCTGGGCCAGCAGCAATACCGAGTGCTCGAACAACTGGGTCGTTGCCGTGTGCATTTCCTCGGGCGTGCTGACCTTGATCACACCTCTGGAAAAGCAGCCATCGGGGATCTTCAATACCAGCGGGAAGCCCAGGCGTGTGGCCACGTGCTGCAGTTCTTCCGGGCGGTCCTTGTAGAGAATTTCCGTTCGCGGCATGCCCAGATCATGGCTTTTGAGCAGGTCGGTCAGATACACCTTGTTGGTGCAACGCAGGATCGAGGTGGAGTCATCCATGACCACCAGCCCCTCGCTTTCGGCCTTCTTGGCAAAGCGATAGGTGTGGTTGTCGACGCTGGTGGTTTCGCGAATCAGCAGCGCGTCGTACTCGGCCAGCCGGGCGTAGTCTTTCTTTTCAATCAGCTCGACATCGATGCCCAGACGCTGACCGACGCGGATGAAATTGGCCAGCGCCTCAGGGTTGGACGGCGGCAGCTGTTCCTGCGGATCATGCAGAATCGCCAGGTCGTAGCGGGCCATGCGCCGCGAACTGGGCTGGCGCCAGACGTTGCGGCTGAAGCCTTCCAGCGCCGTGGCGAACTCATCCTGCTGATCTTCGCGCAAACGCGGCAGAGCGCCGGCCTTGATACCCGCAATATGCCAGTTGTCACGCTTGCGAAACTCCACCATCAGGATCGGGCAGGGGAAGACTTCAAACAACTGACGGGCAAGATCCTTCAACGGCTCAAGTGTGGTCTGGCCGAAGTACAGTGTCAGGGTAAACCCTTCGGTGTCGTCATAGGGATGATCCTCAAGTGCGGTCTCCAGCAACTTGTCCAGGTCATCGAGGGCCAGGCCGTAGAGTGACTTGCGGGTCAACTCGCTGATGGTCTTAACCGAGGGAATAACATTGTGCTGGCGCGCTTCGGCCAGCAGGGAACAGTAATAACCGTGGCCCAGATATTTATAGCTGCGGCACAGGTTGATGACTTGCACACGCCTGCCTGCCGTGGCTTTCAGCGGTTTTTCCAGGTAGTCCTGGGCGCTGATCAGGTCTTCGCTGGGAAAGTACGATGCCCAGTCTTCGAGCCGTTCGACAATAATCACCAGTTGCCTCTGCGCTGCAAAGAGTGTTGTGGGGTCTGCTCGTCGGGTTGTTGCTGAAAGCGCAAGTTGCGCAGATACTTCGTTCATCTTCACCTGTGCCGCTGACATGTGTAATCGATCCGATGGGAAACAAGTCCTTTCTATTAAGCATGTGCTTTTTGAAATGTCCCGTTTCGTTACACAACTTTTACGGCGGTGCAGATGGACTTTATATTTCGAGATGCAGTTGAAACCGATGTCGATGATTTGCTGCTTCTGGAGAACCAGTGTTTTGACGGCGACCGTCTGACTGCGCGCAGCTTTCACTGGATGATCCGCCGTGCCAATGCCAGCCTGATCGTCGCCGAGCAGGCCGGACAGCTCACCGGCTATGCGCTGGTGCTGTTTCATCGCGGCACTTCACTGGGGCGCTTGTATTCGCTGGCGATTGCCGATGCAGCGCGGGGCAAGGGGCTGGGTAGACAGTTGTTGCAACGTGCCGAACAACAGGCCGTGGGCCGCGACTGTGCTTACCTGCGCCTTGAGGTGCGCCCCGATAACGGCGCCGCCATCGCGCTTTACGAGCGCAGCGGTTATCGGCGTTTCGCCCAGGTCGACGACTATTACCAGGACCATGCCCCGGCCTTGCGCTACGAGAAACGCATCGTTGAACACGCCCGACTGGACAGTCGCTCAGTGCCTTACTACCAGCAGACTCTGGAGTTCACCTGTGGCCCGGCCTGTCTGCTGATGGCCATGAAGGCCCTGCAACCTGCGCGCTCGATGGGCCGTGGCGAAGAATTGCAGATCTGGCGTGAGGCGACCACGGTGTTCATGACCTCCGGCCACGGCGGTTGCAGTCCTCAGGGGCTTGCGCTGGCGGCTCTTCAACGGGGTTTTGCGGTGAAGCTGCTGGTGTCGGTCTCAGGCCCGCTGTTTCTGGGCGGTGTGCGCAGTGACAACAAGAAACAGGTGATTCGCCTGGTTCACGAGCAGTTCTGTGAGGCGCTGCAAACCGCCGGTGTGCAGACACTGCCCAATCGCTCGCTGAACCTGCCAGGTCTGCTGGCCGATGGCGGCAAGCCGCTGGTGCTGATCAGCAGTTACCGCCTGACCCGTTCCAAGGCACCGCACTGGGTGATGGTCACCGATTGCGACAGCGATTTCGTCTACCTGCACGATCCCGATATTGATCACAGCCTGCATCGGCAGGCCATCGACTGCCAACATATGCCGGTAAGCCATGCCGACTTCAATCGCATGAGTTGTTTCGGTGCAGATAAACTTCGGGCGGCAGTGATTGTGTTTGCCGCGCCTGTGGATGATCATGCGTGCGCTTCAGCAGACCGGCCACAGGATTCCCTACCGTGATTAAGTTCGTGCTCAAGGCTTTTTGCGTACTGGCCATCGCTGCGAGCCTGTCGGCCTGCATCAGCGCGCCGATCCCGCTGACCGCGAAAACCGCCGCGCAGCTGCAGCAACAGCCACCGGTGCGCTTTCTGCTGACCTTCGACGATGGCCCGAGCGCCTCGACGTTCTACAACCCCAGCATCACCGTGCTCGACAGCCTGGCCGACAATCCGCTGCAGCCGGGCATCAAGGCGGTGTTCTTCGTGCAGACCGGCGCAACCGGTGCGGGTAACAGTGATCAGGGCCGGGCGATCATGCGTCGTCAGCATGAAGAAGGCCACCTGCTGGGCTTTCACACCGCCACGCCGCACCACACCAACCACCGTTCGCTGAGCGATGAGGAGCTTGAGCAATCCCTGACCCAGGGCTGCGCGATCATCGCCTCTATCACCGGTGTGCCGACCACCTTGCTGCGTCCGCCGTTCTGGAATTACGACAAACGCACCTTCAGCGCCTATCAGCGCCACCGTCTGCAGGTACTGCTCACTGACCTGAGTGCCAATGACGGCAAGATCTGGGGCTATAACTTCAGCCTGCGCCGCCGCTCCAACATGGTCAGCCAGCTCTCACAGGTGCGCGAGCGCATTGCCGCTGGCGAGCTGCCTGCGGTGGATGGCGTGATTCCGGTGGTGGTGACCTTCCATGACCTGAACCGCTACACCGCGCGGCATGCGCGGGAGTACCTGCAGATTCTGGTCGACAGTGCCGGGCAGACCGGCGTGCGGCTCGCCGACAAGCCGTTCTATGACGACAGCGCGCAGTTGCAGCGCGCGGCACTGGCCCGCACGGTCAAGGCGGCGGGCGAGCCTGTCAGCTTGCCCGGTGTGTGGAGCTGGATCTGGGACCACAATGCGCACTGACGACACGCACTGACCAGGCGTCAGACCAGAGTGTTCTTGCGCACATGACCGCCCTGAACAATCATCGCCAGGTGCTCGCCCTGACCGACCAGGCAACTGATATCGCTCAGCGGGTCGCCATCCACCACCAGCAGATCGGCTATCGCACCGGCGGCGATACAGCCCAGTTCGCCTTCACGCTGAAGGATCTGCGCCGCCACACTTGTCGCACTGCGCAGCGCTGCCAGATTACCCAGCAGTTCTGCGCGAATCTTCAATTCATGAGTCTGGTACTCATGCATTTCCCCCAGCAAATCCGAGCCATAGCCCATTGGTACGCCCGCTTCGGCGAACAGTAACAGGGCATTGCGCCCGGCCTGGCGCACATCCTCGATCTTGGCGACCGAGTCTGCCGGCAGCCCGAAGCGTTCGCCATATTCGGCGAGCATTTCGTAAGTGACCTGGGTGGGTACCGCAAATGCGCCTTTCTCAGCCATCAGCCGCGCGGTGTCGGCATCGACCAGATTGCCATGTTCGATGGTTCTGACGCCGCATTCGATGGCCCGGCGAATCGCCCGAGCGGTGTAGGCGTGGGCCATGACGTAGGTGTTGGCAGCGGCGGCCTCATCGACGATGGCGCGGATTTCAGCTTCGCTGTATTGGGTGTTGGCAATCGGGTCGGTTGGCGAGGACACACCGCCCGAGGCCATGATCTTGATCTGGTTGGCGCCTTGCTGCAGCTCTTCGCGCACCGCCAGGCGCACGTTGTCGACGCCATCCACCACGCGGGCGATGGCCCCGGCGCGGAAGCAGCAGGAGCAGGGCTCGTTGAGCAGCAGTTCGCCGCGTGCGCGCATGTCGCCATGGCCGCCGGTCTGTGACAGTGCCTTGCCCGATGCGAAGATGCGCGGGCCGGGAATCAACCCCATCTGAATCGAGCGGGCCAAAGCCCAGTCAGCGCCCCCGGCATCGCGCACGGTGGTAAAACCACGGTCGAGCATCGCCGCCAGAATCGGCAAGGCGCGGTACATGATGATTGCGTTGGGTTGCAGGGCGTTCATGCCCAGGTTGGCGTTGGAAGCCAGAACATGCACGTGGCAGTCGATCAGGCCGGGCATCAGTGTTCTGCCACCCAGATCGATGACCTGAGCGCCCGCCGGGGCCGGTTCACCTTCGGCACGCACCGCGACAATGCGCTCACCCTCGATCACGACCTCCTGGCCCGAAATCAGTTGTCCTTGTTGCACGTCCAGCAGGCGGCCGTTGCGCAGGATCAGGTGTGTGGCTTCAGTGGTACTCATTGGTAAGCTCCAGACAAGGGTTGATGGGCCGCAGGCGCACGGTCGTGATAAAGCATTGCGCCAATACCGCTGACGATGGCGGCGAACATGATGTAGAAGGCCGGCGCCAGGTTGCTGCCGGTCGAGGCAATCAGCCAGGTGATGGTGAAGGTGGCAAACCCGCCGAAGATCGTGACGGCGAAGTTGTAGGCCACCGAAAGCCCGGTGGACAGCACGTGGGTTGGCAGCAATTCACCGAAGGCTGCGAGGATCGAGCCGATGTAAGCGGAAATCAGCAGGCCGAGCACCAGCTCGAAGATCAACAGTGAAAACAGCCCCGGCATCTGGTTGATGAACAGAAACATCGGGTAGGCGCTGAGGAAGATGGCAATGGCCGAGCCCAGCAGCCAGGGGCGATGCCCGCTGCGGTCGGCCAGGGCGCCGACAATCGGCGTGGCGACGATCAGTACCGCGCCGCCCATCATGCCGGCGCTGAAGCCCATCCATGACGGCAGGCCGAGCACGCGCTGGGCGTAGGAGGGGATGTAAAACAGGATGGCATAGGTGCAGACGGTCCACAGCACGACCAGCGAAAAGCTGATCAGGGTCTGTCGCGGGTAGGTCTTGATCACTTCGCGCAGCGGCGATTCGACCGGTTTGGCAGCCTTGTAGGCAGGTGTCTCGTCAACCCGGCTGCGAATATAGAAGCCGACCGGCCCGATCAGCGTGCCGATCAGAAACGGCACCCTCCAGCCCCAGCTTTCGAGCTGTGCCTGGGTCAGGTAACTGGACAGCACCGCGCCCAGCGCGGAACCCAGTAGCACCGCTACGCCGATGCTGGCCTGAATCCAGCTGGAATAGAAGGCTTTTTTGCCCTCAGGCGCATGCTCGGTGAGAAACGCCGTGGCGCTGCCCATCTCGCCACCGGCAGAGAAGCCTTGCAGCAGGCGCGCCAGGACAATCAGCAGCGGTGCCAGATAGCCGATCTGCGCAAAGCTGGGGGTCAGCCCGATGATCAGCGTACCCAGTGCCATCAGCAGGATGGTCAGCGACAATGCCGCTTTGCGCCCGCGCTTGTCGCTGTAGATGCCCAGCACAATGCCGCCCACCGGACGCATGAAAAAGCCCACCCCGAAGGTCGCCAGCGCCAGCAGGTAAGACGTCAGTTCGCTGCCGGTGGGGAAGAACACCTTGGCGATGATCACCGAGAAGAAGCTGTAGACCGTGAAGTCGAACCATTCAAGGCCATTGCCGATCACCGTGGCGACCACCGCGCGGCGTGCCTTTTGTTCATGGGTGCGTGAAGCAGAGGATTGTAATGTGCTCACCGGATAAGCTCCTGCATGCGATACACGCAGGGAAGCCCCCTGCATCGGCTGCATTGATTGAGGGGCAGGGTAGGTACGAGTGCGGCTGAGTCAGGTCTTTTTGCCCGTTTCAGTCGAGAGTAGGCGCTGGGCTGATTTTAAGAAAACGCTTATTACGCAGATTTGCATGCGCCAAGCGCATGCAGGTTTCAGAGCGGTGGAGCCACTGTGGCGAGTTCGTCTGCCAGCCATTTCTCGAAGGCGCGTGCGGCACGCCGAGGCGTCTTGCCGCTGGGTGTCAGCAGATAATAGCCGCCTACCGCGCCGACGCTTTTGCGGCAGGCGGGCACCAGCGCGCCGGACTGCACGTGGCGGTCGATCATCGGCTGCCAGCCGAGCACGATGCCATGCCCGGCGACCGCCAGATCGACCAGCACCGGATACAGGTTCACGGTCATGCGCTTGCGGATCAGTGAGGCATCGACACCCTGGCGGCCGAACCAGTCACCCCACGACAACCATTGACGCTGGCCGTCTTCGAGCATTAGCAGGCAATGATCCAGCAGTTGCGCGGGCTCCAGCAGGCGCCCGCCCAGGTAGTCAGGCGAGCAGTAAGCGTTGACCGATTCGGCGAACAGCAGACGGCTGTCGAGACCCGCCGGTGAGACTTCGCGCAGAAAATACAGCGCCAGATCGAATTCGGCGCGAATCAGCGAATCCAGCCCGTCGACCACGCGCAGGCGGATATCCACGGCCGGGAAGGCGTCGCGATAACGTCCCAGCAAAGGCCCCAGCCACAAGGCCGCTACGCCGCTGGAGCAAGCCAGGGTCAGCTGCTGATCGCCGCTGTGAGTGATCACCTGAGCGGTGGCCTCGGCGCACAGGGTCAGTACGCGCTGGATCTGCTCGGCGTAAATCTGCCCGGCGACCGTCAGATGAATGCGCTTGTGCTCGCGACGAAACAGCGCGCGGCCGAGGAATTCCTCCAGTTGCGCAACCTGACGGCTGATCGCGCTCTGGGTCAGGTTCAGTTCGGTGGCGGCACGCGTGAAACTGCCATGCCGGACGGCAGCTTCGAAAGCGATCAGGTTCTGCAGCGGCGGAAGGGGCTCGATACGCACAGTGGCTCCTGTTGCGGGCAGCTTTTACAAAGGGTCGGGAAACGGCGTCGACAGCAGCCAGTCCCTGAACACGCACAGTGATGGCAGGTTCTGAAAACGCGTGGCGTAAGCCAGGTAATAATTGCGTCCGCTGTCCAGAGGCTCGAACAGGGTGACCAGTTCGCCACTGTGGATTTCGTCCTGCACCAGAATGCGCGGCACCAGCGCGATACCAATGCCGGCCGCGACGGCCTGGATCAGGTGCGAGGTCAGTTCGAAACTCGGACCGGGGCGCATGATGTGGTGGTCCAGCCGATTACTGTCGAACCAGTCCGACCAGGCATTGGGCCGCGACACCACGCTCAGCAACGCATGCTGGGCCACCTGCGCCGGGGTCATCGACTGGTAGCCGGCAAGGGCAGCCGGGCTGGCAATGACCACCAGTTTTTCACTGACCAACGGATGGGCGATGTAACCGGGCCAGCTGCCGTTGCCGGCACAGATGATTGCGTTCATTTCGCTGGCGGCGGGCGTCAGGTCGGCATGCACGATGCGTGAATGGATATGCACCACATAGCCCGGATGCCGGGTGTAAAAGTCATTCATCCGTGGCAGCAGCCACTTCGAGCCGAAGGTCGGCAGCACGGCCAGATGCAGCGTGCCGCCTTCGGCCTTGTGCGCGATGGTTTGCAGCGTCGCACTGCGAATGCGGCCCAGCGCGGCGGCCAGCTCATGCTGATACAGCGCGCCTGCGGTAGTCAGCTCGATGCGTCTGCCATCGCGCTTGAACAGTTCAACTTCCAGTTGTGCCTCCAGCGCCTGAACCTGCCGGCTGACGGCGCTCTGGGTCAGGGCCAGTTCGTCTGCGGCCTTGGTGAAGCTGCCATGCCGCGCGGCGGCCTCGAAGGCGAGCAGCAGCGACATGGAGGGCGTCAGTCTTCGGGTGTTCATTCATAAAACTCATGGAAAAACGGCAGGTTTTACGTTTGCACTGAAGCATGACAGGCCGGAGAATCACGCTAACCGTTGATAACGCCATGCATTCGAGCGTTTCGAAGCATACGTGCTTTGCATATAAAACGCCTAGCGAGGAAGACCACCATGATTGCGCTGTTGAAACCGACTTCCGAGCAGGTCGGTCACTATGACCGTTTCCTCAATGCCCTGGCGGAGGCCGGCTTTCGTGGCGAAATAGCCCGTGACCTCGGTTCGCGCACAGTGCTGGCCACTGACAACTCCATCTACCAGCGCCTGCCACAGGCTGCCGTGTTCCCGATGGACAGTCATGACGTCGCAATCGTCGCCCGGCTGGCGGCGCGGCCCGAGCACCAACAGGTGGTATTGACCCCGCGTGGCGGCGGCACCGGGACCAACGGGCAGTCGCTGACCGACGGCGTGGTGGTCGACCTGTCGCGGCATATGAACGCTATTCTCGAGATCAACGTCGAGGAACGTTGGGTGCGCGTGCAGACCGGTGTGGTCAAGGATCAGCTCAATGCCGCGCTCAAGCCGCACGGGCTGTTTTTCGCGCCGGAACTGTCGACCTCCAACCGCGCCACGATTGGCGGCATGATCAACACCGATGCCAGCGGGCAGGGCAGTTGCACCTACGGCAAGACCCGTGATCACGTCCTTGAGCTGTCCACGGTGTTGCTGGGCGGTTCGTACGTCAACAGCCATGCATTGAGTGCCGGGCAGCTGGCCAGCGAACAGGCACGCGTCGACCGCGCCGGCGACGTCTATCGCTGCGCGCAGGAGATTGCCGATACGCAGGCCCAATTGATCAAGGATGTCTTTCCACCGCTGAACCGCTGTCTGACGGGCTACGATCTGGCGCACCTGCGCGAGGAAGACGGGCGTTTCAACCTCAACAGCGTACTCTGCGGTTCTGAAGGCTCACTGGGGTTTATCGTCGAGGCCCGACTCAACGTCCTGCCGATTCCCAAACATTCGATTCTGGTCAACGTTCGCTATGCCGGTTTCATGGACGCCCTGCGGGACGCCAAGGCCTTGATGGCGCACAAGCCGCTGTCCATCGAGACCGTGGACTCCAAGGTGCTGATGCTGGCCATGCAGGATATCGTCTGGCATGGCGTGGCCGAGTATTTCCCCCAGGACCCTGCAACGCCGACGCTGGGCATCAACCTGATCGAGTTCAGCGGCGATGAGTTGAGTGAGGTGGAACAGCGCGTTCATGCGTTCGTTGCGCACTTGCAGACCGACAGGTCGGTGCTGCGCCTCGGCCATACGCTGGCGGCTGGCAGCGCTGCAGTGAACCGCGTGTACACCATGCGCAAGCGTTCGGTGGGGCTGCTCGGCAACGTCAAGGGGGAAGCGAGGCCGCAGCCGTTTGTCGAAGACACTGCCGTGCCCCCGGAAAATCTCGCCGACTACATTCAGGAGTTCCGTGCGCTGCTGGACAGCTACGGGCTGCAATACGGCATGTTTGGCCATGTGGATGCCGGTGTGCTGCACGTGCGACCGATTCTGGACATGAAGGACCCCGCGCAGGCGGCGCTGATTCGGCCAATCTCCGACGCCGTCGCCGCGCTGACAAAGCGCTACGGCGGGCTGCTCTGGGGCGAGCATGGCAAGGGCTTGCGTTCGCAATACGTGCCTGAATATTTCGGCGAGTTGTATCCCGCATTGCAGGCCCTCAAGGCCGCCTGCGACCCGTTCAACCAGCTTAACCCCGGCAAGATCGCCACGCCTGCCACAGTGCCGGAATCACGCTTGACGCTGGTGGATGAAGTGACGTTGCGCGGCGACCTGGATCGCACGATCGATGAACGGGTCTGGCAAAGCTACGACAGCGCGCTGCACTGCAATGGCAACGGCGCCTGTTACAACTATGACACCGACGACGCCATGTGCCCGTCGTGGAAAGCCACCCGTGACCGCATTCACTCACCCAAGGGCCGCGCTTCGCTGGTCAGGGAATGGCTGCGCCTGCAAGGCGAGCAGGACGTCAACGTGCTCACCGCCAGCGCCAGGGCGCGCAGTGCCAATGTGCTGAAAAGCCTTGCCGAGCGAACCGTCAACAGTATCGCCAGGGTGGCGGGGCAGAAGGATTTCTCCCACGAAGTCTACGACGCCATGGCCGGTTGCCTGGCCTGCAAGTCGTGCGCGGGACAGTGCCCGGTGAAGGTCAACGTGCCCGAATTCCGTTCGCGCTTTCTTGAGCTGTACCACAGCCGCTACCTGCGCCCGATCAAGGATTACCTGATTGGCTCGCTGGAGTTCAGCATTCCGCACCTGGCGCGCTTTCCGAAGCTGTACAACGCGATCATGGGCGCAAGGCCGGTGCGTTACCTGCTTGAGCATGTAGCCGGTATGGTCGACAGCCCGTTATTGAGCCTGACCGACTTCCGCGCGGCCTGCGCTCGCTGGAATGTGGGCATCGCCACTCCGCAGCGTCTGGCCGCGTTGAGCGAGCAGGAGCGCAAGCGCACGGTGGTGCTGGTTCAGGATGCATTCACCCGATATTTCGAAACCCCGCTGGCGGCAGACTGGCTGGAGCTGATTTCGCGCCTCGGTTATCAGGTCTACCTCGCACCGTTTGCGCCCAATGGCAAGCCGCTGCAGGTGCAGGGTTTTCTGCAGGCGTTCGAGAAGGCGGCGGGTTTCAACAGTCAGTCGCTGGGCAAGCTGGCCGGGTACGGCATCCCGCTGCTCGGTCTGGACCCGGCCATGACCCTGGTTTACCGCCAGGAGTACAGCAAGACGCTGGGCAGCGAGAACGTGCCCGAGGTCATGCTGCCGCAGGAATGGCTGGCGTCTACGGTCGAGGAAGGTCGTGATAGCGCGTCGGCAGAAACGTACTACTTCCTGCCGCATTGCACTGAAAAGACCAACGAGCCCGCCAGTGTCGGCCTCTGGCAGAAAGCTTTCGCCCGCGCCGGGCTCAAGCTGGAAGTGCTGGCCAGCGGCTGCTGCGGCATGTCCGGCACCTATGGGCATGAAACCCGAAACGCGAAAACCAGCGACACCATCTATCGTCAGTCCTGGCAGCCACTGGTGGCGCGGCATGGCGGTGAAGGTCGACTGGTCGCCGATGGCTACTCATGCCGCAGCCAGGTCAAACGCCAGGATGGCAAAGTGGTGAAGCATCCCTTGCAAGTACTGCTGGAGCGGGTGAGGGCGCTATAGAGAGGACGCGGAGCGTCCAGAACGGCATGACGACGCGGAGCGTCGCACGATAGTGGTATTTTCCAGCGCGGGAATGCCTTGCGTGATGCGGCGCGTCAACGATCTGTGCCGCGCCGTTCGGCCAGAACTTAAACCAGATACTTGTTAAACCACCCCAATGTACGATCCCAGGCCAGTTTGGCCGCAGCTTCGTCGTAACGTGGGGTGGAGTCGTTGTGGAAGCCGTGATTGGCGCCCGGATAAATGTACGTTTCGTACGTCTTGCCCGCAGCTTTCAAGGCTTTTTCATAGGCCGGCCAGCCTTCGTTGATGCGGGTATCCAGTTCGCCGTAGTGAATCATCACTGGCGCCTTGATCTTCACCACGTCTTCGGCATTGGGCTGACGCCCGTAGAACGACACCGCAGCGCCCAGCTCGGGATACGCAACCGCCGCGGCATTGGCCACACCGCCGCCGTAGCAGAAACCGGTGATGCCGACCTTGCCGGTGGTCGCGTCATGCTTCATCAGCCACTCGATGGCGGCAAAGAAGTCGTTCATGAGCTTTTCCGGGTTGACCGTCTGCTGCAGCTCACGGCCCTTGTCATCGTTGCCCGGATAGCCGCCGACCGACGACAGTCCATCAGGTGCCAACGCAATGAAACCGGCTTTGGCAACGCGGCGCGCCACGTCTTCGATGTAAGGGTTCAAGCCGCGATTCTCGTGTGCCACAACCACTGCCGGTACTTTTCCGGCGGCTTTGGCCGGACGTACCAGATAGCCGCGAACCTGACCATGCCCCTTGGGCGAAGGGTAGGACACATACTCGGCAATAATGTCCGGGTCGGTGAACTCCACCTGTTCGGCCAGCGCGTAGTTGGGGCTCAGCGAGGCAAGCAGCGCGCTGGCGGTCAGGCCGCCAAAGGTGAACAGCGCTGCACGATCGAGAAACTCGCGCCGATTGATCCTGCCGTGCGCGTAGTAGTCATACAGTTCAAGCAGTTCAGGAGCAAAGTCTTTTGCGGTAAGACGTTCCATCGGTAGGCTTCCTTCCGAATCATTCAGGGCTGCCTGCATCTTGGCGGGCTGACGAGCAATAGGTGATCGACACAAGGTTCGCTCCCGATAGTATTTCCGGAGCATCGGGTCCGCTACTGTAAAACGACGAAAAACCGCCAAACGCTGCCCGGGAGTGCAAACTCGCCGCATATTGCCAGACGCTGCCGACGGCCAGCGGACTATGAAAAAGTCAGGCACGGGATTGCACTACCCGGGCTCAATGATGTCCATTTGAGTCCTTCGGGCATTCACCGGGTTCGGGCGCTGCAGACAAACATATTATTGAGTCGCTGTATAAAGCGGCGTCGGTTCAGGCCGACAATACGTCATGATCTCAACCCTACGCGGCGGGTCATATTCCACCTGCATTTCGAGATAACGTGATGATGAGCCTTCCGACGGAAGACCGCACCCAGCTGTTCAAGGACACGGCTATCCAGTTCTGGAAACACATCACCCCGATCGTTTATGTCGCTCTGGGCATTCACTGTGTGTGGCTGACAGTGTTCCTGGGGCTGGGCATGAAGATCATGTGGATGGCGAACATCGCCAGCACGCTGATTTACGTCAACTGCATCTACCTGATCCGCAGGCGTCGGCATCGACAAGCCGGACAATTGATGTGTCTGGAGATCATCGGCCATGCCGTGCTCGCGACGTGGCAACTGGGCTGGGAAAGCAACTTCAGTTTTTACATATTCTGCGTGATTCCCGTCATTGCCTTCACGTTTCAACTGAACGTCATCAGACGCATTGCCTACAGCGTGGCGATTCTGCTGTCGCTGGTGGGCTGCTTCGCCTTTCGCCGATACACAGGGCAGGGGTCCGGTCTCAGCCAGAACGTGCTGGATGCGTTCGGTATCGTCAACGTACTCTCAGCGACCACTCTGTCGATTTACGCCACTGCACTGTCGGTACGTTTCACCTCGTCGATGCAACTGAGCCTGTTTCATATCGCCAACCGCGACAGCCTGACCAATCTCTACACGCGCAGACGAGTGCTGCATCGCATACGCGAACTGGAAGCCAGACGGCAGGGGCTGTCGGCTTCGTTGATCCTGCTGGACATCGATCATTTCAAACAGATCAATGATATCCACGGGCATGAAACCGGCGATGTGGTTCTGCAACGGGTCGCCGAGATCATCGGTTCAAGCGTGCGCAGTAGCGATATGGCGGCGCGCTGGGGCGGCGAGGAGTTTCTGGTGCTCATGCCTGACACCACGCCCGAAGACGCGCTGCGCGCGGCCGAACGTATCTGGCGGCGTATCGCCGAAGAGGCCGGGCGGATCAATGAGCGCATCATTGCCGTCAGCGCCACGGTTGCTGTGGCGACCATCGCCACAGGCGAGGCGTTCCAGCTGGCCCTCAATCGCGCCGACACGTCGCTGTACATGGGCAAACAGCAGGGCCGGAACCGGGTAATGATCGCCGGATGAGGTGCTTGCTCACGCCAGACGCTACCAGCGTGTAGACTTTCGCGCTTTGAACCGGGGAGCACAGCGTCGTGCTTCCTCATCGGCGGTGTATCGATCAAGGCATGCTTATGGATTTGCGTCAGCTCGAAGCCTTCGCGGCGGTCATGTCGGCAGGCAGTGTCACGGCAGCAGGGAAAATGCTCGGCCGCTCTCAGCCCTCGGTCACCCGGGCCATTCAGGAACTCGAGCAGGAGCTGGGCTTTGCGTTGTTCGAACGCAGCGGGCCTAAGGTCACGCCTACCCACAAGGCGTTCATGATGTATGGCGAAGTGGAGAGTGCGCTGCTGGGTGTGCGCAACATCCGCCAGCGCGCGCAGCACATTGCCCAGGAGGAGAACCACCAGATCAAGCTGGTGGCGATCTCGGCCCTGGCGGCCGGCCTGCTGCCCACAGCCTTGTCGCGCCTGCCCGAGCACCTGCGCCCGCAACAGATTCAGTTGCAGAGCATGTCTCCGGAGAATGTGGTTCAGGCTGTTCTGTCGAAAACCATGGATCTGGGGGCGGTCAGCCTGCCGCTGGAGCATCGTGGTCTGGAAATCCACTGGATCGGCGAGGCGCCTTGTGTGGCGGTATTGCCAGCCGATTCAGCGCTGGCCGCTCATGAGGTGCTGTCGATGGAGCTGCTGCGTCAGCAAACGCTGATCACCATGGCCAACCCGTATCGCTTTCGTCGGCGCATCGACAAGGCGTTTCAGGAGGCGGGTGGTCAGCCGCCGCGCATGCTGGACACCAATACGTCGCTGATTGCCATGCAGATGGCCAGGGTCGGGCTGGGCATTGCGCTGGTCGATCCGTTCACAGCAATGGGCGTGCCGGTGCAAGGCGTGGTAGTCAGACCGATCGCCTGCAACATTCCGTTTTTCTTCGGACTGATTTCCGCCTTCGCCAGCCCGTTGTCGGATGTGGCGCGCGCGCTGATCGATGAGATTGCCGACAGCGCAAAAATTCTCTTGCCGGAAATGATCATGCACGAAGCCAGCGCGCACGATGCCCTGTTACAGAGCATTTATGCCGAGTGAGTGGGCCATCCAGACAGCATTCAGGCCCGGGTGCTGGTAACGCTTGTCGTAGCGCAAGACTGAAAATCGACGCAGCGCGTCCGTGAATATCCTTCGTAACCCTTCGTTACACAACACGCAAAGCTCGCTTAAATTCTATTTTGGAATATAAATATGCTTTTTTGCGCGTTGCTAGAATAAAAAACGGCTTTTACTATTCGAATTAAGCATTCAAGGGCTTTAAGAATTCACTTATCACACTATTGGAATGATTCTTGAAGTGCTTTGAATCAAGGCTCGGGCTTGTGGCCCGATCATTTTTTCGAGTACCGATCAATGTCCGATGTGAATGCACCCGCTGGCCTGGCTGCTCTGGAAGCTCGTTTGCAGCAGGATCTGGTCTGGCTGGATCTGCCCGCCAAACCCTGGGTCAAGCCAAGGATCAGCGCAGGGCAGGCCGTGCTCGACGTGGCGATCATCGGCGGAGGCATGGCCGGTCTTGCCCTGTCCGCAGAGCTGCGCAATCTAGGTGTAGCGGCGGTCATTTTCGATCAGTCACCAGCGGGTTTCGAAGGCCCCTGGGCCACCACGGCGCGAATGGAAACCCTGCGTTCGCCAAAGCAGTTGACCGGACCGGCGCTGGGCTTGCCAGCGCTGACGTTTCGCGCTTGGTACGAAGCGCAATTCGGCGTCGACGGCTGGGCGTTGCTGGACAAGATTCCACGTTTGCAATGGGCCGAGTATCTGCGCTGGTATCGCAAGGTGCTGGCACTGGACGTACGCAATGAGCACCGCATTAGCCGGGTAGCGCCCAGAGCGGACGGTCTGATTGAACTGGACGTCGTCACGCCGGTACAGACGCGATTTCTGCTGGCCCGCCATGTGGTGCTCGCCACGGGGCGTGACGGTCTTGGCGGCCCTTGGGTGCCGGACTTTGCCCGGCAGTTGCCGGAGCATTTGTGGACGCATTCGGCGGCGGGTTTGCAGGACAGCTGGTTCGCCGGCAAACGCGTTGCGGTCATTGGCGGTGGCGCCTCGGCGATGGATAGCGCCGCCACGGCGCTGGAGGCTGGTGCAACGCGGGTCGATCTGCTGATCCGGCGCACCGAGCTGCCGCGCATCAACAAAGGCAAAGGCGTCGGTAATCCCGGCATGGTGCATGGCTACTGGCGCCTGCCGGACATCTGGAAATGGCGCATTCGCCATTACCTCAATACCCAGCAAGTGCCACCACCGCGCGGCAGTACGCTCAGAGTGTCCGCTTCCGGCAAGGCGCGGTTCATGCTCGACAGCCCGGTGCTTTCCGTCGAACAGAGCGCTGCCGGGGGCGTCTGGCTGAATACGCCGAAGGCGCGTATCGAGGCGGATTTCGTGGTATTTGCCACCGGGTTTCGCACCGACTTCCGGCAGCGTCCGGAGTTTGCGCCATTCTCTGCGCAGATCCGTGTCTGGCAGGATCGCTTCGACGCACCGAGTGGCGAAACCGATGCGGAACTGGCTGTGCTGCCGGATCTGGGCAACTGCTTTGAATTTCAGGAAAAGACCGCAGGCGCCTGCCCGGGGCTGAACCACATTCACTGCTTCAGTTATCCGGCCGCGTTGAGCTATGGCGCGGTGTCCGGGGACATTCCTGCCATCAGCGAGGGTTCCAAACGTCTGGCGCATGCCCTGGTCGGGCAGTTGTTCAACGAGGACATCGACCTGCATTTCGACACCATGCTCGATTACGCCGAGCCAGAGCTGCTGGGCGATGAGTGGGTGGTCAGCCAGCCAGACGCCGCAGAGCTGCGCCAATGATCGGCTGGGCGCTGCGTCGGTTGACTCAATCGTTGCTGGTCATCCTGTTGATGACGCTGGTGGTGTTCGTCGGCCTCAATGCCATCGGCAACCCGATGGACATTCTGGTCGGTGAAGACCTCAATCAGGCCGAGCGTCTGCAGGCCATCGCGCATTTGGGCCTGGACCAGCCGCTGTGGCAGCAGTACCTGATTTTTCTCAAGGGCGCGATCCACGGCAATCTGGGGCAAAGCTTCGTGTATCACGAGGATGCCATGCGCCTGATTCTGCAGCGCTTGCCCGCAACCTTCGAGCTGGCGTTCAGTGCCCTGTTTCTGGCGGTGGTCATCGGTGTGCCGCTGGGCATGTTTGCCGGCATGTACCCCGAGCATCCGCTGTCCCGGCTGATGATGGCCGCCAGCATTGTCGGCTTCTCGCTGCCAGCCTTCTGGGTGGCCTTGATGATGATCATGCTGTTCTCCATCACCCTGGGCTGCCGGCCAGCGGCCGCGGCGGAACCCGTGAGTGGCTGGGTGTGCAATGGTCATGGCTGACGCTGGACGGTTTGCAGCACCTGTTATTGCCGGCGCTGAACCTGGCGTTGTTCAAGATTTCCCTGGTGCTGCGCCTGACCCGAGCCGGCGTGCGCGAAGTGCTGCCCCAGGAGTTCGTCAAGTTCGCCCGGGCCAAGGGCCTGTCACCGATGCGTGTGATGTGCATGCACGTCATGCGCAACACCATGATTCCGGTGGTGACGGTGCTGGCCATGGAACTGGGCTCGACCATTGCCTATGCCGTGGTGACTGAAAGCATTTTCGCCTGGCCGGGTGCTGGCAAGCTGATTCTCGACAGCATCAACATGCTTGATCGCCCTGTGGTGGTCGCTTACCTGATGGTGGTCGTGGTGATTTTCGTGGTGCTCAACCTGATCGTCGACGGCTTGTATTACCTGCTGGACCCACGCGTACGCATCGAGGCATCCCGATGAATGTCATTGAAAAAGCCCCGATCGGCAGCACGCTGCTGCAGGCCCAATCGCCCTGGCGGCGAGTGCTGACCGAGTTCTTCAGCTCGCCCACGGCGGTGACGGGCCTGGTAGTCCTGCTGATCATTGTGCTGGTTGCAGCCCTGGCGCCGTGGATTGTGGCGCAGAACCCCTACGACCTGATGCAGCTCAACGTCATGGACGCGCGCATGCCGCCTGGCAGCCTCAATGGGGACAGCGGTTACACCTATTGGCTGGGCACTGACGGGCAGGGCCGCGATCTGGTCTCGGCGATTATCTATGGCCTGCGCATCAGCCTGTGGGTCGGCATTGGCTCGGCGTTGATTGCGGCAGTGCTCGGTACGCTGCTCGGGCTGGTGTCTGCGTATGTAGGCGGCTGGCTCGATGCTTTGCTGATGCGTCTGGTCGACCTGCTGCTGTCGTTTCCGGTGATTCTCATGGCGCTGATGATTCTTGCCTGGCTGGGCAAGGGTGTCGGCAACGTGATGCTGACCCTGATCTTGCTCGAATGGGCTTATTACGCCCGCACAGCGCGCGGTCAGGCGCTTACCGAAAGCCGCCGTGAATACGTTGATGCAGCGCGCGGGCAGGGCGTTGGTCCGCTGCGCATTGTGATCGGCCACATTCTGCCCAACTGCCTGCCGCCGCTGATCGTGATCGGCGCGCTGCAGATCGCCCGCGCCATCACTCTGGAAGCGACCCTGTCGTTTCTCGGTCTGGGTGTGCCGGTGACCGAGCCGTCGCTGGGGCTGCTGATTGCCAACGGCTTTCAGTACATGCTCAGCAACGAATACTGGATCAGTCTGTTCCCAGGCCTGGCGCTGTTGATCACGATCGTGGCCATCAACCTTGTCGGTGATCGTTTGCGCGATGTCCTGAACCCGAGGCTGCAGCGATGAGCCTGCCTGAAATGTCGTCTGTGCCTGACGCAGTCCAACAGCCGACCCTGGAGGTGCGCAACTTGTGCACTTCGTTTTATACCCGCGCCGGGGTGTTGCCGGCGGTGCGCGATGTGTCGCTGCGCGTGGAGCCGGGACGCATTCTCGGCCTGGTCGGTGAGTCCGGTTCGGGCAAGTCGGTCACCGGCTTTTCGATACTCGGCCTGGTCGATGAACCCGGGCGCATCAGCGGCGGCCAGGTGCTGTTCAAGGGGCGTGATCTGACCAGACTGTCTGCCTCGCAACTGCGTAGCATTCAGGGCAATCGGGTAGCGATGATCTTTCAGGACCCGATGATGACCCTCAATCCGGTGCTGCGGGTCGATACGCAAATGATCGAGGCCGTACGAGCCCACAGCGCGCTGAGCAAGCGCGAGGCCCGCGAACATGCCAGCCGCACGCTGGCGCTGATGGGCATCGCCAGCCCGGAAGAACGTTTGCGCGCCTATCCGCATCAGTTGTCCGGCGGCATGCGCCAGCGGGTGGCGATTGCCATCGCGCTGCTGCATGCACCGGACCTGATCATCGCCGATGAGCCGACCACGGCGCTGGACGTGACTATTCAGGCGCAGATTCTCAGTGAAGTGCAGAAGCTGGTGCGCGAACAGGGCACTTCGCTGATCTGGATCACCCATGATCTTTCCGTGATCGCGGGGCTGGCTGACGATCTGGCGGTGATGTACGCCGGACGCATCGTCGAACAGGGGTCGGTCGCCGATGTACTGGATCGCCCGCAACACCCCTATACACAAGGGCTGATCGACAGCCTGCCAAGTCGCAACCAGCGCGGTCAGCGCCTGCGGCAGATCCCGGGCATGGCCCCCGACCTGCTGTCGATGCCGGTCGGTTGTGCTTTCGCGGCGCGCTGCCCCAGAGCCTCGCAGGTCTGTGCCCAGGAGCCTCAACCCCACGAGGCGCGACCGGGCCAGACGGTTCGCTGTTTTCACCCAGGAGCGGCCGATGCCCAGTGATCAGATTCCCCTCATCGAGCTGCATCAGGTCAGCAAGACCTTCGGCAAAGCCGTGGATGAGCGCTCCCTTCAGGGGCTCCTGCAACGGCTGCACCTTACCCGTGCAAAACCGGTGACCCATGCGGTGGATCGCGTCGATCTGCGCATTGCGCGCGGTGAAGTGGTCGGGCTGGTGGGCGAGTCAGGCTGTGGCAAATCGACCCTGGGGCGCATGGTTGCCGGGCTGCTGCCGGTCTCTTCAGGCAGTACATCAGTGGACGGAAAACCGCTGGAGAGCCTGACCCCGCAGGAGCGCAAGGCGCTGCGCCTGAAAGTGCAGATGATTTTTCAGGACCCTTCGTCAAGCCTCAACCCGCGTCTGCGGGTCGACCGGATCGTCGGCGAAGGTGCGCTGTTACACGGCCTGACCGACCGCAAGGGCGCAGATGATTACGTCAGTGCGCAATTGCAGCGTGCCGGGCTCAGTCCGCAATTGCGTCAGCGCTATCCGCATCAGTTCAGCGGTGGCCAACGCCAGCGCATCGGGATTGCCCGTGCGCTGGCGGTGCAACCGGAACTGCTGGTGTGCGACGAGTCGGTGGCGGCGCTGGACGTATCGATTCAGGCGCAGATCCTCAATCTGTTCATGGACCTGCGCGACGAGCTGGGCCTGACTTATCTGTTTATCAGCCATGACCTGGGCGTCGTCGAGCACCTCTGTGATCGGGTCATCGTGATGTACCTGGGCCGTGTGGTCGAGACAGCATCGGTCGATGACCTGTTCGCGCGGGCCAATCACCCGTACACCCAGGCTTTGCTGGCGCAGATCCCGCGCTTCGATATTCGCAGTACCCGTTATGACGCGATCCAAGGGGAAATCCCCAGCCCGCTTGACCCGCCTGCCGGGTGTCATTTCCACCCTCGCTGCCCGCACGCCATGGCGCGCTGTCGCGAGGAAGTTCCAGCGCTGCGGGAGGTTTCGCCGAATCACCAGAGCGCCTGTCACCTGAATGACCAACGCTGAACGGGCACCTCAAGCCCGTCACCCTCTGCCATTGCGTACAAGGAATCACCCATGAAACCACTCGTTCGTTCGTTGTTAGCGTCGGCCCTGCTGCTGGCCGCCGGCAGTGTCACGGCACAGGACTTGCGCATCGGTTATGCCGACCCGGTCTCGTCCCTCGATCCACAGCTCAATAACTATGCGGGAGACCGTTCGGTAGCGTTGCATGCCTTCGAGTCGCTGGTCAGCCGCCGTGACGACAAGACCCTGCCAGGCCTGGCCAAGAGCTGGAAGGTGGTGGACGACACCACCTGGGAGTTCGCCCTGCGTGATGACGTCAAATGGCAGGATGGCACGCCGCTGACCGCTGATGACCTGGTCTTCTCCTTCGAGCGCGCGCGAAACGTACCCGGCAGCGTGGCCTCTTACGCAGGGGCCATGCGTACCGTGGAATCGGTCAAGGCCAAGGACGATCACACACTGATCATCAAGACCCGTTCGCCCAATGCCAACCTGCTGCCGGACATCGATTCGATCTATATCGTCAGTCGCCACACCGGTGCGGCAGCCAGCAGCGCCGATTACAACTCGGGCAAGGCGATGATCGGCACCGGGCCTTACCGGTTTGTCTCGTTCGTGCCGGGCGATCGCACGATATTCGCTCGCAACGACAATTACTGGGGGGGCAGACCGACCTGGGACAAGGTTGATTTCCGTTTCATCGCCAACGCCGCTAACCGTACCGCGGCCTTGCTCGCGGGCGATGTCGACGTGATCGACAAGGTATCGCCTACCGATGTGGCGCGCCTGCGCAAAACGCCGAACGTCAATGTCTTCGCCTATCAGGGGCTGCGTGCGCTGATCATTCAGCCGAGTTTCCGTGCTGGCCCGAACGAGTTCATTCGCGACAATGCGGGCAAGCCGCTGGCCGAAAACCCGCTGCTGGATGTACGTGTGCGCAAGGCGCTGTCCCTGGCGATCAATCGTCCGGCCATCAACGAGCGCATCATGCAAGGCACCGTCACCGAAGCCAATCAATGGATGCCGGCCAATACGTTCGGTTACAACCCGCAGATCAAGAACATTCCCTATGACGTCAAACAGGCCAAGGATCTGCTGGCGCAGGCAGGCTTTCCCGAAGGCTTCCAACTGACTGTGCATGTGCCGGGCGACCGTTATCCGCAGGCGCCGGAGGTCATGCAGGCGGTGGCGCAGTTCTGGACGCGGATCGGCGTCAAGGTTCAGCTGGAGGTATTGCCGTGGGCGGTTTACGCGGGCAAGGCCAACAAGAATGAACTGGCGATCAGCGTGATTGCCTGGGGCAATGGCACCGGCGAGGCGGCGTATGCCCTGACCAATATTCTGACAACAGTCGACAGCAGCAAAGGGCAGGGCGCTTCCAACTGGGGGCATTACAGCAATCCGCTGGTGGACAAGGCCCTGGCTGATTCGACCGCTGAATTCGACGAGGCCAAGCGGCGCAAGATTCTCCAGGACTCGGTGCAGATTGTCAGCGACGACGTCGGCATCATCCCTCTGTTCCATTACCAGAACATCTGGGCAGCGCGCAAAGGCCTCAAGGTCGAGCCATTGGTCAGCGACCGCACTGCAGCGACCATGGTCACCGAGCAGCCTTGATTCTCTTCCATCAACGCGCCGCTTTTGCCAGCGGCGGCGCGAATGCAACCACAGCATCGCAGGACCTTTCATGACATCGACCACTGAACATTCAACGATACCGGACGTGCTCGACAGCCTGCTGGGCATCGCACCGGGCAGCCCGCTGCACGCGGTTCGTCATGCGCGGGAAAAGGTGGCCCTGGCGACCCAGGGCAGTCAGGACTTGTTTTTCGACCCGGCACTGGCGCACAACCTGTCACTGAGCGAACGCCTCTGGGTGGCGTATTACGCAACGCTGCTGAGCGCGCAGCCGACCCTGAGCGGGTATTACCTGTCGCAGTTGCAGACGGCGGGCGCCGAGGCAAACGTGCTGGCCGATGTGGACGCCAGCCGAATCGATCTGCTGGAAGACCCGCGTCTGGCGGCGATCCTGCGCTTCACGCGGACCTTGATCGAGTCTCCGGTAGACGGCGATCAAAGCGCATTGCAGGCGCTGCAACAACAGGGTCTGAGCACCGCTGAAATCGTGGTACTGGCGCAACTGATCGCCTTTCTGTCCTACCAGGTGCGTCTGGCCGCAGGGCTGGGTGCTTTAAAGTCTGCCGGAGCAGCCTGATGAGCGAACTCATAGAAATTGAAGGTTTTACCAATCAGGTGCTGGGCTGGAAAGCCTGGTTGCCCACCGTGGACCTCGACAGCGCGAGCGCCGAGCAGGTCGCTGTGCTTGAGGAAAGCCACCCGCAGGCCAAGACCTCGGATTACTACCTGACGCTGGCCCATCATCCGGACATTCTTCGCCAGCGCTCTCAGGCGTTCAACGCGATCATGTACGCCCCCGGCGGCCTGTCGCGCGCCGAGCGAGAGCTGGCTAGCACGGTGGTGTCGCGCATTAACCGCTGCGTGTATTGCGCATCGGTGCATGCGCAACGCTTCGAACAACTGGCCAAGCGCAATGACGTCATCGCCCAGGTGTTTGCCGACCCCGCAACGGCAGGTACCACGGCGCGTGAAAAAGCGATCGTGCAGTTCGCCATCGACCTGACGCTTGAACCGGCGTCGCTCATCGCCGGGCATATCCGGGCGTTGTACGAACAGGGGCTGGACGAGACACAGGTGCTGGACCTGATTCACGCCATCTCGATATTTGCCTGGGCCAACCGGCTTATGCTCCACCTGGGGGAGCCGGTGTTTCCCGAGGCGTGAGGGTGGCAGCGGCCAGGCCCAGTGCTTGAGGTGCAATCTGGCCCGGTCGTTGCAGGTTCACTGCGTCAGTGAACAAGCGACCCGGACACGATTGAGGTAATGGAATGCTGATAGCACACATTTCGGACACACATGTACGGCCCAGAGGGCAACTCTATCAAGGCGTGGTGGACTCCAATGCCATGCTGGCCGCCGCCGTCGACACGATAAATGCCCTGGACCCACCGCCCGATCTGATTGTGTTCAGTGGTGATCTTGTGGACGAGGGGCGGCCCGAAGAGTACGCGATGGCCCGGGAGTTGCTGCAGCCGCTGCGGCAAAAACTGCTGATGATACCGGGCAACCATGATCATCGGCAGAACCTGCGCGACGCCTTTCCCGAGCACGATTACTTCATCGATGATCAGGATTGCAGCTTCGTCTACTCAGGTCCTGCGCCGGTGCGCATCATTGGTCTGGATATCAGCGTGCCGGAGCAGCATCACGGCGATATGACCGACACTGCGACCCGGTGGCTGGATCGCACACTGGCGCTGGAGCCGGACAAACCAACGCTGATCATGATGCATCAGCCACCGTTTTCCAGCGGCATCCCCTACATCGATGCGTACCGTTGTGAAAGGGGGGAACGGCTGGCGGAGGTGGTCTGCAGATACCCGGCCATCGAGCGCATCGTCTGCGGGCATATTCATCGCTTCATGCAACTGCGCTTCGGCGGGGCGCTGATGTGTACGGCGCCGAGCACGACGACGGCCATCGCCTTGCGACTGCACCCCGAGGCTGTCGACGCATCCTATGTCGAACCGCCTGCATTGCTGCTGCATCACTGGAAAGCCGACACGGGCCTGATCACCCACTGGGTGCCGATAGGCCGTTTCGAAGGGCCTTTTGACTTCGCCTGAATGGGGACGATCCTGACAGCGCAGGCTGTCAGGTCGCCTGCTCCTTGGCCAGACTGACCAGAATGATGCCCGCGATGATCAGGCTGATACCGCCGATGGCCATCAGCGTGGGCACCTGCTGGTAGCGAAACGCTGCAATGACGGTGATCAGGGTAATGCCCAGGCCTGACCACATGGACGTGATCAGTGACATGGGCAAGTCTTTTTGTGCATACCCCAGACACACGATGCCAAGGCCATAGCCTGCTATCGAGGCAATGACCGGAACCCAGCGGGTGAAGCCGTTGCTTTCTTTGAGTGCAATAGTCGCTACAGTTTCGGCGACGATGCCTGCAAGCAGGAATAGGTAGGCTTTTATGAGCATGGCGGCAGATCGCTTTTCAGGCATTCAGGAAGGAAGAGAGATGATGCGGTCGGCGTAAAATCCGTTGAACGGCGTACGTAAGGACACCGAGTAAGCGCCGGTCGATTGGAACTCCAGCCAGTCGCCTTCCCTGATATCGCTGGCGAGCGAGTAGGGGAAGGCCAGGCGATCCATACTGTCGCAGGTGGGGCCAAAGATATTGAAGGTGTGTTCCGCTGCACCGCTGTAAGGGGCCGCGTCTCGCCACACGCGTGCGGGAAATTGCAGCCACTGCTGGGCGGAGAGCAAGCCGCCAAAAATGCCGGCACCACAGAAAACACTGTGCTCGCGTCTTGAAAGCACCCGTGCAAACAGCGACATGCCGCCGTACACCAGGCCACGACCCGCTTCACAGATCAAGTTCAGTTCCTTCAATGTCGGGCTGGTCTGAATGTGCTCGCAGACCCTGCCAACCAGGTCCGGCGTGTTACCCATGGAGTTCAGGTAATTGCCCGGAAACCCGCCACCGATATCCAGATGCCTGACATGCTGGGCGGTGTCGCGAACGATGGCGTCGGCGTCATCGAGGGCCGCGAGCCACGGGCCGTCTTCAATGGCTTGTGAGCCGACATGGAAGGAAAGCCCGAGTGACCAGTCAGTGCTGGCCGCCACTTGATGCACCAGTTGCGTCGCCAACGCCGGACTTGCCCCGAATTTGCCTCTAAGATCGTAAACCGCCGTCGACTCGGAGGGCGCGTAGCGTACGAACAGGTTGATCGTGCTGTCGCGCTCGGGCAGTACGTCCCGCAGCTTCAAGAGTTCCTCCTCACTGTCGAGTACAAATGAACGTACGCCATGTCGATAGTAGGCCTCGTGCAGGCAGTGGCGGGATTTCACTGGATTCATCAGGTATTGAACTGCGTCGGGCAGTGTGTTGTGCACCGTCTGCACCTCTGCAAGCGACGCCACGTCAAAATGATTGATACCGCCCTGGCTCAAGGCTTCAAGCACTTGCACGAGTGGATTGGCCTTCATTGCATATAGCACGGTACCTGGAAAACAGCCGCTGAATTGTTGCGCATTCCGGGTGATCCAGTGCGGGTCAACGGTATAGAAGGTGTCGTTGGTGTCATCGGCTAATTGTGCAAAGAGTCTGTCCACGTTGAACGCCCCTGATTTAGAAGTGTGGGCAAGTTTCGAGCAAGCTTCGTGCCACCACTTTATCGAGAGGCTGAACAACTTAATGAGCGCCGTTCAATAAACATGTATACAAGATGATCCACCAAAACAGGGCGATTTCGAAGTGTTCGAATCGGTGTGGTGCAGTTGATTGTGGGCACTTAAATAATAAACATAGGTAGCACTTTGCTACTCATAAAAGTGGTTTATAAATAATTTGATACATATATTAAAGTTGTCATATTCACTGTCTTATCGCAAAAAAGTGATTGAATTTAACGGCTTGGCGATTGGTCGGCAATGCTTAAGAACCGGTTGGCGATTATCTGACACTTTGCCAATACGCGATGATCAATAGCGGTGGCACGCCACTTGCTGGTACCCCATCGTGAAGTAATGGGGCTTGTTCCATTGCGTCAGCGCTCGCGTTAACGACGACAAAGTAATTCATGGTCATGGATCAGGCAGGGGGTTGTTCGGCAAGCCGAATAGCGACCCCAATGAAGTCACCGTTATCGAGTGGAAGGTGTACATGGACTTTCGTGCTTTTTATTCAGGCAACGCCCAGCAGTTTTTGGCCACACGCCAACTTGCTTTTTCCGAACTGGAAGAGGTTGTAAAACGCCAGTATGCCGATGCGCAACTGGCTCTAATTAGCAGCTCTCCAGTCCATGGCATCGCTAATGCGGCCAGCGATATAGACCTGATATGTGTGACCGATGGTCGGCAGTCCGATCAATCGATGGCTTCGCAGATTTACCACAATGAACACCATATGGAAGTGGTGGCCTTTGCCCGCGAAGAAGTTCAAAACGCGTTCTCCCAACTGGCGACGGACGCGCACAAAAGCACCGCCCAGAAACTCGTTGCGTTCAAGCAGTGGGACAAGCAGCAGGCGGTATCGCGAAAGTACCTGGAGCGTCTGGTCTGCGCGGTGTCGACCGATCAGTCGCTGCCTTATCTGGACAGTCAGAAGGACCTGAGCTCGATCTGGTCTGCAGCAGCGTTCGATGACTTTCGCCAAAGTGCCTGCTTCTCGGTGCTGGCCTGGCGCAGTGGCGAATACCGCGCGGCCGCCGCCTATGCCTGCAACGCCGCACTGTTTCTGATGAACGCGACGCTGGCCAGCCACGGCTGGGTCAATTCCAATCGCAAGTGGACGCTGTTGCGCTGGGACCGCGCGCTCAACAGGCACGGCATGCTCACCGACGACGGCCTTGCCCGTGCTATCGGGCAGCTATGGCAACGCGCCTATCCGGCCTGCGGCAATGGGTTGCAGGGCGCAGACCTCATGCACTTGTGTGAATTGACTCAACTCGCCGAGCAGACGTTCGCCTGCGAGGCCGCCTACGCCGAGCTGAAGCCGGGTATCGAGCGCTCCGCCGCCAGCAGGTTTTTGCCGGGGGTCGACTTCGTGCTCACCGATAACCAGCAGGCGACCCTGTTGACGCATCTGGACGTGCCGGAATTGCCCAGCACCCGCCCGATCGATCTGGCCGAGCAATCCCGGGAAGTGGCTGCGTGTTTTCTGCGCGCCGCACGGGCCGGGCTGGTCAGTTTCTCACTCAAGGATCAATACCCGATGCAGGGAGCACACGCATGATTGCCAGCACACAAGCCGTTCGCCAGTGGTTTCCCCGGCTCGCTGGCGGCTACGTATATCCGGCGGGCCCCTACACGCAAAAGCTGATATCGGTGGCCTGGTTGCTCATGACCGAGCTTGAGGCGTATCTGGAAGACCTCGAAGGTGCGGCGGACGAGCCGCTGGTGGTGGATGCGCTGAGAATCAAGCTGGCGGAACTGATGGTCGACATCGACTGCCGACTCGCCGGTGCCGATACCCCGAACGAGCTGCACCAGTTCGCGCTGTTCAGCGAGTATGGCCTGACCGATGTCATTGCCCACACAGGCCCCGTCGCCGTCGAATGGCTTGGCGTTCCCGCTGACAGTGCTGCAGGTCAAGACCATGAAGCAGAGCGACTGATCGAACTGTTCAAGGAACTGCTGGAAGCCTTTCCCGGGAAATTGTTCAACCCCTTGCTGCCGGGCACTCAAGGTCAGGTTTTGCGAACCCTGCGCGACTGGGACCGCTCCTGCCGCCTGGCAGGTGGCGATGCTGCCTTTCTGGCACCTTTGATGAGGTCTCTATGAACAGTCATGTCATGAGTGCGCCGGCGAGCGTGCCTGCGCGCAAATCATCATTCGTCGAACGCTACGGTGCGGTGTTTGGCCGTGAGCAAGGCCTTATGTTGCGCATGGCCGGGCTTACCGCAGCCGAACACACGGCCGAGGGTTCGTGGATAACCGATGACACCGGCCGCCGCTGGCTGGACTTCGGCTCCTTCGGGTTGCACCTGCTGGGCCATCGGCACCCTCAGGTCGTGGCTGCGCTGACGCGACAAGTGACATCACTGGGTCTTTCCAGCCGGATACTGGCCAACGAATCCAGTCTGAGCGCCGCCGAGCGGCTCGTGACGTGTGTCGGCCGTCCGGGCAACGGTGTGCTTTACGGCAACAGCGGTTCGGAGGTCATTGAAGCAGCCCTCAAGCTGGTACGCATGCAGACCGGCCGGCGGCGAGTCATCGCCTTGACCCACGCCTACCATGGCCGGACAAGTGGTGCGCTTGCGGTCAGTTATGGCTATCGCGGGCACGCTGCGCTGATGCACGCCGAAGATGTCGTGTTCATTGCTGCCGGTGATCTTGCTGCTGCACGCCAGGCGCTGGCAGAGGGCGATATTGCCGCAGTAATCGCCGAGCCGGTTCAGGGAGAGGGCGGAATCAGGCCGGTCGACCTGGATTTTCTGGGCGAACTTGCCGGTCTGTGTCACGAACATGGCGCGTTCATGATCCACGACGAGATTCAGTCCGGTCTGGGGCGCAGCGGATCGCTGATCTGCGGCGCGCCTGCCGACATCGTTGTGTTCGGCAAAACCCTGGGCGGTGGTGTGTTTCCGGTGGCCGCCGCCATTTATGACAGCAGCCGTTTCGGGGCACCGGCGCGTGATCCGGTCGTGCATGCCTCTTCCTACGCTGGCAGCGCCCTGGCGGGAGCCGTGGTCAACGCTGTGCTCGACGTGGTCAGCGATCCCGCCTTCTGTCAGCGCGTCAACGAGCTGGGGCAGGTGGCCATGAGCATTCTGCGTGCGCGTTTACAGGACTGTCCCGCCGTGGCTGAAGTGCGTGGCAGCGGCCTGATGATCGGGGTGGAATTCACCTCCAGCAACTATGTGGCGCAGACCCTGATCGAGGCCGCGCAGCGCAATGTACTGCTGGCTTTCTGCCTGAGCGCAACCTCCGTGCTGCGGGTCTATCCCGACGCGACCATCTCCCGAGACCACCTCGAACAAGGCATCAACAGTTTCTGTGATGCCGTCGATGCGGCTTATCGTTCCATTCAATGACGGAGATTTCCTATGCCTGATGTATCAACCAGTGTTCTTCTCGGTGATTTCGAGCCTGGCGAGGTCTGGCCGATTCTCTCGGACTTCGCTCGCTATCCCGACTTCATGAGCGATGTGCTGGAGGTGATCGTTCACCCCCGGCAGAGTGAATATGTTTCCAGTACGTGGCGCGTATTGATCAATGGCAGCGAGCTGACCTGGACCGAGCAGGACTGGCTGGTGACGGACGAGCGCATCGAGTTCAAGCAGACCGATGGCGACCTTGAGGTCTGGTACGGCGAGTGGTTGCTGATCCAGCGCGAAGACGGCTTGCACGTGGACCTGAACGTCACCTTCGACCTGGGCATCCCGTCACTGGCCGAAGTCCTGCACCCGATCGGTGAACGGGCGATTCGCGCCAACAACATCCAGATGCTGGACGGGATACGCAATCAGCTGCTCGCTCGCCGTCATCAGCGGGTTGCGGCAGGGGGTTGCTGATATGCACTCGACACTGATCATCACCGGGGCCAGTGGTGCGCTGGGCTCCTGGTTCGTGCGCGACTGGCTCAGTCAGCATCCGGCGTCGCATGTGATCGCCTTGTGCCGTTCCACGCAGGCGGCCAGTCGCTGTCTGCAGGATTTGCCTGAGCACAGCCGCTCGCGGCTCGACTGCCAGATCGCCGACCTTACAGACGCCGAGTCCCTGAATGCGCTGGCCGCCACGCTGCCCGCTATCGAGTGCGCCACGGCAGTCCATCTGGCTGCCGATGTGGCCTGGGACAAGACCTTCGACGAGATGCACGAGTTGAATGTCGAAGGTGCGCAGCTGTTCTGCGGCTTTGTCCAGAAGCTGGTGCGCAAGCCTCATTTCATTTATGTGTCCACAGCGTTCACCCGTTGTGAAGGCTGGACCTATCGCAACGGTTACGAGGAAAGCAAGGCAGCCGCAGAGCGTGGTTTGCGTGAGACCTTCGGCACGCAGATGCCGATTTCCGTGTTCAGTTGCAGCCTGGTCATTGGCGCTACCAGCGATGGTGCAATCAGTCGTTTTCATGGTCTGTACCCGTTGATTCGCTTCATCAATACCTTTGCGCCGCCTTTTCTGGTCGGCAATCGCCAGGGGCTGTTCGATCTGGTGCCTATCGATTGGGTGGTGGACGAATTGATCCATCTGGTCAGTCATTGCGTGGCCGGTGGTGAAGGGCGTGAGGTCGTCGCCTCGGCGGGGGATGCACGCCTGCCTTATGAGCAGGTGATCCGCATCATCGAGTCGCGCGTCGACCATGCTCGGCAGCAGGCGGGTATTGCGCCCTTGACCCCGGCACCGATCCTGCGCAGCCGGCAATGGGCGTTCCTCAAGCGCTCGCTGGTCGCATGGCGGCCTGAAGGTATTTCGACCCGGGATTTCCGCTATTTCGAGCGCCTGTTGCAGATCTATGGCGTGTACGCCGAAAGCGATCTGGTCAGGCCACCGTTGAATGTCCGGAACCCGGCACCCGGCGCGGAAGTGTTTTTACCCAAAGCGGTGGATTACTGGCTGGCTCATGCGCCCGACGCGCGGCTCAGCCTGGACAAGCTTGTCGCGAAATCGGCGGCAATGCACGGTTAGCAGGCCCTTTCAACGATTGAACGGGAGATGGAACATGGCAGACACAATCGAACTCGACACGATGGACAGTGGCGCTTACGACCGACGCTCCGAGCGCGCCACGTTGGCACGCGACAACCTGTCACTGACCTCGGATCTCAAGCAACTCAGCCACTGGCGGCAGGCATTGCAGATAGGCGTGCAGTGGGCGGTGATCGCCTCCGCAGTCACGCTGGCTGAAGTCAGCGACTCGACGCTGGTGTGTCTGATCGCAGTAGTCGTCATTGCGACGCGACAGCACGCGCTGCTGGTACTCATGCACGATGCGGCGCATTTGCTGATCAGCCGTGACAAGCGGCGCAACGATCTGATCTCCAATGTGTTCCTGACGTTTCCTCTGACGTTGAGCACGTCACGCTACCGGGCTCACCACATTGCCCACCACAAGCACCTCAACACGCCCGACGATCCGGACTATGCCGATGCCTTCGCACCCGCCAGTTCCAGATTGTTCTGGCAGGCTCTGCTGCGCGATATCAGTGGGCTGTCGACCCTGCAATCGCTACGCACGATGGACAGCTTCAGCGTGATCGGACTGTTCACTCACCCCGTGCCGTCGACCCGCATCGAGCGCTATCAGGCAATGGCCTTTTATGTCTGCGCCGCGCTGCTCATCACGGCTTTGCAGGCCTGGCCGGGCGTGCTGCTTTACTGGCTGGCGCCACTGGTGTTCTTTCTGCCGCCGATTCTGCGCATTCGCAGCCTGTCGGAGCACGCAGGGCTTTCGACCCGGAGTGTGAAGCGCGATGCACGCAGTGTCAGCCCCGGCTGGCTGGAACGAGGGCTGTTCGCGCCGTGCAATATCAATCGGCACTGGGAGCACCACCTCTTTCAACAGATACCCAGCTATCGCCTGGGCACCTTGTCTCGACGCCTGGCGCAACGCCTGCCTGGCTCGGCTGCCGCCTGCTGCACTCAGGGCTATCTCTTGGGGGAACGCAGCATGCGCGCCGAATTGTATGGTGCCAACGGCCGAGCGCGTGCCGTGGCCTCTCTGGATCAGGAGGCTTGAACCCATGATGCTGACTGGTTCTGAAATAGTGAAGATGCGCGAGGTCGGCAGTGTCGTCATCGAGCCTTTCGACCCCGCCCATGTCGAGGTCAATTCGTACGGCTGTCACCTGGCGGATCTGCTTCTGGAGTACCGCAGCGACCGCATCGATCCTCACGGTGAGCTGGAGGTGGTCGAGCACCATATTCCGCCCGAAGGCTTCGTGTTGTACCCCAACCGTTTTTACCTGGGCGCCACTGCCGAGCAGATCGGCGGTATCGATTTTGCCAGCGAGCTTTACGCCAATGTGTCCACGGCATCCTGTGGCGTTTTCATCCAGACCAGTGCGCCGCTCGGTCATACCGGGGCGGCCATCAGCTGGACGCTGGAAATCGTTGTGACTCAACCGGTGCGGGTCTATGCCGGCACCAAAGTGGCCAAGGTCTGCTTCTGGGCGAACTTCGGCATGACCACCTGCTACGCGGGACGCTACTTGGGCTCCAAGAGCACCGTGCCCTCGAAAATCATTCTGGATTGACCATGATATTGACCGGTAGTGAAATCGAAAATCGCGTGCGTTCGGGTGAAATCGTCATCAGTCCGTTTTCCCATGAGAACGTCAATCCCAACAGCTACAACTTCCGCTTGCATGACCAGATGAAGGTCTACGAAGACGATGTGATCGATGTGCGCGCCGAGGCGTCGACGCGAACCATCGAAATCGGTCCGGAAGGCTTTGAATTGCAGCCCATGAAGCTGTATCTGGCCTCGACCATAGAAACCATGGGCAGCACCCATTTCGTACCGACGTATGCGGCTCGTTCTTCGATCGCCAGGCTGGGCATGTTCATTAACCTGTCGGCGCCGCTGGGCGACATCGGCTTCGTCGGGCGCTGGACCTTGCAGCTGTATGCGCTCAACCGCATACGGGTTTACCCCGGCATGAACATCGGTCAAATGATGTTCTGGAACGTCAAGGGCGATATCGAGCTGTATTCCGGAAAATACCAGGGCGCGACCGAGGCCTTCGCGTCACGGATTTTCATGGATTTCGAGAAGACGCCGCGTCCGCAGCCGCTGGTGCCCAACCTTGCGCCATTCCCCGCTGCTGCAGCCCAGGAAGAGCTCGATGCCGCGCCCGATGCGCTGGCGGCCAGGCCCGGTCGAATGGCCACCGATATTCCACTGATAGCAGGAGGCCGTCGTGTCCAGTAAATACTCGACCTTGAAACACCTTGCCGGTGATCTGCCGGTGCCCGCCCTGAGCGCTCTGCAAGATGCCGATTACCGCGTGTTATGGCAGGACTTTGCAAGCCGCAAACAGGCCATTGAGGACACGCTGAAAACCGTGCGCATCACCGCTGGTGCCTTCCTTGACGAGCACATGGACAGAATCGCCCGGCTGGCCGAGTTCGAATGGAGTGACGCTGCCGACAGCCATCTTCAGACATTGCTCGGGCAGGCAGGCTTTGATGCCGACAGCGAACTTGCCGTGCGCTCTTCGGCGAATATCGAGGATGGCAACCAGCACAGTTTCGCCGGAATCTTCAGCACGCATCTGTCGGTCAACGGGTTTCCGGCGCTCAAGGCGGCGATTCTGGATGTATGGCGCTCCGGGGTTTCCCGTCAGGCCATCCTGGAACGCTTGCGAGCGTCGATGCTGGAAACACCGGTCGAAATGACGGTGATCATGCAGCGCATGGTCAAGGCTCGCTTCGCAGGCGTCGCGTTCAGCCACGATCCGCTGACCGGTGAGGCCGTGACGCTGATTGAAACGGTCGCCTCGCTGGGTGAAGCGATGGTGTCCGGTGTGGAGAGGGGCATGTCGGCGCGGATCGGTGACCAGCGATTGCTGGACTGCGACCCTGCGCTGGAACCGCACGCGGCATTGCTGCTGGAGGTGGCCGCGCTGGCCTCCAGGGCATCTGCGGCGTTGGGCATGCCTGCCGACATCGAATGGGCAGTGGATGAGGGGCAACTCTGGCTGCTTCAGGCAAGACCCGTCACCAGCCTGCGCGAGGCGCGCAGCCTGGAACCGATGCTGGAGTGGACTGAACTCTACCTTGCCAGTGACGACGCACTGACGGATTTCCGTCCATTGCCTGCCTTTGCGCAGTACTTTCGAAGCAAGCGCCGTCCGCTGGCCTTGTTCGCAAAAACCCACGGCGTCTCGGCAGGCCAGGCATTGCTGATAAAGGCCAATCGCCAGGGGCTGCTCGAACCGGCCATGAGCCAGGCACTGCTGGACAGGCTCAAGACCGATCAAGTGGTACTGGATTTCTCCGATCAGGTGCGCCAGCAGATCCTCGAACGTGGCGCAGTGCGTGAACGGCTGCTTGAACTCAGCGATGAGCGGGTGGTGTGTTTCGTGCTGCGCGAGTTTCTGCAGGGTGAAACCGGGCTTATTACCCAGGCGTGCGATGACGGCTCGACGACCTGTGAGTGGTCATCGGAAGGTTTGCTGGCGATCAATCGTGGCATTGCCGGCACTCAACGCGCGCGCCTGGCGACGAACGACCCGAGTGGGCCCGCCGATGCGCAGCAGCTGCACAGCATCACCCATGCAGCTGGCGCGCTGCTGGGCTCGGTGCAACTGGAATGGGTAAGGGCAGGGCAGCAGTTGCATCTGATCGATTTTTCGCCGTTGTCGACGTTCGTGCAGGTGCAGGACGCAACGGAAATCCGCCTGATTTCGCCAGGTTATGCCGACGGGCCGGTGGTGCTGGTCACGGCGGGGCGACAGCTGGAAGAACTGAGTATCTCGGCCACTGTTTCAATCAATTCGATCCCTTCGTCCAGCTCGCTGGGTGCCGAACTGGAAGAGCTTGAGCGGCAACTGCGTGTTCACGACGGACAGGCGATTGTGGTCTCGCCGCGCCCTTATGCGGCGCTGGCGGCATTGCTGCCGTTCGCGCGCGGTTTTGTCTTCGAGCAGGCGTCCATGCTTTGCCATCTTTCGATTCTGTTGCGGGAACACGGCATTCCTGCCGTGGAGTCCGAAGCGCTTTATCAGCAGGGGCTTGCCGGACAACGGATCACTTTCAGCCAGAGCCCCAAGGCGCTGCCTCACGCGGTCAACGAAGTACGGGAGCTACAATGACTACGGATATTTCACTGTTGTTTTTCGATCCGCACACCCTCAACGGCAGCCTCGATTGTGCGCTGGTCGCCATTGTCGACACAGAGGCTGCGCGAGCCCGTCACTCGGACAACGGCCTGTTCATCCCCAGCGGTACGTTGCATGCGCAGTGGCTTTCCAATGCCCATCACACTCATGTGCCGATGCCCATGAAAGACTTCGACTTTCAGGTGTTCAATGCCGGGCAGCGCAAGCGTACCCAGGACAGCCGTTCGCGCATGCATATGCTGGATCCGACGCTCAATCGTCGACCGTCCGATCAGGCCTTGATGGCCACCCTGGCGGTGACGCATCACCTCGATAAATGCAGCGTTTATCACTACGTTCACGAGGGCGAAGCCGGAGCCTTGTTCCTGCACTTGATGGATGTCGAACCGGTCGAGCGTGCTTCCTGGAGGGCCTGGCAACGTTTGGCCCGATCCGCTGCTGCGCGTGTGGCTGTTTCGCAACCGATGCTGAGTGATGACTGCTGGTACGTGCGCTGGCGTCCGGAAATGGAGCTGGAACGTAAATTCACCTCGTTTCAGATACCTGACATGTGGCAGTTGTCCACCGCGATGCACAAGGCGTTCGGAGAGGGCGCTTTCAAGGACCTGGTACTGGAAATCGACCGTGACTTTCAAACCTACGACTATGAATCGCATATCTTCGAAGTGACGGGCGACCCCGTCGAAACCGGTTACATCTCGTTCATTCCCCAGGCCGACGGGCTGATGGCGGTCAAGCGCAAATGGTTTCTCGAGAACGCGGAATTGCGCCGCGAAGACTTCAACACCGATCAGCCGGTGGCGTTTGCCGATATCGAAACTCACGCCCGCTCGATGACCTCGGCGAACCTGCGTCGGCTCAAGCCGTTCAGGCGCACCCGGATCGACATCAATTTCGAATCGCTGAGGACCGGTAATGGTTTCGGGGCGTACTTCGATGTCTGCCGCATGGTCGACGGGAGTGCGGAGTTCGCCCAGGTCGAAGTCGAATATTGCCGCAGCAGGACCCTGCACACGCTGCGCGAGGTGGAGGAAGACTTTGAAACCGTATCCAACGTAATGCGCGACTTTCTGGCGGAGCGGCACCCGCCGTTTCAGCAGGATCTCTATTCGAAACTCGACTTTGCCCGTGAGGCGAGTCGGCTCTGAATTCACTTTGCCGGGGAGATGAGCATGTCGCAATCCACGACCACGCAGACGGCTATTGTGTTCGGTAGCTGGAAAATCCGTCATCAGGAGCCGTTCGGCAGCGATGACCACAGGTTGTATGCCATTGCCGCGGACACGGCGTTGCTGGGTGAGCTGACCGCCGTCGCTGACCTGCGAGGCCGCCACCGGGTACTGGCACGTTGGGATGCCGACGGGGCGATGTTCCTTGATGAGGATTCGCACGGCGCGCTGGGCGATGAAAGCTGCCAAAACCTGTCCGGTGCCGCCATCCCGCTGGCGATTATCCGCTTGCAGGCGGACCGGGTGTACATCAGCCATTTGCTCAATCGCATTGATGTGCATCGTTCGCTGTTCGTACAGCCGCCCCTCGAAATCGAGCAGCCTGCCGTCCCGCAAAACCTGTTGATCGCGCTGCGCAATGCGTTCGAGCGCAACCATCTGGCGATCAACAATTGGGAATGTCGCTACGCCACCAGCGAACAGACCTATGTCGAGTCCATCGAGATGGCACCTGATTGCCATGCGCGAATGCTCGGCGAGGCCTGGTTCGACGCCAGTTTCAGCCCGGCAATGGCGCCGTTCACCAGCCAGTGCGGTGACGAATTTCAGGTCTGGGACCATCAGGTAACCGCCGCCAGGGCGGAAGACGGTGGTTATGTATGGGTCGAGCACTGCAGTCGCAAACGCAAGCTGGCGGTCAATGAACCCATCGTGCAGCTGTTTCGCAGCGCGCCGGGCAACCTGTCGGGCACCGTAAGGCACCTGTCGCTGGGCTCTCCGACGCTGGAGGCCATGGCCATGAACATTGACAGCACGTTGCAGGCACTTGGTGAGTACCGACGTTATGCGTTCAGTGCCCCGTGTGAATCCGTGGACAGCGGCAACCTCTTCGCGATCACCTTCGAGACCTGCATGCCGCTCGATTCGCAGGCGGGGAGTACGACGCGCGGTGAGGTACGTTTTCTCAAGTGCCGGGGCGCACTGGACTATCAGTCGATCGATGCCGATCTGCGCAGGCTGATGGAGCATCTGCGGGCATTTCTGAGCGAACGTCGCCAGGAATGCTGGCCCCTGACTGATCGTTTTGCCTTTCTGCATTCGCCATCACCCTTCATCACCAGCCCGGAGAGCCTGCACTCATGAGTTGTTATCTTTGCAATGGACGCTATCGATTCGAACTGGACGATCAGACCTCCGGCTCGGCACTGGCCCAGCGGCTGCGGGTATTCCTTGCGCCTTACTTTGCCGAAGTGGACGACGACGGCCAGACCATCGTCGACCTGAGGGTTCGGCTGCACGACAGCGCGGCGTTCAACGCCGAGTGGATGAGCCTCTGCGTGACGCCTGACATCATCCGCGAAACCTACGCCCCCGGCTTTACCCTGCGGGTGTTGCGTGGCCATGACCCGGAGACAGGGCTGGACTACGCTTGGGATGCCGATACGCGGGTCGGTTACCGGATTGATCGGGCGCGTCACACGGTTGATTTTCATGGCGACGAAAATGCCTTCATCCACTTGATCGAGCTAGTGCGTTATTACGGGCTGCTGGTCGAGCAGGCCAAAGGCAGTGTGATCATGCATGCCTCGGCGGTGGTCGCACCGGACGGCGGAATCGTTGCCATCGGCGGTGCAAAAGGGGCAGGCAAGACCACCACCATGCTCGATCTGGTGCTGTCCGATGAGTACCTGTACTTTTCCGGGGACAAGCTGTTGCTGGACAGCGTCGACGGTCGGATTCGTGCCCGCGGCTGGCCGGATTATCCGCATGTCGGTGTCGGCACATTACGTACACATCCAGAACTGGCAAAGCGACTCGATCTGGCAGCGGTGGCCGATGATCTGTCGATCGCGCATACCGAAAAACGCCTGTGCAAACCCGAAGCCATGCGCGCCGCACTCAAGGCCAGCCCGGAAGGCTGTGGCTGGCTGGAGACCGTCATCCTGCCCAACGTGGCGGCGCGGGGCAAATTGCGGGTCGATGCAATGGGCCGCGATGCGATTCTGGAACAGATTCACTCACCCACGCTCTTCGAGTGGCCGCATCGTTTCGTTACCTCGACCTGGCACGGCTTGCTGGATGCCGGTTCGCTGACCGACAGCGTACCGCCGCAGATCGTCCGTGGGCTGCTCGGTGTACAGTGGCAAAGCCGTGTGGGCGTGGCGCGCGAGCTGATCAGCGCCTGATAAGGAGATCCTATGAACCACGCTACCCAATTGCGTCTGGCGCTGGTGGCCCCCAGCGGTTCCGGGAAGAGTACAACCGCCGATTTGCTGCGTGAGTATTTCGAAACGGCAGGGCTGTCGGTCGAGGTCATCAAGCTCGCCCAGCCCTTGTACGAGTTACAAGGCATGTTCTATGCGCAGGCCGGGGTGCAAGTGGCGAGCGGCAGCCAGAATCAGCGTTTGCTGGAGTGCATCGCACGCGAGCTGAGGGATCTGGACAGTCAGTCGCTGGTCACGAACTTCGCCCGACGATTGGCCCGGTGCTGCGCGCAGGTGGTCATCAATGATGATCTGCGCGACGACACGGTCGACTGGCCGTACCTTCAGGCGCAAGGCTTTCAGGTGATCAAGGTGCTTGCCGATTCATCCGTGAGACAAACGCGTCTGGGGCAGCGAGGCGACATCAGTGTGGTGGAAAACAGCGCACTGGATCTGCAGATGCGCCGGATCGAAGCGGATTATGTACTGCCCAACAGCGGTTCTATAGAGCAGTTGAAGCAGCGTGTTGCCGTGGTGGCCCGCTGGGCGTTGGACGACTCTCAACGCCGGATCGCTTCATGAAGGGCGCTGATCCGTTGGTATGGCTGTTGATCGACGGGTTGTCGTGGGAGCTGGTCAAGCGTTACCGGGCACGACAGCCTGGACGGCCCTCGGCGCAGTGGCCGTGTTACCCCTTGCTGCCACTGTCGCCCAATTGCCAGACCCCGCCCTCGCTGTTGTCGATCTTCAGCGGCGCACCGGTCAGCGAGCACGGTTTGACGGGCTATCTCGTGCCTGCGCCAACGCCGCAGGACTGCCTGGCGGTGACGGATGCATTTGAGGTCTGGCCGCGCCACATCGATATGGTCTGGGATGAATGGGCGCGCCAGGGCATCACTTTCCGCCTGTGTGCCGTGCCCTTTGTGCAGCCCGACAGGCTGGGTGACGCATTGCTTGGGCAAAGCTGCGTCTATCAGGGTTTTTCGCTGCGTCCCGAGGTCATCGAAAACGGTGGCTGCCTGCGTATCGAGGCCCTGGATGTGCTTGCCAGGGTCAGTCTTCAACAGGACGGTGCGGTGCTGGACTGGCCAGAGGACCATGGCCGTGCTGCATGCCGATTGCCGCTGGGCAGAACGGTGCACGTGCCGTTGTCGCGGCAGGCCCCTGGCAATGTGTGCAAGGCGATTGCACTGCGCGCGGTGCACATCGAAAACCGTGTTTGTGTGATCAGTTTCGGTTACCGGGAGGTCCAGGCGCTTGATCTGCAGGGCGACACCGGCAAGGCTTACGTGGCCAATGACCTGACGGTGCTGTACCGCACCGGACAGCTGGGCAAGCGGCTGGATGAGGGCGGGCAGGGCGCTGCGGAATGGCTGCTGCTGGAACTGATGCGCGAGATGCATGAAAGCTTTTGCGACGACATTGTCGGCGCAGTCAGGGCCGGTGATGCACAGCGTGTCATCGGTTATTACCCGGTGGTGGATCTGCTGTCACATCATCTGCTCAAGTACCTCGCGCCAGACTGGGCCAGCGAATTGATGCAAGCGGTTGGACAACGCCTGTTCGACGAGATATCGGGGTGGGTCGATGAGCTGATCCTGCGCTGCGTCGACGCCGCGGGTGGCGAGATACGCTGCGTCGCTCACTCGGATCACGGCATGGCACCTGTCCATCACGATCTTTACCCCAACAGTTTTTTCGAGCAGCAGGGCTGGCTGGTCTATGACGCATCAGGCGTGCCGGATATGCACAAAAGCGCGGCGCTCTTTCATCCGGCCGACAACGGTCTGGTGCTGTTCAACACCGGGCGACTGGCGCTGTCCGGACACGACCCTGGCTCAGTGACCGACGCCTGGCGCAAAAGCCTCGCACAGCCGTTTCGAGATGAGTGGACGATGTTCGAGTGCGCCGGCGGGCAGGTCTTTGCTGAAGGCTGGACGGGCTGCTGCTACTGGCAGGCCCCGCGAGGCACGCGACTGCTGGCCGCTCGTTCAGAACACGCCGTTCGCCTCAGCCGAAAAGGTGGCGATCACACGGTATGCGCCAATGACCCGTGGTTGCGTGGCGTGTTGCTGGACGCCAGCAGCACGCCGTTGCCACGGCCTGCCGACGCTGAAATGACATTGCCTGCGATTCGCCAGTGGCTCACAGCCACAATCTGACACCTGACTCGATACTTTCAGCCACAGGGAGCTTATCCATGCGCTTCGACAGCCTGCTTTTCGATATTGACGGCACACTCATGCTCAAGGGACAGCCTCTGCCGGGCGCAGCCGATGCATTGAGCTTCGCGCGCTCGCAGGGGTTAAGGCTGCAATTGCTGACCAACACCACGGCGAAGATGCCGGAGGCGCTGGCAGAGGAGCTTTGCCATGCCGGAATCGAGGTCGTCCCCGACGAAATCCAGACCGCCACCACGGCGTGTCTGGGCTATCTGCAGCAACATCCGCACCTCAAGTGCCATCTGCTGGTCCCCGATTCGATACGGCCGGCGTTCAGCGGCATCGTTACAGACGATACGAACCCGGACGTAGTGGTCATCAGCGATATCGGCGAAGCCTTCGACTACGCCACGCTGAATCGCTGTTTCCGTATGTTGCGAGGCGGTGCTCGTCTCATTGCGCTGCAAAAAAACCTGTTCTGGTTCGATCGTGACGGGGAGCGCCTCGATTGCGGCGCCTTCATCGTCGGGCTTGAGGCCGCAGCACAGGTACAGGCCTTGGTCATGGGCAAACCGTCACCGATGTTTTTCGAGGCTGCCCTGCGCAAACTCGATACCAGCGCCAGCCGCACTCTGGTGGTGGGCGACGACGTTCTGACTGACTGCGCAGGGGCGAAAGCCGTCGGTGCCAGCAGCCTGTTGGTGCGTACCGGAAAATATGACCCGAAGCTATTCGAGGCCCATCGGCAAAACGTGGACGCGGTGATTGAAGGGATTGCAGATTTCCCACGCTGGTGGATGTCCGGCAATACCGCAGATCATCTGCGCCAAGGTTAAGTAACTGGATTACAAGGACGAATCATCAATGCAGACAGCATGCGCCAAAAAATTGAAAGAGCGCTCGGAAACCATGTCCGAGCGGATTTACGCCCTGCTCAAAGAAGATATTTCCGAGTTTCGTCTATTACCCGGCGAACGATTTACTGAAGGTGAAGTGGCCGAGCGTGTTCAAGCCAGCCGTACACCGGTCAGGCAGGCATTGTTCCGGCTGGAGCAGGAAGGCTATGTGGAGGTTTATTACCGAAGCGGCTGGCAGGTGCGGCCCTTTGACCCTCGTCACTTCGAGGAACTGTATGACGTGCGGGTGGTGCTCGAGCTGACGGCGCTCGCCAGGCTGGGGTTGATGGACCTGAGTGTCGAGCCGCTGATCGACGAACTCGTACGCACCTGGCTGGTGCCGAAAAGCGAGCGTTTGAGAGACACCGATATCCTCGCCGGGCTGGGCGAACGCTTTCATTGCGCGTTGGTCGAGGCGGTGGGTAATCGGGAAGTGGCCAGGTTGCATTACGAGATCACCGAGAAGACCCGGACCATCCGGCGTCTTGAATTCAGCGCCTCCAGAGTCGATGCAACGTACGAAGAGCATGGCAGCATTCTGAAGGCCCTCCTGCAACGTCGGCCGCAACACGCCCAGCAATTGCTGGAAGCGCATGTCGAACTCAACAAGGAGGAGGCGCGCAGAGCCACCCAGCATGTTTTGCGCCGCGCGCGTCACTACGCCGAGAAGAACGAGCCCGCCAGATTGCGTGCGCAAGCGCAGTGAGCGGTTGCTGGATAGCTGCGCGTTTCGGTCGTTTGATCCATCACCGGTAACGCAATGCTTCCAGCAACAGGGCAAAGTTCCTTGATCACCGCGCGGCCAATAATGGCGAATGACTATTCTGAGGCAGAGTGTGTAGGTATCAGTAGTTCTGCTTGAGCCTCGACCACATCAGCGAGGCAAGCGAGCGTGATGCCATGAGCTGCTCCTCGGCGCGAACTGCAGAGGGCAGGGCATGCCACGGTATGCTGGCGGTTCGGTGATGCTGTAAGTGCAGGTTGATATGGTAAGGCCAGATGAAAAATCGTCCCAGCCAGCCGACGCGCCAGGCGTAGGTCCACTCTTCCCAGCCAGGCGTGACGCCGGGGCCGCCGCTGTGCTCGGCCATGCTGCGAATTTTCTGCAGCAGGGTGCCGACCGTAATCAGGGGCAGGAACCACAGCATCGCCACCAACCCGAACGTTTGCGCCGAGCATTGCCAGATAAGCGCGGCGACAATCATCAGCCATACCAGCGCTGCCGAAATCAGCGGGCGGGTGAGCGCTGGCGGCGCGCCTCCTGCGGCCTTGTAGGCGGCAATGTTGCGCAGCGTGTTGATCAGCAGCAAGTCTCCCAGCAGTTGCCTGGCCAGCAACTTCGCGGTTAACGGTCGGAACTGCCAGGGCTGGCGGTAATAGAGGAAGCGTCGTTCCGGGTCCTGTTCGGTACCCGCGTGCTGGTGATGGTCCAAGTGCAGGGGCCGGTAGAATTCGATCGGCACCAGGCCCGGAACACCGATCGCCAGGTTGATCAGGAAGTCGTTAGTACTGCGCTGTCGAGTCAGGTGGTAATGGGTTGCATCGTGATACAGCACGAACAACGCGTGCTGCCTTGCTGCCACGATGAGCACGGCCAGCAGATAAAAGCGCCAGTCTGCGAGGTAAATCGCGACACGAATCGTGACCAGTATGCACAGCCATTCGAGTAGCAGAGCCGATAAGGTGCGCATGTCTACCGCACAGCGCCTGAGTACCAAGGTCGTCAGGCCGCAGGCCAGGCCGATGAACACGCCACAGGCCATGTCGGTGAAGACATGCTGCCCGGTGGTCATCACCGTCAGCATGAGCACGGCGCTCCAGAGGGCAAATACCCAGGCCGATCTCAGCCGCAAACCGCCCATGACGACGCTGATTGCAACGGGTAACGCCACATGCCCGCTGGGTGATGCCGCCAGTGGCGCATCGAGCCGGTACAGCCAGTCGAGCCACGCGGAACCGCTTTCAGGACGCAGGATCATGGTCGGCCAGAACAGGTGGCTGACCAGGCACAGCCCGGCGGCCAGGGCGCCGGCGAAAAATACCGGCAGCAGCCAAGAGGACTGACGCCCCATGTAAACGAGCACCGGCATCACCAGCGTATAGCTGAGATACAGCGGCAGTGTGAACGGCAGCAAGGGCATATGAGCGTCGACGATACCTGGCTCGACGAGCCTTGCTGGGCCCATTGGAACGTGTGTCACCAGAAAGTACAGCAGGCCGGTGACCAGCAGGTAGGCCAACAGCCACGTGACGGGACGATCAGTACTGGACGTGGCGCATTGATAAGGATGCATGGGTGCGAAGCCTGGTTCATTCGTTACGTGCACAAGCGAACGCCCGGACGGGCCAGACTGTGCGCAGCGATGATTGCAGAAGAATCGGGACATTGTGCCGAGAGACTGATTGCCCTCTGCGGCCCGGCAATTCAGAATCCGGTCATTGTGTTTCCATACATCGAAGGCCTCCATGAGTTTGTGCGCGACCGCCGTTGGGCGCCCCGATTTACGATCAGTCGATATCGATCGGATGTTCGAGATTTATTCTGCCTGCTATCAGGATACCTGTCGGGCTCGATTCGAGCAGGACCTTGACGACAAGACGCATTGTGTCGTTCTGCGCGACACCCATGACACGATCATGGGCTTCACAACGCTGAAACTGTTTGAAATGAGCTGGGATAATCAGCCCTGCAAATTCATTTTTTCCGGTGACACTATCATCACCCCTGAACACTGGGGCAGCCAGCAACTCGCCTTCGCCTGGTCTCGACTGGTGGGCGACCTGTGGCGTCAGGCTCCCGATGTTCCCCTTTACTGGTTTCTGATCTGCAAGGGGCATCGAACCTATCGCTATCTGCGGGCAATGGTACTGGATTACGCACCGCGTGCGGGTCATTCGACAGCGCCTCGTGTCCAGGCCTTGATGGATCACCTTGCCTATACGCGTTTTGGCGATGCCTACGACCCGGCCACCGGCGTGCTGTCATTCAAGACGCCGCAGGGCCGCCTCAGCGCGGAGCTTGCACTGATCTCGGAAAATCACGCAAAGCTGCCGGAAGTCGAGTACTTTCTGCAAAAGAACCCGCGTTACGCCGAGGGTGACGAACTGGTTTGCCTGTGTCGCCTTGCCCCCCAAAACCTGCGACCGCTGGCTCGACGGCTGTTTATGACCGAGCAGTACTCGGCGTGCTGATTCGTCAGGCCGGTACGGCGGACAATTCGCGTCTTCTCGACTTTCAACGGCGACACACGATGCGCGGGAGCATGCCGCTACGTTTTGATCGTAGCCCGGACTACTTCGCCCTGCACCGCTGCCATGCCGACGATCAGCGCACCTGGATCGCCGAAGGCCCGGAGGGCGAGCTGCGCGGCTCGGCCAGTCTGGTGGTGCGTGATGGCTACCTGCACGGTGGTGTCGAGCCTGTCGCCTATCTGGGCGACCTACGACTGACGCCCGATCGCAGGCTGTCCCGGTCATGGATGGCCGAGGTACAGACGCGGCTCGCGGATCTGTCCCGTGAAACAGGCGCACAGCATGCCTATTGCTGCATCATCCGCAATAACGCTCTGGCGACCCAGTCGCTGCTGGGGCGACGACGAGCAAACCCGCTGAAACTCGCACACTGGCGTGGCTACAGTAATGTCTCAGTCTACGGTCAGCGTGGTTTGAGTAGCGTTCCCCGCACTAGCGGCGAGGTGAGGGTCGTCCGCGCAGCCCCTCGTTATCTGGATGCGCTGAGGGCGTTTCTCGACAGCGAGTCATCCCGGCAATCGTTTGGCTGTGTGTTCAGCGAGGCGGAGTTTGAGCGCAGGCTCAGCCAGTGGCCGGATTTCGGTATTGACTCGTTTCTGCTGGCTGTCGATGACCGCGACAACCTGCTGGGCTGCGTCGCGCCCTGGGACGCCGGGAAGATAAAACGCATCGTCGTCGAACAGATGCCCCTGACGCAGCAGTTACTGCGCCTTGGCTACAATGCGCTCGCACCTCTGGCAGGCCGACCAGGTATCGCAGCGCCTGGCCAGGCACTGCGGGATATCTACCTGACCCACCTGCAGGTTCGCCATCGTGACCCCGAGGTGTTTTGCGCGCTGCTGGATGTTGCCTGGAAGCAGGTGCGCAAAGACTATTCGCTGATGCAGTTATGCCTTTACGACCAGGACCCGCTGTGGAAGGCAATGCATCGTTATCACGCCTTTTCCTTGCCGATGGACCTTTACACGGCACGCTGCGGCAGCCACGCAGCCGAGTTTACCGAGGCTTGTGCGGCGAGTATCCCAGGCTTCGAAATCTATCTGGTGTAGAGCGTTCTGGCGTACGTGTCTGGTGTAGCACGTCGAGCAATGTCCGCCAGAATCTCTTCGGGTCGAAGCCGGTGCCGCCCAGTATCGGCTGACCGTGATCCAGATCCGGCAGACAGATCTGCGGGACGCCTGGCAATGCCAGGTGTTCCATGTAGAACTGACCGTCATGCGCATGCCCGGGACGCAACGCATTCAGGCGCTGATGGTGAGTATCGAAGTGTGAGCGCCGCGCGGCCGACCAACTGACGACATGCAGACAGTGCAGGGTGGCGGGCAGGGCGGAGAGCATTTTGGCAACCTGTGGGTCGCGGTTGCTGCTGATGTCCCGGGTGCCCGCAGCCAGTGGTGCGCTGTTAATCATCGCCTGACGGAACCTGTCCATTCGATAACCTCGGCCAGCGCTAGCGGCGCCGTGGCCCAGCAGCTCATCGATGATCGGCGAGGGTCCAGCGGGCGGCTGCACCAGTGCTATGCCGTCACACGCGTCGAGCAGGTCCTTGTTCTGTGACAACGCTGCCAGCGTATCCAGACCACCCTTGCTATGAGCCAGCACCACAAAGCGCTGCCCTGGCTTGAGTCGGCTGCCGAGCAGGGTCGCGATGTGCCTGCCTTGCGCGATCACACCGCGTGAGGAGCGCACCGGCATGCGCAGGACATCGTGGCCCGCAGAGGTGAGGGACCGGGCACCGGCGCGATTGCAGTAGAGGATGAATTCCGAGTAAAGACCTGCAACCAGCACGACCAGGGTGTTCTTTGGCAGGCTGGGCAAGGGCACCTGCCAGCGCTGCAGGAACAGATCGGTCCAGTCCAGCTCCGCAGGGTTACGTACGAAAGCGGTAGCCGGGAAATGCCTTTGCCACTCCTCGAAGCCATCGGGTGTCCAGATGGTCTTCATGCGAGCCAGCCCCGAAAGCTGCGTTCAGCGCTGTTCATCAAGTGCCTGGCGAGCGTTGTCGAGCAGCTCGCGTGTGTCGATTCGGTCAGGATGGAAGCCCGGAGCGAACCAGAACAGCCCGGCAGGCACGATGCGCGACAGCAGGCCGGGATTGACGAACAACCACCATTGCAGGCGCAGCCATTCGCGCCAGTTGCGGTGTTGCCGGTCCCCGCGGACGAGGTGATAGGTGAAGTAAGTAAGGTCGAAAGTGAAATACACCGAAAGGCTCGTCATCGCCACCCAACGAAGCAGGTAACGCCTTAGCGGGTTGCGTTCTACTTTGCACAGCACGTCATAGGCCACAGCCTTGTGCTCGATTTCCTCCATTGCGTGCCAGCGCCACAGACGGGCCATCGTCGGGTCGGCGCCCGCCATGTAGGCCGGGTTTCGCAGAATCTGCTCGGACAGTATTGCGGTTATGTGTTCAAGGCTGGCCGTCAGTGCCAGACGAAAGCTTGCCGGTAATCGCTCGCTTTCCTTTCTGCGCCGCAACAGCATGCGTTCCAGTTTTTCGACCGGCGCGCCTTGTGCGCCCAGAAGCAGGTTATAGGCACGGTGCTCGCGGATGTGCGACGCCTCCTGATAGACGAAATCGTCGACGGCCTTATCCAGAGCGCTGCCTTCGTCGAGCTGGTGGCGAAAGTGCACCACACTCTCGATGAAGATTCTTTCCCCTTGGGGAAACATGAACGACAGACAATCGAAAAAACGCGTGGTATGCGTGCGGCCGCCATGCCAGTAGCGCGGGATGCTGTCATCGAAGGTGAAGCGTATTGATCGGTGCGTGATTGCCTGCGGGGAGAGCATGGCCGCCGAGCGCCTGGACAGGATGCGTTTGAAGAGCGACATGGTGCTCGGCTTACCGTGATATCAAAGTGCGCAGTGTGCCAGATTCCGGCAGGCTTGAAACTGCCGAATAACCATACTGGCGCTCGGGCAGGTATACTTCCGGGCTTTCGAATGTGGTCATTCAGGCGCAGTTATATATGGATATTCACCCGGCACGCCGTTTCGACAAGGCCAACCTGGCTGTGCTGGTGCTTCAGACGCTGTTCTGGGGCGCTACGCTTACCTGGCTGTCCCACACTGGCGCAGGTCCATGGAAATGGCTGATCCTGATTCCGTTCTGTCTGGTCATGCAGGGTGTGTTCTCGATGATGCACGAGGCATTTCACAGCCTTGCGCACAGCGACAAAACCGTCAATTACCTGATGATGTGCTGGGCCTCGACCCTGTTTGGGGCGTCCGCGACGCTGATCCACATCAATCACCTCGGGCACCACTCACGGAACCGCACACGTGCCGAACTGGCCGATTTTGCGATGCCGGATGAATCCCTGCTGCGTAAACGGCTGGAATACTATTTTGCGGTGCTCGGCGGTATCTGGCTGGCGGCGTTCGTCGGCAGCCTGCTGCTGCCTTTGCTGCCGCCACGTCTAGCTGATCGATGGTCGCAGAGCGGTGAGGTCAATACTTACGCTGCGGCATTCAAGGATTTCTCGATCAGCGACTTTCGGCGCATCCGCAAGGAAGTCATCACCGGCATTATCGTCTGGCTGACGTGTGCTTACCTGCTTGGCTGGTCTTGGGAAGTGGTTCTGATTGCCTATATCGCATTCGGTTTTTCCTGGTCATCGCTGCAATGGGTCTATCACATGCGCACCCCGATAGATGTCGTCGAAGGTGCCTACAACATGCGGGCGCCACGCGTGGTCCGCTGGGCATTCCTCAACTTCAATTACAACCTGACTCACCATCGCCATTCACAGATGCATTGGCAGCACATGCACGCGGCATCCAATCCAAAGGAAACCCGACCTCTGTGGTTCGGCTGGCTACAGGTGTTCATGCCTCCGCAGCGACTGCCCGATGATCTGACCCAGCTCGACAAGACCTACTTTTGATGCTGGCGGGTGATGATGTGAAAAGAGCCTTGTGGCGCTCGTTCATGGACAGTGCTTACGTCACGCTCGATCACTGGCAGCGTCTGTTCGAGCAACCCGAAGAATCTCAGCAGCGCTTACTGCTGCGGATGCTGTCGGCCAGCCGTGACTGCGCCTTCGGCCAAGCTCATGATTTTGCCGGAATCCGCGATTCCGAAGAGTTTCGCAAGCGGGTACCGATACATACCTATGCCCAATTGCAGCCCTGGATCGAGCGTGCGCAGCATGAACAAGGGCCGATACTGACCGCCAGTCCGCCGTTGTTCTTCGAGCGCAGCAGCGGCAATAGTGCAGTGCAGAAACACATCCCCTATACGCAGGAATTCCTTGGCCAATTGCAGGGTTCCCTGACGGTGTGGCTGGCGGATATGTACCGCCAGGTCCCGGAAATCAGCCATGGCAGCGGGTATTGGTCCATGTCGCCGCCCTTGCAGCAGCCGGCAATGACGGCCAATGACATACCGATCGGCAGTGCCAGCGATCTGCAATATCTGCAAGGCAGTGCAATCGCCGGACTGGCCGGGACATTGCTGATTCCTGAACTGACCAGCGACGTGGCGCACTGGCGCAGGCAAACGCTGCTCGCCCTGACTGCAGATGCCGGGCTGAGCTTTATCAGCGTGTGGAGCCCGACGTTTCTGACCAGCGTGCTACAGCCACTGCTCGACACTGAATCGCCTGAAAGTCGGCAGATAGTTGCCTGGCTCGAAGAAAGGTTGCCGGCAACTCGCCAAAAAGCCTTACGCCACGCCCTTGCTCATGGGGTATTCACCGAGTTGTGGCCTCGTCTTGCGGCGGTAAGTTGCTGGATGGACGGACCGAGTCGTGTATACGCCCAGCAACTGGCTGCGCGTTTCCCTCAGGCAAGCTGGTTGCCCAAAGGATTATTCGCGACTGAAGGCGTGGTCAGCCTCCCGTTTGGCGAAGGGGCTGGCTGCCCGTTGGCGATAGGCAGTCATTATCTGGAATTCATCGGGGATGACGGGCTGCCAAAAGAAGCTCACGCCCTGCGTATGGGTGAAACCGCGCAAGTGCTGCTGACTACCGGTGCAGGTCTTTACCGGTATGCACTGGGTGATCGGGTGCGCGTAGTCGGTAAGCTCGCCGGGACTCCGCGTGTGGAGTTTGTCGGGCGTTGCGCAAGTACCTGTGACCTGGTGGGCGAGAAGCTCGATGAGCAACTGGTCGAGCGAGCCCTTGCGCAATGCATGGACGCGGCCGACAGCGCATGCCTGATACCCGACTCCAGCAGCGCACTGCCGCATTATGTGGTGCTGCTGTGTACCTCAACGACGACACTGACAAGCATTTGCCGCAATGCGTTGGCCAACAGTATTGAAATGGCCCTGCAGCGCTCCTTTCACTATGCACATGCGCGCACGCTGGGTCAGTTGGGCCCGGTGCGTATGCGTTTCGTCTGTGGAGGAGCGCAAAGACTCGCAGAATTGCTGCAGCGCGCTGCAGAGTCGACGGGTATTCGTGCGGGCGACGTCAAGCCGCGTGCATTGATCAGCCGTCTGGACACGGCTGACGCGCTCCTTGCAATCACGGAAGAACCTGAATGTCCGCAACCTTGATCAGTGAAACCGATACCCGTGACGACGGCACGCTTGAGCAGTGGTATGTAGCGTGCACGCAGAAGCAGCTGCGCAAAGGCAAGCCACATCGGGCCAGGATACTCGGCTTGAATATCGTTCTGTTTCGCCAGCGCGACGGGCAGCCCGCTGCGTTGCTGGACCAGTGTGTGCACCGTGGCACAAGGCTTTCTGCCGGCAAAATCAGCGATGATTGTCTGGTGTGCCCGTATCATGGCTGGCGCTATGACGCGAACGGCCAGGTGGTGCATATTCCCAGCGTAGACGCCAGTCAGGGCGCAGCGAAGTCGCCTGACTATCGCTACCGGCAGCGCCATTTTGCCGTCTGCGAACAGGATGGCCTGGTCTGGGTGTACACCGGCACGCGCGATGCTCGCGAAACACCGATATTCCGGCTGCCTGCCTATGGCGAACGCCCGTGGCAATCCTATTTCATGATCAACACCTTCGATGCCGATGTCGGCAGTCTGGTGCAGAACTTTCTGGACGTGCCGCACACCGTGTTCGTTCACGAGGGTATTTTTCGCTCGAGCAGCGGTCGAGCCATGGAAGCGACGCTCTCCTGCAAGGCGCAGAGCATTGAGGTTGTCTATCACGACGAAGTCGACGAGATCGGGATGATGCAGTGGCTGACCAACCCGGACGCCGAGCCGCTTGTGCACACGGATCGTTTTCTGGCGCCTAATGTGACGTTTTGTGATTACCTCTGGGGGCTACGCTCAGGCTTCCTGATCGTGAGCCAGATCACGCCTGTCGATGACTGCCAGTCGCGCGTCTACACCTACATTGCCTATCGTTTCCCAGTGCCGCGCTGGGTATTGAGAATTTTGCGTCCTTTCATCCATCTGTACACGCACATCGTGATTCAACAGGACGTCAGAATCATTCAGGCGCATCGCGAAGGGCTCGACAATGCGGCTGGTTTCAAACCGTGCAATGTGCCTGCCGATGCAATCCATGTGGGCGTCGAGCAACTGCTTGCTGCGGTCCGGCGCGGCGAGGCGCTGCCGGAAGCACAGCGCCGCGAGCGGCGGATTCGATTCGAACTTTGATAGTGCGGTGCTTTAACGGTCTTTCAGCCTCGGCTGCACTGAATCCGCCAGTTGCGTCAGTATCAGGCAGCACGACACCGCGCCTGCATCCAGCACGCCGAGCGACCTTTCGCCGAGGCGACTCGCCCGGCCTATCTTCGCTATCAGATCGCGAGTGGAATCGCGCCCTTGTGATGCAGCGCTTTTCATCGCATCGAGTGCCGCGCTGAATGATTCCCCCCGGGCATGGGCCTGCTCGAAGGCTTCGACGGCCGGAATCAGGGTATCCATCAGGCATTTGTCGCCGACCCCGGCTTCGGTGATGTCCTGCAGTGAGGTGAGGCCGCCGCGAAGCAGACTGGCGAAGGCAGCCGCGTCGATCTGCTCGCAGCCGCGTACCTGATCGGCCATGCCGATAAACAGGCTGCCATACAGCGGGCCCATGGAGCCGCCGATGCCTTCCATCAGGCTCAGGGTCAGCTCATCCAGCGCCTCGGCGAGGCTCAGTTGGCGGCCTTCGATGGTACGACCGCAGTGGGCGAAGCCCTTGGCCATGTTGATGCCATGGTCGCCGTCACCGATCGCGCCATCCACTTCGCTGAGGTATTCGCGGTTGGCGACGATCACGCTCACCAGGTCGGCAACGATAGGAGTGCCTTGTTGCGTAGGGAGATACGTAGAAAAATGCTCGCTCATGGTTCACTCCGCCTGGGTCATGCCGATGGAACGGCAAGGATGGTCGATCAGCTTTTTCAGCTCGGCGTCCAGGCCCAGCAGCGTCAGGGTTACGCCCATCATCTCCAGCGACGTAAAGTAATTGCCCACGTAGCAGCGATGGATTTTCAAGCCCCGGGCCTTGAGCAGGCGTTCCACTTCGGCGTAGAACACGTAGAGTTCCATCACCGGCGTTGCTCCAAGGCCTGAAACCAGCACGACTACGCTGTCGTCCACGCTGAAATCCCGATCGGCCAGAATCGGCGCCAGCATGCGTTCTGCCATGGCCGCCGCAGACTCGATGTCGATGACTTCGATACCCGGTTCGCCATGGTGGCCGATGCCCAGCTCCATTTTGCCGTCGGGGATCTGAAAGTTGGGCTTGCCGACCGCCGCGATGGTGCAGGGCGTCAGGCCGATACCGATGGATCGGCATTGATCCACGGCCTTCTGCGCGACGCGGATCACGCCATCCAGATCGTAACCGTGTGCGGCCGCAGCGCCGCCGACCTTCCACATGAAAATTTCCCCGGCCACTCCGCGTCGCTTGGCGATATCGGCTTTCGGCGCCGAGGCCACATCGTCGTTGGCCACCACGGTGCGCACTTGCAGGTCTTTGCTGGCGGCCATTTTCATCGCCAGCTTCACGTTCATGTTGTCGCCCGCATAGTTGCCGTACAGGCAGGCGATGCCTGCACCGTGATCGGCCGCGCGGAAGGCGTCGAAAAAGCTCTTGGCCGTGGGCGAGGAAAAAATCTCGCCGACCGCTACTGCATCCACCAGCCCGGGACCGACATAACCAAGAAAGGCCGGTTCATGACCGGAACCGCCGCCGGTGACGATCCCTACGTGCCCTTGTTCTGAGGGGCGGGTTTTGCTGATGACCCGCGGGTTACCTTCACTTTGCGACAGTTCGGGGTGCGCTACCAGAATGCCGCGCAGCATGTCCTCGACCACCTGGTCCGGATCGTTTATCACTCGGTTCATAACGCGATTTCCTGTGTTCTTTTTATAAGGATCGGGCGGATCAGGGTTCCAGAACCACCTTCAATGATTTATCACCTCGCTCCATGACGGCAAACGCCTCCTTGAACTCCGCCAGGGGGAATTTGTGCGTGACGACGTCGCGCATGTCGATCTTGCGGTTGCCGATAAAGTCGATGGCGCGCGGGTACATGTAAGGGCCGAGGTGAGAACCGAGCACGTCCAGCTCCTTGCGGTCACCGATGATCGACCAGTCCACCGTGGCCTCATCGTTGAATACGCTGAACTCCACAAAGCGTCCGAGTTTGCGCAGCATCGCCAGGCCCTGATTGACCGCCTTGTGGTGTCCGGTGGCTTCTATATAGATGTCGCAGCCGTAGCCGTCGGTTATCTCACGGATCTTCGCCAGCACATCGACCTCGGCCGGGTTCCACACCTCGTCGGCACCCATGCGCAGGGCGAGGGCGGCGCGCTCGGGCTTCATGTCGAGAACGATGAGTTTTTTCGGGTTACGCATGCGCACCGCGCCAATGATCCCGAGGCCCAGTGTGCCGGCACCGGCGACGACCACAATGTCGTCGAAATCGACATCGGCCCGTTCGGCTGCGTGCAATGAGCAGGCCAGTGGCTCGATGAGAATGGCTTCGTCCGGGGCAATCGAGTCGGGTACTTTGTGAATGATGCCTTCCTTGGTAAAAATCATGTACTGGGCCATGGCGCCCTGCACATTGTTCTGGAAGCCGTAAAGGTCGTGCTTCTGGCACATCCAGTACTGTCCGTGGTTGCAGAAGCGGCAGCCCCAGCACGGCACGATCTGTTCGGAGATCACCCGGTCGCCGATCTGCACGCCACGCTTTTCGGCACCAGGGCCGAGCGCCACCACGCGACAGACGAATTCATGGCCGGGAATCATCGGTGGTTTGACGTAGCGAGGCTGCTCGGCATCGCCCCAGAACGAGGGCGCGCCGCGATAGGTCTTGATGTCGCCCATGCAGATACCACACAGCTCGACCTTGGTGAGGATTTCGTCGGGGCCGGGAGTCGGCACATCCACGGTTTCCAGCCGGTAGTCTTCCGGACCGTGGCAGACCACGGCCTGCATGGTTTTAGGTATGACCGGTGAAAGTTGTTCGGCAGTGCGTTCGGTGACGGTGGACATGACGATGAACCTCACGACAGAAAAATGAATTACTGGATGCTGTAGCCGCCGTCGATCACTACGTTTTCGCCGGTGATCATGCTGGCGGCGTCGCTGAGCAGGTACAGGGCCAGCCCGGCTATTTCCTCCGGCTGGGCGAAGCGGCCTGCCGGGATCTGCGTTTTGGCCCGTTCTCCGACTTCGCCTGCCCAGGCTTTTTTGCCCAGCGCGGTCTCGACGATGGTGGGCGAGATGGCGTTGACGTTGATGTGCGGTGCCCACTCCATGGCCAGTACTTTGGTCATGCCGACCACTGCGGCCTTGCTCGCGCAATAGGCAACGTGCCTGTCCAGACCAATGACCGCGGCCTGCGAGGCAAGGTTGACGATGCGTCCGCTGCCTTGGCCGAGCATGTGTCGTGCGCAGGCCTGGGCGACGAAGAAACTGGCCTTGAGGTTGATCTCCAGCGTCGTGTCCCAGGCCTCTTCGCTGACGTCGACAGCCTTGTCCAGCATGGCAACGCCAGCACTGTTGACCAGATAGTCGATGCGTTTGAAATGCTCGAAGACGCTGTCGATGGTGCTGTTGACCTGGTCGACCCGGCGCAGGTCGACCGCAATACCGAGGTGCCCGCTGCCCAGGTCGGCGGCAACCTCGGCCACTGCCGGGTCACGGTCCAGCAGTGCGACCCGCGCCCCGCGTGCGACCAGCAGGCTGGCACAGGCAAGGCCAATCCCGGCTGCTCCGCCGGTGATGACCGCACAACGGCCATTGAGATCGAACGCCTTGTTCCAGAATTCAGACATGAAGATGACTCCTGTAGCGCTGTTTTTTTGAAGATTCAAACACGTTAGTTTTTGATTCTGGCCGAAGGCCGTGGGAGCGAACTTGTTCGCGAAGAGGCCGGTATGACCGCCGAAAATGCGTCGTTTGAAATACTGTCTTCGCGAACAAGCGAAGCGTCGCCCGGTTCGCTCCCACGCCCTTCGGGCAGAAGCGGGAATCTCAGACCAGTTACTTGCCGCCGCTGACCTGCTTGTACAGCGCATCGGCGTTGGCATCGGTGACCGGCACCCAGGGCAGGATGTAGTTCTTGTCGGTGCCGTCGCCCCATTTGACGTCCTTGGCGTAGCGTTCCCAGATCACCGACTGCGGCTTGTAGTCCTTGCCGGCCAGGGTGCGAAGGGCGACATCGAGGGCGCCCTGCGATTGGGCCTGGGCGTCCTGCAGGAAGGTCGTGATTTCGTTTTTCTTCGCCGCCTGGATGGCATCAGGCATGCCGTCGATGGAGGTGATCGGCACATCGGCAGGCTTCAGGTTGCGCGACATCACCGCTTGCAGGGCACCGAGAGCCATGTCGTCGTTCTGCGAAATGATCCCGGAGATGCCACCGTTCTGATGTGCATTGAGCCAGTCTTCAGTCAGAGTCTGGGCTTCGGCCCGGGACCAGTTGGCGGTCTTCTTCTCGATGATTTTGATGTCCGGTTGTTTGCTCAGGACTTCCAGCTCACCTTTTTCCCGATCAATTTGCGCCGACTGGCCAATCGGTCCCTGGATGATCACCACATTGCCTTTGCCCTTGAGCTTGTCGACCATGGCCTGCGCCTGCAGACGCCCGCCCTCGACATCGTCGTTGCCGACGTAAGGCACCTTGTTGCCGGCAACCCGGGTGTTCGATGCGATCACCGGAATGTCGTTTTCCATCGCCCTGGCCACCGTGCCGACGCCGGCCTTGGTGTCGATGGGCACGAAAATGATCGCATCGTAGTGCTGAGTGATCATGGTCTCTATCTGATTGTTCTGGGTCAGCGCATCGTAGTTACCGTCGAACACGGTGATTTTCACGGTGCCGTCCTTGACCGCCGGATGCTCCTTGAGCTCACGCACCCAGTTCTGCATGAACTGACCCTTGAGGCCATACACCGCCGCGCCGATCTTGTAAGTCTTGCCATCGGCGGCCATGGAGATACTGCTGGCGAGCAGGGAGAACGCCGCGACAGCGGCCAGGGATGTACCGAATTTCATGATGAGAACCTCGTTATTGTTGTAGTCAGTCGTTCATGCCGGTTTAGCGTTTTTTCTTGCGCCACACATCAATCAACACTGCGAACACGATGATCAGGCCCTTGGCGACCTGCTGGTAATAGGAGGACACGCCGAGCAGGTTCAGGCCGTTGTTGATCACGCCGATCAGCAGTGCGCCAAACAGCGTGCCGACAATGCTGCCGGTGCCTCCGGACAGACTGGTGCCGCCGATGACCACTGCTGCGATGGCGTCCAGTTCGTAGGACATGCCGGCCTGGGGCAGGGCGGAGGTGGTTCTGGCGGACAGCACTACGCCTGCCAGGCCGGCGAGCAGCCCGGAAACCACGTACACCGAAAACATCACCTTGCGTACGCCGATACCGGAGGTGCGTGCGCTCTTTTCGTTGCCACCGACGGCGTACACGTAACGGCCGTAGGTGGTGTAGCGCAGGACCATCCAGAAAATCAGCGCGACCACCGCGAAGATAATGATCGGCACACCAATCGGGCCGAGCCGGCCGATACCCAACGCCAGGTATTCTTCTGGCAGGTCGGTCACCGGACTGCCGTCGTTGAGGATGAAGGTCATGCCGCGGGCGATGCTGAGCATGCCCAGGGTGGCGACGAACGGTGGAATCGAAAGATTGGCGACCATGAAGCCATTGACCACGCCGAGCATCGCGCCGGCAAACATGCCTGCGCTGACCGCTGCCAAGAGGCCATAGCCCTGGGTCGCCACCAGTGCGCTGCACAATCCGGCGAACGCCAGAATCGATCCGACGGAAAGGTCGATGCCCTTGGTCAGGATCACGTAGGTCATGCCGACCGCGAGAATGCCGTTGATCGAGGTCTGGCGCAGGATGTCCATCCAGTTGCGCCAGGTCATGAAATATTCGCTGGCAAAAGCCAGTACCAGGCACAACAGAATGAACACCAGCGGCAGGCCGAAACGGTCGAGAGACAGGCGCAGGCGGCTGTGTGGAGACGTGGAGGCTGGTGCGATAATGGTTTTGGCATTCATGAGGCAAGACTCAACAGGACTTCCTGGGAAAGATCGGCATCGCTGCTGATGGTCACCAGCTTGCCACCTTTGAACACGGCGATTCGGTCACTGAGGCGCAGCAGCTCCGGCGCCTCCGAAGAGACCACGATGGCGGCCCCGCCAGCGCGTACGAACTGATCCAGCAGGTGATAGATTTCCTGCTTGGCACCCTCGTCGATGCCCCGGGTCGGCTCGTCGCAGAGCAGGCAGACCGGTTCGGTGGAGAGGCATTTGGCGAGGACGACCTTCTGTTGGTTGCCGCCGCTCATCGACGCGACGGGCAGATCCAGCGACGTCGTCTTGATCTGCAGGCGCTTGACCATGTCTTCGGCCAGCTTGTGCTCCTTGCGGGCATCGATCAGCGACCAGTTCGAAAGCCGTCGGTAAGCCGACAGCGCGATGTTGGACAGGATGCTGCCACTGAGCACCAGACCGCTGTCCTTGCGGTCTTCGGTGACCAGCGAAACGCCCGCGCGAATGGTCGCCTTGGGCAGACCGACCGGCAGTGGCTTGCCTTGCAGGGTGACGCTGCCGGCGTCCGGTGTGGTCAGGCCGTACAGGCAGTTGAGGAACTCGCTGCGACCCGAGCCCATCAGCCCGTAAATGCCGAGAATTTCGCCGTGACGCACGTGCAGGCTGATGTCTTCGAACTCGCCGTTGCGGCTCAGGCCCTCGACCTTCAGGCAGCACTCGGCTGCGCATTCGCGGCCGACCTTGTGATCGACACGCTGCAACTCCTGGCCGACGATGCCGCGCACCAGATGTGCCCGGTCGATATCGGCCATGCGTCCGCTTTCGACAAAGGCGCCGTCGCGAAAGATGCTGTAATCGTCGGCAATCTGTGCCAGTTCGCTGAGGCGATGGGAAACATAGATGATGCCTGCGCCCCGGGCGGCAAGCCGGCGGATGGCCTTGAACAGGATTTGCGCTTCACGCTCGCCGATGGCTGAGGTGGGCTCGTCCATGATCATCACCGAGCAGTCATGGCTGAAGGCCTTGGCAATTTCCACCAGTTGTATCTGCGCCACACTCAGCGAATGCATGGGGCTGGTGGCGTCGACGTCGAATTCCAGCTCGTCCAGCAGTGCGCGGGTGCGTCGGTTCAGTTCCTTGCTGTCGACAATGCACCCGGCCCGACGTGGCTCGCGGCCCAGCCAGATGTTCTCTGCGACGGTCATGAAGGGAATGGGTTCCAGCTCTTGGGTGATCATCGCAATCCCGGCTGCCAGAGCATCGCCGGGACGATTGAACTGCACCGGCTCGCCGTTGAGCAGGATGGTCCCGGCATCACGTTGGGTGATGCCCATCAGAATGCTCAGAAAAGTGGACTTGCCCGCGCCATTGCCGCCGCACAGGGCGTGCACGCTTCCGGCTCGCAATGAGAGACGCCCGTCACGCAGGGCGGGGATGCCAGCGTAAGCCTTGGTGACGTGTTCAGCCTGGAGCAGTAATGGCTTGGCCATTGGCGTGTCCTCGTGCTGTGAATTCTTATTAGGTGCTGATGCGTTGCTCAGTGAGCATATGTGTACCAAATGAAATTCTGATCAGTCAATCTGTTTCATATAAAAGTTTTGAAGTGTCGCCTTAGAGGCAGTGCTGCGGCGATTAGGAGCTTTTGTTCAGCGTTCGCTGGAAAACTTGCTTGACAGAACCGGGCTAATGTTTCATAAATGGCTGATCGGAATTTCACCGATTGAACATTTGGTCAGATAATAAGACCCCGGCAGTGGAGCCTGATGCCATGAACACACCTTTCCCGGTGGCTATCGGATGTGATGAAGCGGGTTATGAACTCAAGGAATTGTTGAAGCGCCATATCGAGTCGCTGGGTTATCCGGTAACCGATTTCGGTACTCATTCCACGGCACCGGTGCTTTACCCGGACATTGCTCTGGCCGTGGCCACAGCGATCAATGCCGGGCAGCAGCGGCTTGGCGTGCTGGTCTGCGGGACCGGAATAGGCATGGCCATCTCCGCCAACAAGGTCTTCGGCATTCGTGCGGCCCAGGCTCACGACACCTATTCGGCCGAGCGGGCGCGCAAGAGTAACGATGCGCAAATTCTTTCCATCGGTGCACGGGTGATCGGCACGGAACTGGCGAAAAGCATCGTCAAATCGTTCCTGGAGTCGGAGTTCGAAGCCGCGCGCTCCGGCGCCAAGGTCGAGCGCATAAACGCGATAGAGCGTGACGGGCATCAATAGTCAGTGGACGGGACAGGGCGGGAGTAGGGAGAATGTGCCTTTGACGCCGAAACGGAAGCCCGTCCACATGAGTGACAGCACCCTGCGCATGGCCAGCGACATCGATCTGATGACTGAAGTCGCGATGCTCTATTACCTTGAGAACGTCACTCAGGAAGCCATCGCCAAACGCTTTGACCTGTCGCGCGCAAAAGTCAGCCGACTGCTCAAACGCGCACGCGATGAAGGGATTGTCGAAGTACGGGTGCTGCAGCATCCGGCGATGAACAACGAGCTGGAAATGGCGCTGGTCGAGCGGTTTGCGCTGGACAGGGCGTTGATTGCAGTCGACCACAGCGACCCGGACACCCAGCGCTCGGCGGTCGCCAGCCTGGTTGCCAATTACCTGAACAAGACCCTGGGCGACGGCATGATCGTCGCCGTAGGCATGGGCCGCAATGTGGGTGCGGTTGCGGACAACGTCTTCCTGCCGGTGACGCGTAACTGCACATTTGTCTGTGCCATCGGCGGTTCGCTCAAGGCGGGCGAGTACATGAACCCCGACCACATCTGCCGCCGTCTGGCGCTCCGCTTCGGTGGCGAAAGCGAGAGCCTGTACGCCCCGGCGCTGGTCGCCAACCCTGAGCTGCGCAGTGTTCTGATCAGCAACGACACCGTGCGCTCGACCCTTGACCGTGCCCGGCGTGCCGACATGGCGCTGATCGGTATTGGTGACATGAGCGAGAACAGCAACATGGTGCGCATGGGCTGGTTCTCCCCGCAGGAAATCGCTCAGGCCAGGTTGTCCGGCACGGTGGGTGACATGATGGGCTATGACTTCATCGACATTCATGGCAAGCCTGCGGTGAATGCCATACAGGGCCGGGTGATCGGCCTGACCGTGCAGGAATTGTTTCGTATCCCCGATGTAGTGGCCATCGCCAGTGAAAACACCAAGGCCGCCGCCACGCTGGGTGCTTTGCGCTCAGGCGTGATCAACACCCTGGCAACCACCGTCACCAACGCCCACACTATCCTTGCCCTGGATGACGCGACACGCAAAAACTGACACTACGGGCGAAATCCGTGGTCGAACGCGTCGCTGCGCAAGATCGGATAACAATAAAGGGCAAGGAAGATGATTCTCAAAGTGACCGGTATCGTCATCGCGATACTCAGCCTCATTCTGCTGTTCATGGGCGCGCAATTGGTGGCTGCCGGCGGTTCACCGGCCTACTCGGTGATTGCCCTGGGTTTGCTGGCCACAGCAACCCTGGTTTTCCTGAAAAGGAAATCGGCGCTTACCCTGTATGCCGTGATGATGTGGGGGATTCTGCTCTGGATCATCTACGAAGCCGGCCTCGACAAATGGCAGTGGATCCCTCGCGGCGATCTGTTTGCACTGATCGGCCTGTGGCTGGCCATGCCCTGGGTAGTGCGGCCGCTTTATCAGGCGCGCTCGCGTACCGATAACCGTCGTTTTCACCCGTTGCTGGGCGGAACGCTTGGCGCAATGCTGCTGATCTTGATTGCGCTGATGTTTCACGATCCGTACCCGCAGCAGGGGCGGATCGACAACGTGGCGACCACCCGCAGCGCCGACTCGGCAGGCAGTGACTGGGCTGCATATGGCGGTAGCAACATGGGCCAGCGTTTCTCCAGCCTCGATCAGATCACCCCGGCCAACGTCGGCAAGCTGTCAGTGGCCTGGGAATACCATACCGGCGACCTGCGTGATGAGGACAAGGACGCCGGCGAGTACACCTTTGAAGCCACGCCGCTCAAGATCAACGATCGGGTGTACGTGTGTACGCCTCATAACGAAGTGCATGCACTGAACCCGCAGACCGGGCAACTGGCCTGGAAATACACCCCCGAGAAAAAACGCTCGTACCTGCAACAGCATCAGACCTGCCGTGGCGTCAGCTATTATTCCGCGGCCTCCAGCTCGACGGGTCAGCCACAACAGGCGGCTCAATGTGCCAAACGCATCATCACCGCGACTGCAGATGCCAGACTGGTAGCGCTTGATGCCGACACCGGCAACCTGTGCAGCGACTTCGGCAGCGGCGGGGTGATCGACTTGAGCGTCAACATGGGCACGATCCGACCGCACGCGCTGATGCAGACCTCCGCGCCACTGATTGCGGGCGATCTGATCGTGATCGGCAGCTCGATCATGGATAACGGTTATAACGACGGCAACCCGTCCGGGGTGATTCGCGCCTACGACGTCATCACCGGCAGGCTGGTGTGGAATTTCGATCCGCAAAACCCGGACAACACGCAACCCATAGCGGCCGACCAGAACTATCCGCAGGACACGCCGGTCGCTTGGGCAACCCTGAGCGCTGATGTCAAAAACGGTCTGGTGTACGTCCCGTTCGGCAACGCTTCGCCCGACGAAACCGGCACTCGGCGTAACCCCGGCAGCAACACCGAGCAGTTTCGCGATGCGCTGGTGGCTCTTGACCTGAAAACCGGTGCGCTGCGCTGGAAATTCCAGACCTCGAACAATGACCTCTGGGATCGCGATAACCCATCACAGCCCTCGCTGCTGGATCTGGGAAAGGACGGCAACCGCCAGCCTGCCGTGATATTGCCGACCAAGGTCGGCAACATTTTCGTGCTTGACCGACTGACGGGGGAGCCTATCGTGCCTGTCGATCAGGTCAGTGTGCGCACCGAGGGCGGTGTCGAAGGCGAGCGCTTTGCACCCACCCAGCCGGTCTCGCGACTTAACTTCATCCCGCCGGTGCTGACCGAGAAGTCCATGTGGGGCGTTACGCCCTTTGACCAGATGGCTTGCCGGATCGCTTACAACACACTTCGTTATGACGGTAACCCCTGGACACCGGCCACCGAGTCAGGCTCGCTGATCTATCCCGGCAACATAGGCGTGTTCAACTGGGGTTCGGTGGCCGTGGACCCTGACCGCCAGTTGCTGATCGCCGCACCGGTGCGTCTGGCGTATGTCTACAACCTGATCAAGCGCCCCGCGCAGGCCCGGGAAAAACGTCTGTTCACTCAGGAGGGCAAGCCCTACTGGAACGAGAACTTCGACGGTGACTATGCCATCCGTATTTCCAGATTCGCCTCGAGCCTTGGCATTCCGTGCACAGCTCCACCGTGGGGAACCATGGCCGGGGTCGATCTCGCGACCGGCAAGACCCAATGGATGCGTCGGGTCGGCACCACCAAAAACCTCAAGACCAGCTTCATGCAGGGACGTTTTCCGGTTGGCTTTCCCATGGGCATGGTCGCCCATGGCGGTCCGATGGTGACGGCAGGCGGATTGGCCTTTCACGGTGCGACGGCGGATAACTTTTTCCGCGCCTATGACGTCAATAACGGCGAAGTGCTCTGGGAGCATGAGTTGCCCGCAGGCGGACAATCCATTCCTTCGACGTATACCGGCAACGACGGCAAGCAGTACGTGGTCATTGCTGCCGGCGGTCACGGATCGCTCGGTACGACACTGGGCGATAGCGTGATTGCCTTCCGGGTTGATTGAAAACACAAGCGTCTGTGCGAAAGGGCCTTAAGTGGCCCTTTTTTATGGGCGCGTATCGCTGTAGTTCATTCACGATGGCATACGCGTTTCAATCACCTGCCATCCACCGTGCCAGGCCATGTCGTCCGCTGACGCCCAGTTTGGCGGTAGCGCGCTTGAGGTAGGTTTCCACCGAACTGTTCTTGACCTTGAGGCGCTGCGCCATCTCAGCCACAGTGCCGCCGGTCAGCAAGCCCAGGCAGACTTCCTGCTCGCGTGCTGAAAGTGTGACCGAGTCCTGTGCGAGCCTGCCATTGAAGGCCTGATCCAGCGAGCCAGGCTCCGGCTCGAGGCGGGTGGCGTTGTTGCTGGACTGAACAAGGCTCTGCGCGTGATGCTCGACCAGCGGCAACAGTGTGTCGGAGAGGCTCTTGAGCAAGGACAATTCTGTCAGGGAAAACGCCCGCAACGCAGTCAGCCGATAAAAACAGATGATCAGCCGACGTTCACCGTGGCTGGACACCAGATTGCACTGGTGGGTGTTGTGCTGAGGAAGTTGCGCGCTCAGCGGGGTCTTGAGCTGGATCAATAACGGGTCCTGCATGTGCAGAATGCTGGGTAGCAGAGGATGGCCTGTGGTCTCGCTGCCGGGAGGGTCATGTTTCAGGCCCGCACTGCCGAGCGGATTGATACGACTGATGCTGCTCTCACGCAGGTCCAGCGTCCATTCACTGAGGCCAAGCCCGTGAATGGGCACCAGCGAATCCACCAATTGCAGCATGTGCCCGGCAAAGGTGTCGTCGCCCGTACTGGATACCAGTTTGGCCAGTTGCAGATAAAAGCGTGGGTCGTCGTGGTACTCGAAATGTTGCGCCGTGTTCATCTTGAGCTTTCCTGATTCCGACCGCGCAAAAACGGACCATGTCGACTGCTGCGCGGCAACTACTGATTGCACTTACTGATGAGCCAGATGATGGCACTTGGTCTCGGGGTATTCAGCCTAAGCTTTCATCCTGCGTCTGTAACAAAAAACAGGGACAGGATTGCAATCGGCCGAAAGTGTATCTGCACCGACATTTGGCTGTACGGCACTGTCCGGGTTTCAGGGGCCATACACAGCTGGGACGGCAGTGCTTAATCCGCTGCCTACCTGCCAAGAAGGACCTTGAGTCATGCTCGCCTCCAGCGCCGCAACATTCCCATTGACCGCTGCTCAGCGCGACGTCTGGCTTGATCAGATCAGCCGCGGTGACTCTCCGCTTTATAACATCGGCGGCTATCTGCAACTGTCCGGAGCGGTTGACCCGGCGACCCTGCACAAGGCGCTGGAGCAACTGGTTTGCGCACATGAAGTGCTGCGCACGGTGCTGATGCCGGGTGCCGGAGCGGATGGCATGCCGCTGCAGTCATATGCGGCTCGCCTGCCGGTGTCCTTGCCGTTGCACGACGTCAGCGGTCACCCCGAGCCGGAACAGGCAGCGCGAGCACTGATCAATGACAACATGCGCCGCCCGTACGTGCTGGATGGCAGCCCATTGCTCGACTTCTGTCTCATCCGTCTGGCTGATGATCAGCACTGGCTGGCAGGCCAGGCCCACCACCTGATTCTCGATGGCTGGGGTTTCGGACTGTTGTTCAAGTCCCTGGGCGAGCTTTACAGCGCGTTGATGGCAGGCAAAGACCTCGAACTGGTTGCACCAGGGTACAGCGACTTCATTGCAGACGATGCACGTTATCAGGCGTCGCAACGCTATTCGCTGGACAGGGCTTATTGGCTGGAAAAATACTGTAATTTGCCGGAGCCGTTGCTGGTGTCGCGCTATCACAACCGCCGGGCGAATGACCCGGCGCCGTCGCACGCCTGGGTGCAGCCGCTTCCCGGTACCTTGCATGCGCGCATGAAACAATTTGCCGAGCGCCACAATGCGTCGGCGTTTCATGTGCTGCTGGCGGTTCTGCATGTCTATTTCGCGCGCACGGCGCAACGCGACGAGTGGATTGTCGGGCTGCCGCTGCTCAATCGCAGTGGTGCGCGTTTCAAGGCGACGCTGGGTCACTTCGCTCAGGTCAGTGCCGTGCGCATGGCCTTCGACGAAGGGCTGGACTTCGCTGCCTTGGTGGTCGAGGTGCGCAACGCACTGAAACGTGACTTCCGCCATCAGCGCTTCCCCTTGAGCGAGCTTAATCGCAGCCTCGAATTGTCACGTGAGGGAAGGGCGCAACTGTTCGAAGTTTCGGTGTCCTACGAGCTGGAAGACCATGGTTACTGCTACACCGATGCGCAGGCGCAGACTGTAAAAGTGTCCAATGGCTACGAGGCGACGCCGCTGGCCGTCCATTTGCGCAGCAACAGCTGCAACGACGAAGCCTCGCTGCACCTGGTTCACCATCGTGCCTGGATCGATGATGATGAGGCCTCGGCGATTGCCGGGCGTTTGCTGCACATTCTGGAGCAGGGGCTGGAAAGCCCGTCACTGAAGATTCAGAACTTCCACCTCTCAGAACCTGCCGAGCAATTGCAACTACAAGCCTGGAACCAGACTGAAAGCGTTGCGGGCGACGAGCAACTGATTCATCGACGCATCGAACAGCAGGCCCGTACTCGCCCCTATGCCGTGGCGGCGATATTCCAGGGGCAACATCTGACCTACGCGCAACTTAACCGTCAGGCCAATGCCCTGGCTCAGCGTCTGATCTATCAGGGCGTACGCCCTGACGATCGCGTGGCAATCGTTTCGCGCCGTGGCCTGGAAACCCTGGTAGGGCTGCTGGCCGTTCTCAAGGCGGGGGCGGCTTATGTGCCCATCGATCCGTCGCACCCGCGCGAACGCCTGCACTATCTGCTCACTGACAGCGCGCCGGTGGTGGTGCTCACCCTGTCTTCGCTGATCGAGCGTCTGCCGCCGCTGGCAGTGCCGCTGATCGAACTGGACCACTGCATCGACGGCCAGGGCGCCGAGAACAATCCGCAGGTAGCGGGGCTGGGCAGCGACAATCTGGTCTACGTCATTTATACCTCCGGTTCCACTGGCCAGCCCAAAGGCGTGATGGTGGAGCATCGAACCCTGGCCAATCTGGTTGACTGGCACTGCCAGGCTTTCGATGTGAAGGCGGGCAGTCATACTTCCTGCCTGGCCGGTTTCGGTTTCGATGCGATGGCCTGGGAGGTCTGGCCGACCCTTTGCGCTGGTGCAACCCTGCATGTGGCGCCGGTCCAGGACGGTGGTGAGGACATTGAAGCCATGCTCGACTGGTGGCGCGCGCAACCGCTGGACGTGAGCTTTCTTCCCACCCCGGTGGCCGAGTACGCCTTCAGCCAGAATCAGGATCATCCGACTTTGTGTACGCTGCTGATCGGCGGCGATCGCCTGCGGCAGTTCACTCACAACCGCCGTTATGCCGTGGTCAACAACTATGGTCCGACCGAAACCACGGTTGTAGCCACCTCCGGTCAGGTGCTGGCCACCGGCTCGCTGCACATTGGCGGCCCCATCGCCAACACCCGTGTCTACGTCCTCGACAAGCACTTGCAAGCGATGCCCGTCGGTGTACCCGGTGAGCTTTACATTGGCGGTGAGGGTGTTGCGCGAGGCTACCTGAACCAGCCGCAACTCACCGACGAGCGCTTTGTTGCCGACCCGTTCAGCGATGTTGCACAGGCGCGTATGTACCGCAGCGGCGATCTGGTGCGCTGGAACGACGACGGGACTCTGGATTACCTTGGCCGTAACGACGACCAGGTGAAGATTCGTGGCATGCGCATCGAGCTGGGCGAAATCGAATCGGTGCTGGCCAGTCTGGAGGGTATCAAAGACGCGGTTGTGCTGGTTCGCGATCTCCATCTGCTGGCCTGGTTCACAGAAACCGTCACGGTCGACACCGACACGCTGGCAGCGGCAATGCGCGCACGCCTGCCGGGCTACATGGTGCCGCGCGCCTTTACCCGGCTGGCGGCACTGCCATTGACGGCCAACGGCAAACTTGACCGCCGTGCGCTGCCCGATCCGGACCCGGCGTACCTGCTTGGCAACGCTTACGAAGCACCGCAGGGCGAAGTGGAAATCGCCATGGCGGCCATCTGGGCACAGGTGCTGGGCATCGAGCGCGTAGGGCGGCACGACAACTTTTTCGAACTGGGCGGCCATTCCTTGCTCGCCGTCAGTCTGGTGGAGCAACTGCGCAAGGCCGGACTCAAGGCGGATGTGCATGTGCTGCTCAGCCAGCCGACACTGGCCGCTCTGGCGGCATGTCAGACGGACGTCAGCACCTTCAAGGTGCCGGCAAACCTTATTCCGGCAGGCTGCAAGCAGATCACTCCGGGCATGTTGAGTCTGGTGGCGCTCGAACAGCCAGCCATTGATCGCATTGTCGCCAGCGTACCGGGCGGTGCCGCCAATGTGCAGGAGATCTACCCGCTGGCACCGTTGCAGGAAGGCATTCTCTATCACCACCTGACCGCAGAGCAGGGCGATCCCTATCTGCTGCAATGGCGTCTGGCGTTCGACACGCCGGAGCGTCTGTACAGCTGGGCTGCGGCCTTGCAGGAAGTCATCGACCGCCACGATATCCTGCGCACCTCGGTGGTGTGGCAAGGTCTGGAAAGCCCGCAACAGGTGGTCTGGCGTAACGCCGAGCTGACGGTACAAGCCATCGAGTTCGAGGCCGATGACCCCGAAACGCCTGTCATCGATCGTCTGCAACGCCAGTTCGACGCCCGTCATCATCGACTGGATCTGACCCAGGCACCCTTGATGCGTCTGGTGCATGCCCAGCAAGCGTCGAGCGGCGAGACCGTCGCCATTCTGCTCTTCCACCACCTGGTGCTGGATAACACAGCGATGGAAATCGTCAGCCGCGAGATGCAAGCGTTGCTGTTCGGCCACCGCTATGACTTGAAAACGCCGGTGCCGTATCGCAACTACGTCGCGCAAGTACGCCTGGCCAATGATGAGGCAAGCCACACAGCGTTTTTCACTGAAATGCTCGGTGACGTCGATGAGCCAACCCTGCCTTTTGGCATACAGGACGTGCACGCCGACGGCAGTGGCATCGAGGAGGAGCGACGGGCCCTCGACCCTGAACTGGCGCTGCGGCTGCGCGAGCAGGCACGCCAGCTCGGGGTGAGCGCTGCAAGCCTGATGCACGTCGTATGGGCGCGGGTTCTGGGCGTGCTCGCCAATCGTCGCGACGTGGTGTTCGGCACTGTGTTGCTGGGACGCATGGGCGGTGAGGGCGCTGACCGGGCGCTCGGTGTGTTTATCAATACCCTGCCGCTGCGCGTGGATACGGCGCAGGACACTCGTTCAGCCGTCGAGGCGGTGCACGCGAAGCTGTCTGCGCTGATCGCTCACGAGCAGGCTTCGCTGGTTCTCGCTCAGGGCTGCAGCGCGGTGGCATCGGGTTCCCCGCTGTTCAGTGCGCTGCTCAATTATCGCCACAGCGCTGAGGTAAAACCGCAGGACGGCGAAGGGCTCTGGCAAGGCGTGCGTGTGCTCGGTGGCGATGTACGCAGCAATTACCCGCTGACGCTCTGTGTGGACGATCTGGGTGAAGGTTTCGACCTGCATATGCTGGCGCAGCAGGGTATGGGCGCCGAGCGTATCACTGGCTGGGTGCTCAACACGCTGGAGCATCTGTTGGACACTCTGGAACAGGCGCTGCCGCTGCGGCTGGAGAGCGTAGCGATTCTCGACGCGGCAGAGCGCAACCATTTGTTGCTCGATTTCAACGGCAGCGAGCAGCCGTTCCCGCAGGACTGCACCGTCAATGCGTTGATCGAAGCGCAGGCCGCCAGCCAGCCAGACAGCCCTGCGGTGATTCAGGGAGGTCATGTCCTGACCTACGCTCAGCTCAACGAGCGCGCCAATCGCCTGGCCCACTATCTGATTGACCTGGGCGTCAAAACCGATGAGCGCATCGCCCTGTGCCTGCACCGTGGTCCCGAACGCCTGGTTGCCATGTTGGCGGTGCTCAAGGCCGGTGCGGCCTACGTGCCGGTCGACCCGGTCTATCCGGCCGAGCGTATTGCCTACCTGCTGCAGGACAGCGCGCCCCGCGTGGTTCTGACTGAAAACTCGACCCACGAGCTGGCCGGCGATACTGCACGGGTGAACATCGAGCAGGCGGACTGGCTGGGTTCTTCCGGCAATAACCCCTGTGTTGCGGCCCTTGATGCGCAAAAACTGGCGTACGTCATCTACACCTCCGGCTCCACCGGCCAGCCCAAGGGCGTCATGGTCGAGCACTGCACGCTGGTCAATCTGGTGCACTGGCACTGTCAGGCATTCGCTCTGCAGGCTGGCAGCCATACGGCGAGCGTGGCCGGTTTCGGCTTCGACGCCATGGCCTGGGAAGTGTGGCCAGCGCTGTGTTCCGGTGCGGTACTGCATCTGCCACCGGCCGAGGTCGGCAACGAGCACGTCGATGAGTTGCTCGACTGGTGGCTGGAGCAGCCACTTCAGGTCGGTTTCCTGCCCACCCCGGTGGCCGAGCAGGCCTTCAGACGCTCGCGCCAGCACCCGACCCTGCGCACGCTGCTGATCGGTGGCGACCGCTTGCGCCAGTTCGACAGCGACCCTGGCTTCGCCGTGATCAACAACTACGGCCCGACTGAAACCACCGTGGTGGCGACCTCTGGTGCCATGCAGCCGGGCGGGCCGTTGCATATCGGCGGCCCGATCGCCAACACTCGCGTGTATGTACTGGACGAGCAGTTGCAGCCGGTGCCGGTGGGTGTCGTCGGCGAGCTGTATATCGGTGGCGCGGGGGTTGCCCGTGGCTATCTGAATCGTCCGCAAATGACCGAAGAGCGTTTTATCGCCGACCCGTTCAGTGCCGCAACTCAGGCGCGCCTGTATCGCAGCGGCGATCTGGTGCGCTGGAATGCCGATGGCAGCCTCGACTACCTGGGACGCAACGACGATCAGGTAAAAATTCGCGGCATGCGCATCGAGTTGGGCGAAATCGAGTCGGTTCTGGCCAGTCAGGCTGAGGTGCAGGACGCTGTGGTGCTGGTGCGCGGTGAACGTTTGCTGGCCTGGTTCACCGAAAATGCTCCTGTCGAACCCGAAGCGCTGCGCGAGGCGTTGCGTGCACGTCTTCCCGCGCACATGGTGCCGCTGGCCTTCACACGCCTGGACGCGTTGCCGCTGACCAGCCATGGCAAGCTTGACCGTCGTGCCTTGCCGGACCCGGAGCTGGAAGCGCTGACCAGTCAGGCCTACGCAGCACCCGTGGGTGCAACTGAAACCCTCATGGCTGATCTCTGGGCACACGTGCTTGGCCTGGAAAAAGTCGGTCGCCATGACAACTTCTTTGAGCTGGGCGGCCACTCGCTGCTGGCGGTCAGTCTGGTCGAGCGTCTGCGCAATGCCGGGCTCAGCGTCGATGTACGCGTCCTGCTCGGCCAGCCGACCGTCGCCGCGCTGGCCGCATCGGTGGGCAAAGGGCGTGAAATCCCGACGCCGCTCAATCGCGTTCCGGCCGGTTGTACACACATCACGCCGGACCTGCTGAGCCTTTCACAGCTCGACCAGACGACCATCGAGCGCATTGTCGCCACGGTGCCTGGCGGAGCGGCCAATGTGCAGGAAATCTACCCGCTGGCGCCCCTGCAGGAAGGCATTCTCTATCACCACCTGACTGCCGAGCAGGGCGACCCGTACTTGCTGCAATTGCGCATGAACGTCGACAGCCCGGAGCGTCTGGAGGCGGTGGCCGCTGCCTTGCGCAAGGTCATCGCGCGGCACGACAGTCTGCGCACGGCGATCGTCTGGGAAGGCCTGGAAACGCCGCAACAGGTGGTCTGGCGCCAGGCGGACCTGCTTGTCGAACGGGTGACACTGGCGCAAATCGACACCCCGGCGGGCGCGGCGCGTATGGACTTGAGCTGTGCGCCGCTGATCCGTCTGGCCTACTGCCCGGACGCGGAAGGCCCAGGCCTGTCGGCAACGCTGCGTTTCCATCACATTGTGGTGGACGCCACGGCGCTCGAAGTCATGCGCGAAGAAATGCTCGCCCATCTGCGCGGCGAGCCGGGCCCGACTCAGCCCGCCGTGCCGTATCGCAACTATGTGGCCCAGGCACGTCTGGGTGTCAGCGAAGCGGAACATGAGGCGTATTTCCGCGAGCAACTGGGCGATATAGACGAGCCGACATTGCCATTCGATCTGCGCGATGTGCAGGGTGACGGCAGCTGCATCGAGGAAGCCCAGCAGGTGCTGCCCGATGCGTTGCTACAGCGCCTGCGCAGTCAGGCGCGGCAACTGGGTGTCAGCGTCGCCAGCCTGTTGCATCTGGCGTGGGCGCGGGTTCTGGGCGCGGCGACCGGCAATGACCGCGTGGTATTCGGCACTGTGCTGCTAGGTCGTTTGCAGGGCGGTGCGGGTGCCGACCGTGGTATGGGCATGTTCATCAATACGCTGCCGTTGCGGATCGATCTGGGCAACCTCAGCGTGCGCGACGGCGCACGCGCCACGCATGCACGACTGGCGGCACTGCTTGGCCATGAGCACGCATCCCTGGCTCAGGCACAGCGCTGGAGCGGGGTGGCAGCGCCATTGCCGTTGTTCAGTGCAATCCTCAACTATCGACACGCCGCAGGCCAGGCGCGCCAGGATGCGCAGCTCGATGCATGGCAAGGCCTGGAGATTCTGACCAGCGAGAAGCACACCAACTACCCGTTGAGCCTCAACGTCGACGATCTGGGCGACAGCCTGCGCCTGAGCGTTACCGTGCCACCGCAGGTAGGGGCGCAACGTATCTGTGCTTATGTGCAGCAGACGCTGACGGCCATGCTGGATGCCCTTGAAGGCCAGCCGGATCTGCCGGTGCAGCATCTGTCGGTACTCGGCGCTGAAGAGCGGCAGCGCTCGCTGGTCGAATTCAACGCCACGGCGATCCATCACGATCTTCAGCAAACCCTGCACGGGCTGTTCGAAGCACAGTCGGTGCGTACGCCGCAGGCGATAGCCCTACGCGCGGGGCGTACACAATTGAGCTATCGCCAGCTCAACGAACAGGCCAACTGCCTGGCGCATCACCTGATCGATCTGGGCGTGCGGCCTGATCAACGGGTTGCGATCTGTGTCGAGCGCGGCCTGTCGATGGTGATCGGTCTGCTGGCGATCCTCAAGGCCGGTGGTGCATACGTACCCCTGGATCCGAGCTACCCGCGCGAGCGTTTGCAGTACATGGTCAAGGACAGCACGCCGGTCGCCTTGCTGGTACAGGCCGGCACCCGCGATCTGCTCGACGACGAGCACGCCCTGCGGATCGATCTGGACAGCGTGACCTGGGACGCTCAGCGTGATCAGAATCCGCGCGTTCCCGGCCTGACGGCGGAGCATCTGGCTTATGTGATTTATACCTCGGGCTCCACCGGTACGCCGAAAGGGGTGATGGTCGAGCACCGTAACGTCAGCAACCTAGTGCAATGGAGCTCGAGGTTGTGCCCACCGACCTCGGGCACTGTCGTGCTGCAAAAGACCCCGATCAGCTTCGACGCCTCGGTCTGGGAAATCTTCTGGCCACTGAGCAGCGGTATTGCGCTGGTGCTGGCCCGCCCTGACGGCCAGCGCGATCCTGCTTACCTGGCGCAAGTGATTCAGGAGCGCCAGGTCAGCGTGGTGCAGTTCGTTCCTGCACTGTTGCAGCAGTTCCTCGATCTGCCGCAGAGCAGCGCGTGCAGCAGCCTGACCGACATTGTCTGCGGGGGCGGCGAGCTGACCGTGGAGATGGCCGCGCAGCTACGCAAACGTTTGCCAGAGGTACGCCTGCACAACGTGTACGGCCCGACCGAAACCACCGTCGATTGCAGCGTGTGGACACTGCAAGCCGACGAAGCCGTACCGGACACTGCCTTGCCTATCGGGCGTCCGATCAGCAACACGCGGCTTTATGTTCTCGATGCCCATGACCAGCCCGTACCGCAGGGGGTTATCGGCCAGCTGCATATCGGCGGTGCCGGGGTGACGCGTGGCTACCTGAACCTGCCAAAGACCGATGCCGAACGTTTTATCGACAGCCCTTTCGTAGCAGGGGATCGCCTGTACCGCAGTGGCGATCTGGTACGCCAGCTGGCAGACGGCAACCTCGAGTTCCTTGGCCGCAATGACGATCAGGTGAAGATCCACGGGTTGCGTATCGAACCGGGCGACATTCAGGCCTGCCTGCTCAGCCATCCGGGTATCGAACAGGCGGTCGTGCTGGTGCGCGACGAGCAACCAGGCGGGCAGAGGCTGGTGGCCTATTACACCGGCACACAGCTGTCGGTCGAGACATTGCGTGAGGTGCTGCGTGCGCAGTTGCCGGATTACATGGTGCCCGCACTGTTCGTGCATCTGGATGAAATGCCCCTGAGCCCCAACGGCAAGCTGGACCGCAAGGCGCTGCCTGCGCCCGGGCAAGATGCGCTCCTGACCCGCCCTTATGAAGCACCGCAAGGCGAAACCGAAGCCTTGCTGGCCAGGCTCTGGAGCGAACTGCTCGGGGTCGGGCAGGTCGGCCGTCACGACAACTTTTTCGAACTGGGCGGTCATTCGCTGCTGGCGGTGAGCCTGACTGCGCGCCTGCGCCAGGAAGGCATCGAGGCCGATGTCCGGGCGCTTTTCGAACAACCTACGCTGGCGGGCTACGCAGCCATCACAGAGAACATGGAGATTACCCTGTGAGCATCAACGAACTTTTGGCGACACTCAAAGCTCACGAAATCCACCTGACGGTCAAGGACGGTCAATTAGTGGTGCAGGGCAATCGCCGTGCCTTGACCGAGAACGGGCTACTGGAGCATCTGCGTGAGCATAAACCGGCGCTGATCGAGCTCATCGAACAGGGCGATTATCAGAACGGCAAGCGCGGCGCACCGGCATTGCCAGCCAATGGCATCGAGCAGGGTTGCGAGCGAATCACCCCCGAAATGCTGACGCTGGTGAAGCTTGATCAGGCGGCTATCGACCTGTTGATGGACGCGATACCGGGAGGTGCCGCGAACGTCCAGGACATCTACCCGCTGGCGCCGCTGCAGCAAGGCATTCTTTACCATCATGTCACCGCCACCCAAGGCGATCCCTATGTCATGCAGGTGCAATTCGCCTTTTCTGACCAGGCACGTCTGGACGCGTTCGCCGAGGCGCTGCAAAGCGTCATCACCCGGCATGACATTCTGCGCACCTCAATACACTGGAAGGGGCTGGAAACCCCGGTGCAGGTGGTCTGGCGCCACGCTGAACTGAAGGTCGACCGCTCGCCGCTCGCGGCAGACCTGACGATGGACCTGGGCCAGGCACCGCTGATGCGTCTGGTCTGCCATGCACCCGTAGCAGGCCAGCGGGTCGAGGCTACGCTGCTGTTCCACCACATTGCCATGGACCACAGTGCCCTTGAGGTGGTGCGCCATGAAATACAGGCCTGTCTGTCGGGGCAAGCCGAAAGGCTGGGCGTACCGGTACCGTTTCGCAACTATGTCGGGCAAGCGCTGCTGGGCGTCAGCGAAGCTCAGCACGAAGCGTTTTTCCGCGAGATGCTGGGTGATCTCGACGAACCGACACTGGCCTACGGCCTGCAGGATCTGAGCGGCGAGGGTGATGCGATCGAAGAGCACAGCATCACCCTCGATCAGCAATTGTGTCAGCGCCTGCGTGCTCAGTCGCGAACGCTGGGCATCAGTGTCGCCAGCCTGTTCCATTTAGGCTGGGCACGTGTGCTGGCGGGCCTCGCCGGACAGTCGCGGGTTGTGTTCGGCACCGTGCTGATGGGGCGCCTGCTGGGTGCCGAGGCCACAGAACGGGCGCTGGGCATCTTCATCAACACATTGCCGCTGCGCCTCGATCTGGCTGAGCAGGGCGTGCAAGCCGCAGTGCGCGCCACCCACCAGCGCCTGACCGCACTGATGCGCCACGAACACGCACCGCTGGCACTGGCGCAGCGCTGCAGTGGGGTAAAGGCGCCGACGCCGTTGTTCAACGCATTGCTCAACTACCGCCACAGTGCGCCGGCGCAGGCGTCCGGTGAAACATGGCAAGGCATTGAAGTGATGCAGGCTCAGGAGCGCAGCAATTATCCGCTGGTGCTGAGCGTCGATGATCTGGGTGAAGCCTTTGGCTTGACGGCTCAAGCCACCGCAGGCATCGACCCGCACAGTATTTGCGCCTATATGCAATGGACCATGGAAAGCGTGGTCGATGCGCTGGAGCAGACGCCGCAGTTGCCGGTCGATCAGCTCGATATCGTGCCCGCCAGCGAGCGTGCGCAGTTGTTGTTGGACTTCAATGACCGACGTGCTGACTACGAACGCAGGCTGACAATTCATCAGCGCATTGAGCTGCTGGCAGAGCAGCAGCCTGACGCCATTGCCGCACAGGTAGGTGCACAACACCTGAGCTACCGCGAGCTGAACGCACGCGCCAATGCGCTCGCCGATCATTTGCTCAGTCTTGACGTACAACCCGATGACCGCGTGGCGGTGGTGGCACGACGTAGCCTGGAGACGCTGGTCGGCTTGCTGGCGGTGCTCAAGGCCGGTGCGGGCTATGTGCCGGTCGATCCGGCGCACCCGGATGAGCGCATTGCCTATCTGCTCGGCGACAGCGCGCCGGTTGCGGTATTGGCTCAACCGGCGTTTGTCGAACGCCTGCAAGGGTTGGGCTTGCCGGGATTGAACACCCCACTGATCGAACTGGACCTGGCAAACTGGCCCGAGCAGCAAGACAACCCTCACGTCGACACGCTCGACTCGACCCATCTCGCCTATGTGATCTACACCTCGGGCTCGACCGGCCAGCCCAAGGGCGTGATGGTCGAACACCGCACACTGAACAATCTGATCGACTGGCACCGTGAGGCGTTCGATCTGCGTGCGGGCAGTCATACCGCCAGTGTGGCGGGCTTTGGTTTCGACGCCATGGCCTGGGAAATCTGGCCGGCCTTGTGCGCCGGGGCGACGCTGCACCTGCCACCGGCCGAAATCGGCAATGAGCAGCTCGATGCGCTGCTCGACTGGTGGATCGCCCAGCCATTGCAGGTCGCTTTTCTGCCCACACCGGTGGCCGAATACGCCTTCAGTCGCAATCTGCGTCATCCAACCCTGCGCACGCTGCTGATCGGCGGTGACCGGCTGCGCCAGTTCCATCGCGATCCGGGCTTTGCGGTGATAAACAATTATGGCCCCACCGAAACCACGGTGGTCGCCACCTCCGGTCGTTTATTACCCGACGGCAGCCTGGACATCGGCAGACCGGTCGCCAACACCTCGATTTACCTGCTTGATGAGCGGCAACAGCTGGTCCCGCTCGGTGTGCCGGGTGAGCTGTATATCGGTGGCGACGGTGTGGCCCGCGGTTACCTGAATCAGCCGCAACTGACTGCCGAACGCTTTGCGCATGATCCGTTCGCCGGGCAACCACAGGCGCGCATGTACCGCACCGGCGATCTGGCGCGCTGGAATGCCGATGGCACCCTGGAATACCTGGGTCGTAACGACGATCAGGTGAAAATTCGCGGGGTGCGTATCGAACTGGGTGAGATCGAAAACCAGTTCAGCCAGTTGCCGGGTATCGAGGAGGCACTGGTACTGGCTCGCGAAGACGAGCCGGGGCAACCACGGCTGGTGGGCTACTTCACGGAGCGTGCAGGCGCTGCCTCATGCACCGTGGAGCAATTGCGTACCGCGCTGCTGGCCCGCCTGCCGGGTTATATGGTGCCCGGCGCATTGGTGCGCCTGGATAGCTGGCCATTGACGGCCAACGGCAAGGTCGACCGCCGTGCCTTGCCGGTACCCGATCGCACCGCGTTGTCGACTGGCGAATACCAGGCCCCGCAAGGTGAGCTTGAGACCGCACTGGCTCTGATATGGAGCGAATTGCTGCAGGTCGAGCGCGTAGGCCGCCATGACCGTTTCTTTGAGCTGGGCGGTCATTCGTTGCTGGCCATGCGCATGGTTTCTCAGGTCCGTCAGCGCCTGTCACTGGAACTGGCCCTTGGCGACCTGTTTGCCGACAGCTCGCTGATCGCGGTTGCACACTGCCTGAGCGCTGCCGCGCGCAGTCAGTTGCCGGTCATCGACGTGCAGCCACGCAACGGCCCGGTACCCTTGTCTTCCGCTCAGCAGCGCATCTGGTTCATGGCGCAAATGGAAGACGCCAACAGCGCCTACAACATCTCGCTGGGCCTGAAACTGACCGGTCCGCTGGACAGCCGTGCCTTGACGCGGGCACTGGAGCGCATTGTGGCCCGCCACGACAGCCTGCGCAGCCGCTTCAGCCAGGAAGACGACAATGCCTGGGTACAGGCCGCGTCTGTGACTGAAGTGCCGCGCATCTGCTGGCAGGATTTACGCGAACAGGACCCGCAAGCGTTGCAGGCCGTGATCAGGGAAGAGGCCGCGCAGCCCTTCGACTTGCGGCATGACCTGCCGATCCGTGGCCGTTTGCTGTGTCTGGCTGAAGACCGTCACGTCTTGCTGCTGACTGTGCATCACATCGTTGCCGACGGCTGGTCGCTGGGCGTGCTGACCCGCGAACTGACCGCGCTCTACCAGGCGTTCAGTCAAGGGCAGGACGATCCATTGCCTGCGCTGGCGCTGCAATATGGCGATTACGCCGTGTGGCAACGCAACTGGCTGGACGACGAGCGATTGAGTCATCAGGCCGATTACTGGCAGCAGACCCTGACGGGTGCGCCGGTATTGCTGACCCTGCCCACCGACCGTCCACGTCCTGCGCATCAGGACTACACCGGGGCCAGCGTCGCGCTGGATCTCGACCCGCGTCTGAGCACCGACCTCAGAGCCTTCTGCCAGGCGCAGTCGGTGACACCGTTCATGCTGTTCATGGGCGCATGGGCCGTATTGCTGGCGCGGCTGTCCGGACAGGAAGAGGTGGTCGTCGGCATGCCGGTTGCCAACCGCCGTCGTGCTGAAATCGAAGGCTTGATCGGTCTGTTCGTCAATACCCTGGCCGTGCGTGTCGATACGTCGGGCGAGCCGGATGTGGTGACGCTGCTGGAGCGCATCAAGGCCCGTGTGGTGGAAGCGCAGGACCATCAGGACCTGCCTTTCGAACAAGTGGTGGAGCGCCTGCGGCCGCCGCGCAGCCTCGCGCACAGCCCGTTATTCCAGGCATCGCTGACCTGGGACGGCAGCCAGGGGCTGGGATTGCAACTGGGCGATATGCAGCTCGAACCGCTGGATGAACAGGCTGCATTCGCAAAATTCGACCTGGCGTTGAGCGTCAGCGATGGCCCTGATCATTTCCGCTGCATCGTGGAATATGCCACAGCGCTGTTTGACCACGGCACCATCGAACGCCACCTGGGTTATCTGGAGGCGATACTGCGGGCCATGGTGGCTGACAGCCAGACGGTGGTGAGCCACATTCCTCTGTTGTCGGAGGCCGAGCGTCGGCAGTTGACCGACGGTTTCAATGCACCCGATGCGGTTTATCCGCAAGAGCAGACGCTGCACAGCCAGTTTGAAACGCAAGCGCAGCGCACGCCGGATGCGATTGCCGTCAGCTTTGAAGAAGAGTCATGGAGCTACGCGACACTCAACGCCCAGGCCAACAGGATCGCGCATCGCCTGATTGGTATGGGCATCGGTGCGGACGACCGAGTCGCCATCTGCACGCCTCGCGGCCCGCAGATGATTGCCGGCC
>NZ_JAHPJG010000043.1:0-3392 GCF_020515755.1 Pseudomonas sp. B20
GCTCCGGCTTTATGAGCGGGTTCTGGATCTGCGATAGCTTTTCCGCAGGCAGGGTTGTGGCGTACTGCCAGGCCTTTCGACCCATGCTGTCGTAACCGAAGCAACTGGTGAGTTTGCCTGGGTGCGATAGATCTCGCGATGGAGATCGTCGCGCTCCATGTCGCTGATCAGTTGGCCTACAGCAAGAGACATGTAGCACAGGTTCGCTCAGACACCGCTTCTTAAAGCTTCTGGCCTCGTTCTTTAAGAAGCGGCAGCCGAGCTCAACTGTAAAACCACCAAGTTTTTAAAAAGCAGTAATCCGACATACACGTCTAGCCGGATAGTACCCTTTCACTACTGCCTAACAATTAATCATGCTGTATGCACAAAAAACAGCCCGCTGCCTGAGCCATCTTTTTTCAAAAGAAGACATCCAACGGCATCAGTCAAATAAAATATATCTTTAAATGGCTCTGGGAAGTCTGAGGAGTACAGCTGCATTACAAACTCATACTCTTTCTGCAAGTCTGGAGGTAAAGCTATTCCATTAGGTGGGGTGTTCGTAAGCATTGAGAATACTGGATACTCATCATGGCCTACTTCTCTTTCTTTAAATTCCGTATGTGCTTTTGGAATTGATTCATTCGGACTGACTATTTCAGAATCAGAATTCCCCATAATTACTAGGGTATATCCACTCAATATCAGCTCTAGCTCAGAAGTATCGCCACTATACGTAACGTTATCGAGAAAATAATCAGAGCGACTGTAAGTTGAAAAGATATACAGTACACCTTCCTTGGGGATCGAGCTGAAGCCAGAAATTTTTTTGAGGTTAGCGCACTCTATAGTGGCAACTAACACAAGACTTTCTCCGTCTGGATTGGTCGGCCAGGCATTTAATTTTACTGAGCCGCCACCTATGATAATGCTAGAGCGCTCAGCGTTATCTGATGAAATAATTTCTTTAACCAGAACCATATTTGATTACCCACACCCATTGAGACTGCTATGAAATTTCTTGGCCATTTTTCTTAACGCTTTCACTCTAGACTTAGGAACCCCACTCTTCCGTAGCGCGCCTGAAGTGATGTCTAGCTCACGCTTTACAGATGATGCAAATTCATTCCTACCCAAACCTTGGCTCTCACGTATTTGCGCCTCATGCCAATGAGTACCACCAATACCTCTTGTATCTTTCATTGGGCCTCTAGTGTGATGATCTAGATCCAGCGCAATAGATGGATTTCCTGGAAGCCTGGTACTCTTCTCCGCAAGATTCTGCTGGACTAGATATTCGTGACGGAGGAGTTCGTGAGCTTGTAAACCATCTCCAACGTGAGTTGACCCGTTAAGTCCTCCATAGGTACCTAATTCAAAAAGCGTAGCTAAACCTTGCGGATCAATCCAGCCGATTGCACTTGGAGCATACTGGTAAAGGTTATACCCACCCAACAACCCAATCGGATCCTGCGTAGTAAACCGCCCAATCTCCGGGTCATAATACCGAAACGTGTTGTAATGCAGCCCCGTCTCGACATCAAAATACTGCCCCTGAAACCGCAGGTTCTGTTCAACCTCGTTCACCACCAGCTTTTCAACCGCACCCCAGGCCCGGTACTTGGCCTGCCAGACGATCTGCCCTTCGGCGTCGGTCATTTCCAGCGGTGTGCCGATCTGGTCGGTATGGAAGTAGTAGACTTTGTTCTCTACCTCGCCTTCTTTTTCATCAACGCGGGCCAGCGGCGCATAGCTGCCGGGCTCGTAGATATACAGGCTGCTCTGTCCCGGACTTTCCTCACGCAGCATCCTCAGGCCTTGCCAGAGGAAGCGTTTGTGGCCGGTATGGCCTTTGATCTCGGACTGTTTGGCGACTCTTCGGCCCAGGCTGTCGTATTGGTAGCTGCTGATACTTTCCACCTGCGTGTCAGCCATGGTCTCGGTTTTGACCAGGCGGTTTTCACAGTCGTAGGTGAAGGTCTGCCAGCGCACGATGCCGACGACTTTCTCGATCAGGTTGCCCCAGGCGTCGTATTTGTATTCGTGGTTCGCCCATTGTCTGAGGCGGTTGTCTTTAACGTGATCGAAGCGGCTGGTGTTGAAGTTCAGGCGGTTGGCCGCGGCGTCGTAGCGGAACTCTTCGCCGTCGACCACTCGACCGGTGTTGCGCGCCAGCAGCTGGCCGTTGGCTTCGTATTCGTACTGGGTTTCGCCGCGCAGTTTGTCGAGGGTGCGGCTCAGTTCGCCGGCCGGGTCGTATTCGTAGCGGCGGTGAATCGGGTTGTAGGCGTGTTCGACGTAAATGCCTGAGCAGTCCTGAAAGCGCACAACCTGAGCGAGGCTGTTCCACCACAGGTTTTTGGACTTAAGCGTCGGGTCGATGATGGTGTGCGGCAGGCCGTCCTCACCGTTGAGGTACTCGGTCTTGTGGCCCAGCGCATCGATCTCGCCCAGAAGATTGCCTCTGGAATTATAGAGAGACTTCCATTGGAGTAATAGACCTGAGTGATAACATGGCGGTACTGGTTTTCAAATCCACTATTCAATAAAATAAGAGGGCTAGTGGCTGAGGCAAAGTTGGCAGCCACTAGCATCGCTTGCTTTGTTATTAAAGAGCGTTAAGCCCAAGTAGCAGCAAAAAAGAATAAAGAGCACGCTCCATTTAACTCAAGCCTTGAGAATATGCTCTTTGAATTGCAGGCCCCGCACTTTATTAATCTCGCATAAATCTTTGACGCGAGCTGTGGCTAGTATAGTTGTAAAGTCCTCCTCCGCTCTAAAAACATCTACCCCTATATCGAGATCATCTTTAAGAAAGATTTCGGTGTATATTTTAGGCCCATCTGGTAGACAGCTCACAAGCGGCTCATTTTTTGATTTTTCTTTATCAAAAGCGCTAAGTCTTGAGTTGGGGTTAAAAAATTTATAGCCTTCATATTTCTTCCCGGCTATATATACGTTTGCGTCAAAAAATTGAACTCCAGAGACATTGGCCTCCAGTAATAATTTATGGAGTCTAGGGCTGATAAAGTTAGGGCCATCACTGAAGAAAAAATCGTATTTAAGGATCCCATTGGTGCTGGCTCTTGACGCTGAAGTAAACTCAACTAGTACATTCTCACCTATCTCCATTCCTTTTTGCAAAAAAATAGGGTCTTGACCTGTTAAGACCTTACTTTTAAACCAATAGCTCTCTGGATAAGAGCTAGATATATTTATAATGAAGATCTTAGCCACAAGCAATACCTCTCACAGACGCAGAATTTAACTTAGTAATACCAGATCGTAATCCTTTACGCTCATCCGCTATAATACCATTTACTACTTTTTCGTAATCTCCCTTATTCCAGCCATTGATCTTTCCATAATCACTAGCTATATTAAGCCGTTTCTCAATTCTGGCAGTGTAC
>NZ_JAHPJG010000044.1:0-3148 GCF_020515755.1 Pseudomonas sp. B20
TGCCAGATCGCCGGTTTTGTACATCCTGGCATCAGGGCTGTTGCTGAACGGATCCGCAAGGAAACGCTCGGCGTTGACCTCTTCAAGGTTCAGGTAACCCCGCGCCACGCCGTCGCCACCGATGAAAATCTCACCGGCCACGCCGTATGGCACCGGCTGCTGGTGGGCATCAAGCAGGTAGATACGGGTGTTGGCCATCGGCTTGCCGATGGTCGCGTTGCCGCTGCCTTCGCTGCCGGCCACAGCGTCATGGCTGACATAAGCGGCGGTGCAGGACACTGTCGCTTCGGTAGGCCCATAAGTATTGATCAAACGCGTGTGCGCCGGGCGCATCTCGTCCCAGAGCTTGAGTTTCTGTGCCGACAGTGCGTCACCCGTGACGTTGATCAAGCGCACATGCTGCAGACGTTGCTCAGCGACCTGCGGCTGTTTGTGCCATTCGGCCACCAGCGTATGCCAGTGCGCAGCGGTCAGGTGCAGGACGGTGGGTTGAATGCCGTGGGTTTCAGTCCCTTCGCTGCCGAAGATCTCGCGGCTTGGCGTCAGGGTGGCCCCGGCCAAGAGCGCCGGGAAGATCTCCTCCACCGACAGGTCGAAGTTCAGAGTGTTCTGCTGCAGGACGGTGTCGGTTGGGGACAAGTCAAACAGCCGCGCCGCATCGACGCTGTAGTTGACCAGGCCGCGGTGCTCGATCATCACGCCCTTCGGATTGCCGGTGGAGCCCGAGGTGTAGATCACATACGCCAGATTGCGCACGCCGAGGGCTTCAACCACCGGGTTGTCGTCACGCTCGGTAAAGGTTTTGCGCTGATCATCGTCGAGCAGCACCAATGGCAAGGTGAGGGTCGGCAGATATTCCTGCAAGTGACGCTGTGTCAGCAACGCCGACGGCGTACTGTCCTCGATCATGTAGGCCAGGCGCTCGGCCGGGTAGGCCGGGTCAAGCGGTACATAAGCAGCACCGGCCTTGAGCACACCCAGCAGGCCGACCATCATTTCCACACCGCGCTCGACGCAGAGCGCCACCCGGTCGTCCGGACCGATGCCCAGGCCGATCAGGTGATGAGCCAGACGGTTGGCCTGACGGTTCAATTCGGCATAGCTCAGGCGCTGCGCCTGGAAAGCCACGGCGATGGCATCAGGTTGCGTGCGTACCTGCGCTTCGAACAGGTGCTGAATGCACAGGTCCTTCGGGTAGTCCTCGCGGGTCTGGTTGAAGGTCTCCAGCAGCAGGTTGCGCTCGGCGGCGGGCAGCACATCCAGCTGCGTAACGTCCATCTGTGGTGTGTGCGCCAGCGCGTCGGTCAATTGCTCCAGCGCGCACTGCATCATGGCGCACAGGCGTTGCGGATCCGCAGGTTGCACGCTGTGTATCAACAGGCCCAGGTCACTGCCGTAATCATTGACCGACAAGCACAACGGGTAGTTGGTGCGCTCGGAGCTATCGAGCAGGCGCAGGCCCGGCCATTGCAACTGGCTGTCCTGGCTCTGGTGCCGGTAGTTGAGCAGGCTGGAGAACAATGGCGCCCCCGTGGCCACGCTACTGCAACGCTGGGCCAGGGCCAATGATGCCTGCTCGTGGCTCAGTAACTCGCTGAGATCACGGTGGGTGGCCATGACCAGTTCCTGGGCGCCTTGCGTGGCCAGTTGCACTCGGACCGGCAGGGTGTTCATGAACATGCCCATGGCCCGCTCGGCGCCTATCGTACCTTGCAGGCGGCCGGTGACCACGGTGCCGAACACCACATCATCGCGACCGGTACAACGGGCCAGCACCTGCGCCCAGGCGACATGGAACAGAACCGCCGGGGACATACCGCGCTCCCGGGCCTGAGTCCGGATACGTGCGCAGAGTTCACCGTTCAATGCCAGTTCGGCCTCTATGACGTCATTGCCGTCGCCCTGAACTTCCAGCAGTTCGAACGGAGCGGTGGGTGAATCAACATCCGCCAGACGGCGTGCAAAATAGGCTTCGTGGGCACTTGAAGGGCTGGCGAGGGTCTGTGCGACAAACTCCCGATAAGGCTGCGCTGGCAGCAGGTCTGCGCTCTGGCCTCGCATCAGCAGGCGAATTTCTTCGAGTATGAGCTCCAGAGTGACGTGGTCGCTGATCATGTGGTGATCGATCAGCGCCAGTAGCCAACGATCCGAGTTCGGGTCACCAGCAATGTAGGCCAGTAGTAGCGGTGCCTGTTGCAGGTCCATGCGCAGACGACCTGGATCACTTAGACGATTCACCTGGCTGAGTGCGTCTTCATCCGGCGTCAGGGTGAGGGTATGGACCGGCAATTGCGCCTGGCGGTGCACCACTTGCACCGCTTGCGGCAGGCCGACCCAATGCACCGAACTGCGCAGGACATCATGGCGGTCGATAACTGTCTGCAGCGCCTCAAGAAAGGCGTCAAGACGCGCACGGTTGTCGAACTCGATCGTCGAGCGCACCAGATAGGCGTCGCGTTCACGATTGAGCAGGTAATGGAACAGGATGCCTTCCTGAAGCGGTATCAGCGGGTAGATGTCCTGAACATTGGCGGCTCCACCGGGAACGGCGGAGGTGATCAGTTCAATCTCATCGACGCTTAGTTTCACCAGAGGCAGCATGTCTGGCGTCAATTGCGTGCAGTCGGCCGGGATGCGGTTAGCCGGAGCCTGGAACAGGACTTGTTTGTCCTGGCTGATGGCCAGGGCCATTTCACGCACGCTGGGCGCAGTGAATACGGTATTTACGTTGAGATTCAACCCCTGCTTGCGCAGCCGGTCGATCAGAGAGACGGCCAGCAGTGAGTGGCCACCGAGTTCGAAGAAATGGTCGTGGCGCCCGACCTGCTCGACGCCCAGCAGGTCTTGCCAGATAACCGCGATCACCTCCTCGATTTCGCCTTGTGGCGCTTCGTAGCCACGGCTGATCAGCGCGTCACCGTCCGGGGCTGGCAGCGCCTTGCGATCCAGCTTGCCGTTCGGCGTCAGCGGCATTGAGTCGAGCAGCACATAGGCCATCGGGATCATGTAGGCCGGCAGTTGTTCCTGCAGCCAACCGCGCAGGCTGTCGATGTCTACCGAAGCATGCTCTGCGATCAGGGTGTAATAAGCCACCAGGCGTTTATCGCCCGGTACATCTTCACGAGCAGTGACTACGGCTTCATGGACC
>NZ_JAHPJG010000045.1:0-3125 GCF_020515755.1 Pseudomonas sp. B20
CTCCAGCGTGGGAATGCCGTTCTGGACGCTCTGCGTCCTCTTCTCGAAGAATCAGGTTACTTCCGCTCACGAAAAACCTGTCCTGCAGGACCTTTCCTTCAGTCTTTTCTCTTTCCTGCGTATGACCTTTCCTAGAAAATCCCGGGCCCTTGTGCCTGCCAACTCTGCACTCTAGGCTGCGTCGGTCGCTGATTTTTCCAGCGACCGGGTTTAGCAGCCTGTCCAGAGATACGCAGCGCAATTACCGTTTTATGGCGGCTTTGCGTGGGGCACTTTCGAGTGCGCCGGGTCTGTGTTCTCTACCGGTCTGCTAACCCGCGTCAAAGTCGCCACCCTTGTTTGTTTAGCAGCGAACATCTGATGGCCCTACTTGCAGAGGCACATATGATGATCAACTCAACCCCGTCCCCGCCGCTCCCCAATTCTCTGGAAGACTCTCTGATACAGGTCAGCGACATACTGCGCTGTGCCTCAGCCACCGCGTATGAAACCGGTGACAACCTCGATGGCCTGAAACGTGATCTGGCGTTCTCGGTGGTGCATCTGATCAATATGGCCAAGGCCGAGCTGGAGCGCTCGCTGGAATGCGTCCAGAACCCCTGACAGGCCTGATGCAACCTAGCAGTTCTACGAGTAGCCGCTGCGGTCCCTGCAATGCATTGTGTGCTTGAAGAGGCCCGCCTCGCCGATCAAGACCACTCCGGTTACTCGCCATGCGCCAGCCAACCCCTCTGTGCCGTTACCGCTACGACGCGCTTGACCGGCTCGCGGCTCGCACGCCTGCCGCTGGAGCCATTGCCCGTTCGTTCTATCAGTCCGATATTCTGGTCAGCGAGATTCAGGGGGCAGAACACCTTCGTTTCCTGCATCGCGACCGTCAGTTGCTGGCCATGCAGTCAGCGCTCGCCACGTTGTTGATCGGCTCGGACCAACAGCACAGCGTGCTCCACACCGTATCGGCCGGCTTGCCTGGCCCTATCGCCTACACCCCCTACGGGCATCGGCAAGCATTGAACCAGCTGCCAGGCTTCAACGGTGAGCGACCCGATCCGTTGACCGATCATTATCTGCTGGGCAATGGTTATCGCGCCTACAACCCCGTTTTGATGCGCTTCAACAGCCCGGACAGTATGAGTCCGTTTGGCAAGGGTGGAATAAATGCCTATGCGTATTGTGCGGGGGACCCGATCAATCGATCCGATCCGAGCGGGCATGATTTCTTTGATGAATGGCTGCCATCCTTCTATGTTGGTATAGCCTTCGCCACCGCTGTTACTGTCCTGCTGGTGAACCGTTCCTCAGTAAAGGCTCTGGTAAAGGGGGTGAAGGTAAAGCCCGAGGTCAGCGCTGTCGATAATCCGCTTTCCGGGGGCGCTGTAGTCAGAAGGCCAGCGAACAAGTCGGAAATAGTATCGGCTGCTACAGGCATAGGTGCGTTGGCTGCCAGCACCTTATGGACGGCATCGCATATTTTAGGGAAGGTTGAGCCTGACGCACCGGCAATCAAATCGTTGAGAGGTATCGCTGTAGTGACTGCGGCTTACACGCTTGGGTTTCGTGTCAGGCCGCTTGTAAGCTCAGTGCGGTCATTCTTTGCAAAATTGGCGAAGAAGAGAGCTAAGTCCTCGCGTTCAAGCATTCGGAGTGGTAATTCAAGGATTGAAGATACTCGTCTTTGAACATCCTCTTCGTTCTCTGCATAAACCCGCTCGCTGACATTTCTACCAGTAGACCTGCCTCCCGACTCGGATCACGCTGAAGCCTGACCTCCATCATCAGGGAACGATAATGGCCATCCTGTGCAGGTACACCTACGACCCGCTGGACCGCTTATCCACAGTGACGCCATTGGCTCAGGCCGTCGCCAACCGGTTCTATAACGGCGAGCAACTGATGACCGAGTTACAGGGCGGCAGGCAACGAACCTGCATCCGCGCTGGCGGCCAGTTGCTCGCGCAACAGAGTCGGGAGGGCGATGAGGTCGTGACAATGATGATCGCCAGCGACCTGCACAATAGCGTTCTGCATGCCAGTGAAGACGGACACCAGGCGGACATTGCCTACTCGCCTTACGGTCACCATGACACTGCCCAGGCCCTCGACGGAATGCCCGGCTTCAACGGCGAACAGAGCGACCCTCTCACCGGCTATTACCTGCTTGGCAACGGTTATCGCGCCTACAACCCGGTGCTGATGCGCTTCAACAGCCCGGACAGCCTGAGCCCGTTTGGCAAGGGTGGCGTGAATGCGTATGCGTATTGCGCGGGAGATCCGGTCAACCGGGTTGATCCGACAGGGCATGAAAGCGCGTGGTTTTGGGTGGGTTTAGGCCTGTCGGTACTCGGTGCGCTCGCAGGGGGGGGAGGGGCACTCCTATCGAAGGGGGTCAAGACGAGGACAGTCTCGGTCGTCGGCTCATTAACAGGTATTCTTGGCCTTTTTCCCACGATAGGGTCGGTGTTGACGAAAGACGCGCACCCCGAGACCAGCTCAATATTTCAATATGTGGGATTTGGCTTAGGAGTCACTTCGACAGTGTTTTGGCGGGGCTCCTTAGCTGCGAGACGAATGGGGCAAAGACGATCTGATGCTCAAGCTGGAGCAAATCGGCTCGCCGGGCGAAGAACAGCGCCTCACTCCACCCGCCAACCGCCACCGGATAGTCCACGGCCGCCTGATGCGCCGCCAGATTATTCACGAAGAGATCCATATCCTTTTCCCCCACAAAGCGCTGCAAGAGAGGCTCTTGGCGCTTCAACTGCCTCATCGATAAACTCAACAAGTGGGTTCGGCCTACCTTTACAGAGCCGCGGAAGCAACGCTGGGGCTGCTGGCAGAAGGATCAGATATTCTATTTAGTGACGTTTGTCTTTATGCCATCCAGCCCTCTGCCAGAACCTGGGCGATTTTACAGAGCCATGACAACCCATGAGCTCATTACCCAGGTCACCCGGACTCTTGCTTTTGGGTGCCCTACTGATAGTTTTGCCAGTGGACTGTCGGTTCCGACGGGCTCACGCTAAAGCCCTGACTTCGTCATCATCAGGGAACGATAATGGCCATCCTCTGCAAGTACACCTACGACCCGCTGGACCGCGTATCCACAGTGACGCCCCTGGCCCAGG
>NZ_JAHPJG010000046.1:0-3121 GCF_020515755.1 Pseudomonas sp. B20
ACAAAGCAAATGGTCTAAATACGATCAGATTTCACGAGAGAGCGACTCGCCAGTTCGCATTTTCGGTTATTGACACAGTGCTCAAATCTCCAGATTATCAATCAATGACCCCTACAAATCTCGTTAGCATGATGCGCCCCTTGATGACTGCCATTGGCGGGCCATAGGGCGATGCGCGCTTAGAACAGAAGCATTGACCAGAAGCCCCGCCAGAAATGGATGGGGCTTTTTCATTCCCCTTCCAAATCATTGATGACAAGGAGAGTGAAGATGCTGTTGATTCGCCCAGCCAAACGTACTGACGCCGAGGCCGCGTTTGATATACGCCTCCAGGCGATCCGGCATCAATGCATTACCGTCTATACCGCTGAGCAAGTAATGGCGTGGACTGATGTGCCGCTCACAGACCGATATCGGGCTTGGGTGGAAAAGGAGTACCACGTTGCCTGGTTGGGCGAGACACCGGTCGCAACAGGTCTGATTGATTTCCAGTCTGGAGAGATAGGCGCTATTTTCGTTTTGCCTGCATTCATGGGACAGGGGATTGGCAAGGCAATGCTCCTATACCTTGAGCGACTGGCCTTTAAAGCCGGAATCGTCGACATCCATTTAGATGCTACCCCTAACGCAACCGCGTTCTACCGTCGGTGTGGCTATCACGGAGATAATCAAGCTATCTATACCTCGCCCTCCGGTCTTGAGCTGGCTTGTACACCGATGCGGAAACAGTTGGCCAGTGAAGAGCTAATGGACGTCACGCGGGCGACAAGCAGGCTGCCAAACTCAGGCTGAGTAAGTCAGTCCGGCATCCATTGATGCGGCAGCAGATGCTCAATCTCACTGGCTTTCTGCGTCGGCAACCGCGTCAGCACATCTTTGAGATAAGCATACGGATCATGCCCATTCATGCGTGCCGACTGGATCAAACTCATGATCGCGGCCGCTCGTTTGCCGCTGCGCAGAGACCCGGCGAACAACCAATTGGAGCGCCCAAGCGCCCAAGGCCTGATCGTGTTCTCGACAGGGTTGTTGTCGATGGGCACGGCACCATCACCCAGGTAGCGCGTCAGCGCTACCCAGCGTTTCAGGCTGTAGTCCAAGGCCTTGGCCATCGCCGAGCCTTCTGGCACAAGCTCGCGTTGAGCCAGCATCCATTCATGCAACTTTGCTGCGACGGGAACCGCTATTTCCTGACGTAATCGCCGGCGGTCTTCATCGTTCATTTCTTTGGCCTGCCGCTCGATCTCGTACAGGCCGCCGATTGAGTGCAGTGCCTGTTCGGCCAACTGGCTTTTGTTTGCCACATGCAGGTCAAAGAACTTGCGGCGAGCGTGGGCCATGCAGCCGATTTCGGTGATGCCCAGCTCGAAGTTGGCCTTGTAGCCCGCGAAGTCATCGCAGACCAGCTTGCCGTTCCACGTGCCAAGGAAGTTACGTGCATGTTCGCCAGCACGGCTGGGGCTGAAGTCGTAGACCACCGCCTTCAGTACCGAGAACGGCGTGGTGCAATAAGCCCAGACATACGCTCGGTGCGTTTTCTTCTCGCCGGGGGCCAGCATCTGCACCGGCGTTTCATCGGCATGCACGACTCGCTGGGTGAGTACTACTTCCCGCAGTGCATCCACCAGCGGCTGGAGTTGCACGCCAGTTTGGCCCACCCACTGTGCCAGTGTTGAGCGCGGGATCGCCAGGCCTGCACGGCCAAAGATCTTTTCCTGCCGGTACAGCGGTAAATGGTCGGAGAACTTGGCCACCATCACATGGGCCAGCAGACCGGCAGTAGGGATGCCCTTGTCGATGACTTGGGCGGGCACCGGCGCCTGGATCAGCGTTTCGCACTGGCGGCAGGCCCACTTGCCACGTACATGCTGCTCAACGGTGAACACGCCCGGTGTGTAATCCAGCTTCTCGCTGACGTCTTCGCCGATGCGCTGAAGCTGGCAGCCGCAAGCGCACTGGGTGTTCTCTGGCTCGTGACGAATGACGGTGCGTGGGAACTGCGGCGGCAGCGGCGCGCGCTTGGGCTTTTGGCGGGTTTCGCCTGGCGTCGGGGCAGGACGAAGCGCGTCCAGTTCTGCCTCGATGGCCTCAAGGTCGGTGTTGAGCAGGCCATCCAGCAAACTGCCTTGAGCTGGGCTGATCTGCTCGCTGCGTTTGGCGAACTTGTGGCGTTTGAGGATGGCAATTTCGTGAGAGAGCTGTTCGATGATCGTCTCGTCACGATGGATCTTTCGACCCATGGTGTCGACCTTCGACAGCAACTGCGCAGCGAGTGCGCGCAGTTGGTCGGGTGTCATTTGGTCGAGATTGGGCAAGGAAGTCATGCCGTGGATTTTACCAAAGCAACTCATCTGACACAGCTCAAAGGCAGGACTAAATAATCGTAATCACGCCGTTCACACCTACACGCTGCCATGGCAAACCGAGCACCAGCGCGTGCAGTTGTTCAGCGTCGAGTTCGACTTCCAGGCCGCGATGAGTGCCAGGCCAATGAAACTTGCCTCGGTTCAACCTGCGTGCGGCAAGCCAGATGCCCACGCCATCATGCACCAGCACCTTCATCCGGTTGGCGCGGCGGTTGGCAAACAGATAAGCGCAGTGCGGCTTTGCCGCACCGAACACCGTCACCACGCGGGCCAGCGCAGTCTCGGTGCCAGCGCGCATGTCCATGGGCGCGGTTGCGAGCCAGATGGCGTCGATGCGTATCATTGCGAGAGGCTGCGAATGAAGCGTGCGCAGCCGTCCGGGTCGGAGATGGGCCATTTGACCGTGATGAATTTTTCGCCCAGCGGCAATGCGATAACTACCGCTTCATCAGCGTGCCGTTTAGGCATCGGTTGCAGCGGCACAAACGCGGGAAGTGGCGCGACGGGTTTATCGCGGTAGATCGGCAACCACTTGCGAATTACGTTGGCATTGATGCCGTGGCGGATGGCGACGCTGGAAACGGAGGCGCCGGGTTGCAGACATTCCTGAACGACCTGGGCTTTAAAGGGTTTGGGGTAAGAGCTTCGTTGGCGCATGGAAATCCTAGCGATAAGGGTGATCGCGTCCGCTTAAATAGGCGGACACCATTGCCCTTAATTCTGGATTTTTGAAGGTGTGTTTGCTGGCCGCTTAC
>NZ_JAHPJG010000047.1:0-3085 GCF_020515755.1 Pseudomonas sp. B20
CGCCAGATCGCCGGTTTTATACATCCTGGCATCAGGGCTGTTGCTGAAAGGATCCGCGAGGAAGCGCTCGGCGTTGACCTCTTCAAGGTTCAGATAACCGCGTGCCACGCCGTCGCCGCCAATGTAGATTTCACCGGCCACGCCATACGGCACTGGCTGCTGGTGAGCGTCAAGCAGGTAGATACGCGTGTTGGCCATCGGTTTGCCGATGGTCGCATTACCACTGCCTTCGCTGCCGGCCGCAGCGTCGTGGCTGACGTAGGCCGCAGTGCAGGACACCGTCGCTTCGGTAGGCCCATAAGTATTGATCAAACGCGTGTGCGCCGGGCGCATCTCGTCCCAGAGTTTGAGCTTCTGTGCCGACAGCGCATCGCCAGTCACGTTAATCAGACGCACATGCTGCAGACGTTGCTCAGCGACCTGCGGCTGTTTGTGCCATTCGGCCACCAGCGTATGCCAGTGCGCAGTGGTCAGGTGCAGGACGGTCGGATGAATGCCGTAATCTTCAGTCCCTTCGCTGCCGAAGATCTCGCGGCTTGGCGTCAGGGTGGCCCCGGCCAAGAGTGCCGGGAAGATTTCTTCCACCGAGAGGTCGAAGTTCAGGGTGTTCTGCTGCAGGACGGTGTCAGTTGGGGACAGAGCAAAAAGCCGCGCCGCATCGACGCTGTAGTTGACCAGGCCGCGATGCTCGATCATCACGCCTTTCGGATTGCCGGTGGAACCCGAGGTGTAGATCACATACGCCAGGTTGCGCACGCCGAGATTCGGTACGACCGGGTTGTCATCACACGCGGTGAAAGCCTGACGCTGATCGTCGTCGAGCAACACCAGCGGCAAGTTCAGCGCCGGCAAACGCTCCTGCAGATCACGCTGGGTCAGCAACGCCGACGGCGTACTGTCCTCGATCATGTAGGCCAGGCGCTCAGCCGGGTAAGCCGGGTCAAGCGGCACATAAGCGGCACCGGCCTTGAGCACACCGAGCAGGCCGACCATCATTTCCACACCGCGTTCGACGCACAGCGCCACCCGATCATCCGGGCCGATGCCCAGACCGATCAGGTGATGAGCCAGACGGTTGGCCTGACGGTTCAGTTCGGCATAGCTCAAGCGCTGCCCCTGGAACGCCACGGCGATGGCACCAGGTTGCGTGCGTACCTGGGCTTCAAACAGGTGCTGAATGCACAGGTCCGTCGGGTAGTCCTGGCGGGTCTGGTTGAAGGTCTCCAGCAGCAGGTTGCGTTCGGCGGCAGGCAGCACATCCAGCTGCGTAACGGCCATCTGCGGTGTGTGCGCCAGCGCGTCGGTCAATTGCTCCAGCGCGCACTGCATCATGGCGCACAGGCGTTGCGGATCCGCAGGCTGCATGCTGTGTATTATCAGGTCGAGTTCACTGCCGTAATCGTTGACCGACAAGCACAGCGGATAGTTGGTCCGCTCGGTGCCGTCAAGCAGGCGCATTCCCGGCCATTGCAACCGGCTGTCCTCGCCCTGGTGCCGGTAATTGAGCAGGCTGGAGAACAACGGCACCCCTGTGGCCACGCTACTGCAACGCTGGGCCAGGGCCAGTGATGCCTGCTCGTGGCTCAATAATTCGCTGAGATCACGGTGGGTGGCCATGACCAGTTCCTGGGCGCCTTGTGTGGTCAGTTGCACACGAACCGGCAGGGTGTTCATGAACATGCCCATGGCCCGCTCGGCGCCGACCGTACCTTGCAGGCGGCCGGTGACCACGGTGCCGAACACCACATCATCGCGATCAGTACAACGGGCCATCACCTGGGCCCAGGCGACATGAAACAGAACCGCCGGGGACATGCCGCGCTCCCGGGCCTGGGTCCGGATACGTGCGCAGAGGTCACTGCTCAATGCCAGTTTGGCCTCTTCGACGTCATTGCCGTCGCCCTGAACTTCCAGCAGGTCGAACGGAGCGGTGGGTGAATCCACATCAGCCAGGCGGCGGGTGAAGTAAGCTTCGTGGGCACTTGAAGGGCTGGCGAGGGTCTGTGCGACAAAATCCCGATAAGGCTGCGGTGGCAGCAGGTCTGCGCTCTGGCCTCGCATCAGCAGGCGAATTTCTTCGAGTATGAGTTCCACGGTGACGTGGTCGCTGATCATGTGATGATCAATCAGCGCCAGTAACCAACGTTCCGAGTTCGGGTCGCCAGCGATGTAGGCCAGTAGTAGCGGTGCCTGTCGCAGGTCCAGGCGCATACGACCTGGATCACTTAGCCGGTCCAGCTGACTGAGTGCGTCTTCATCCGGCGTCAGGGTGAGGGTATGGACCGGCAATTGCGCCTGGCGGTGCACCACTTGCACCGCTTGCGGCAGGCCGATCCAATGCACCGAGCTGCGCAGGATGTCATGGCGGTCGATTACCGTTTGCAGGCCCTCAAGAAAGGCGTCAAGACGCGCACGGCTGTCGAACTCGATCATCGAGCGCATCAAGTAGGCATCGCGCTCACGATTCAGCAGGTAATGGAACAGGATGCCGTCCTGAAGCGGTGCCAGCGGGTAGATGTCCTGGATATTGGCGGCGCCGCCGGGAACGGCGGAGGTGATCAGTTCAATCTGAGCGACGCTCAGTTCCACCAGCGGCAACATGTCTGGCGTCAATTGCGTGCAATGGGCCGGAATGCGGTTGGCGGGTACCTGGAACAGAACTTGTTTGTCCTGGCTGATGGCCAGGGCCATTTCACGCACGCTGGGCGCAGTGAATACAGTCTTCACGTTGAGATTCAACCCCTGCTTGCGCAGACGCTCGATCAGAGAGACGGCCAGCAGTGAGTGGCCACCGAGCTCGAAGAAGTGGTCGTGACGCCCGACCTGCTCGACGTTCAGCAGGTCTTGCCAGATAGCCACGATCTGCGTTTCGGTTTCGCCTTGCGGTGCTTCGTAGCCACGGCTGATCAGCGCATCAACGTCCGGGGCTGGCAAGGCATTGCGATCCAGCTTGCGATTCGGCGTCAGCGGCAGTTCGTCAAGCAGCACGAACGCGCTCGGGAGCATGTACTCGGCCAGTTGCGGTGCCAGTTCGGCGCGCAGTTCAGCGGCTGTAAGCTGGCTTTGCGGCTGGGCAACCACATAC
>NZ_JAHPJG010000048.1:0-3009 GCF_020515755.1 Pseudomonas sp. B20
AGGTATTACGACCCGGAGATTGGGCGGTTTATAACGCAGGATCCGATTGGGTTGTTGGGTGGGGAGAATCTTTATGAGTATGCGCCTAATACAATCAATTGGATTGACCCGTGGGGACTGAGCTGTAGAACTAATTATGTGGGCCGCACCCCAGGGAAAAATAGCAAAACGGGAAGAACCGTTATTGAGAATATGCGGAAGGAAGGAAAAATACGTGGTGAAGGCGCCCGTATGAGATTTAAGAGCAAAGACGAAAAATGGTACCCCATTAAAGAGGCCGATATGGCCCATAAAACCGACGCAGTAACATACTGGAATACCAAGGGGGGGTATTTTGGAGCTAAATCGCCGGAAGTAAGGCAGTGGATGCGAGATCCTAAAAATTATGAGCTGGAGCACTTCTCGACCAATAGATCCGCAGGTGCCAAATTAGGGCAGATTTATAGACCTCCCGAAAGTATGATTGGGCCACACGAAAATTTTAGCTATTGAGGATTTTATGGAAGATTTGAGCGATTCGAATAGTGAGCTTTCACAAAAAATTGTAGACTTGACGGAGTCTGGCAATAAATTTGAAATCGAAAATGATAGTCATAAAGCACTTGAAAACTATCATCAAGCATGGGCCTTGTTGCCTGCGCCTCCCGAAAGATGGGATCTTGCCAATTGGATTTCTAGTTGCATTTCTAATTTACTCTTTGACTCCGGAAATTATGCGGAAGCTAAAAAATGGGCAATTATTGCAATCAAAACCAAACCACCAAGAGAAACAAGCAGCCTGATTGATTTTGCAAAAATATGCTATGAACTTGGCGAAAAAGAGCTCGCAATTGAGCACTTTGACAAAGCTTTCAAACTCGGAAAGAAAAGAGCTTTTGAAGGCTTTGACAATAAGTACTTGAATTTTTATCTCGATAATATAAAGGTATGAATCATGCTAGAACTTGATGATGAGCTTTACGAAAAAATTTCCGAAATGAGTGACATAGGAAATTCATTTATGGATGACGGGGAATACCCGAGAGCATTAAACATCTTTGAGAAAGCTCTCAGTCTATTGCCTTCTCCTCGCAGCACTTGGGAGGCTTACACTTGGTTAAAAGCGGGTACAGCTGACGCTTTGTTTAACATGAAAGATTACGAACGTGCAATTGAAGAACTCTATGACGGTATGAACGGGCCTGACGGTGCATCAAACCCCTTCATTATGTTGCGTTTAGGACAGTCTCTCTACGAACTGAGTAAGTCTGAAGGTATAGAGTTCTTATGCAAGGCTTATATGGTAGAGGGTGAGGAGATTTTTTCAGAAGAGGATGAAAAATATCTAAAGCTTGTAAAAAATCATTTAATAGCAAATAAAGCTGACTCCCCTAGCCACAAGTAACAGCATTAGCCACCGAGCAATTTATTTGTAAAATTTATAGCTCTTTAAAAATTAAGTTAATAGAAGGGGCTACTAATATTGCGTTAGCCTCCTTTCGAATTCATTAATGCAAGCTACAAATCCAAGTACCTGTGGTGGAACAACCTCGCTCAGGTTGAGCACTTTCAGGACTGTTCAGGCAAAGACACTTACTGCCGCTATGACGATCGCGGTCATCTGATCGCCGTCACCGATGCCCTGAACAACACCAACACGCTGGAACGCAAACCCGACGCGAGGACGCCAAGGGCAAAGCCGTTGCCTACCAGTACGACAAGGCCATTCGCCTAACGGCACTGGTCAACGAAAACAACGCCACTTACAACTTCGTGTACGACAATGCAGACCGTCTGATCGAAGAAAAGCGCATCGACAACCTCACTCGCCGTTTTAGCTACAACCTCGGCGGGCACCTGACACAGGTCGAGGAAATCGGCTACGGCGAGAAAGGCGAACAACCACGGCGCAGCACCCACCTGGAGCGCGACCCGATTGGTCGGCTGCTGGCCAAGCTAAACGACGATGCCCGTCAGGACTATGCCTACGACGACGGCGACCGACTGCTGTCAATCGAGCGCAAGCCGACGGACACCGGCAGAAAACTGGGCGTCACCGCTGAGAAGATCGACTTCGCCTACGACCTGCTCGGCCGCCTCGTCAAAGAAACCACGCCTCAGGGCGCGCTGGACTACGAGTACGATCCGCTCAGCAACCTGACCACTCTAACCCTGCCTACCGGTCAACACCTGAACCACCTGTACTACGGCAGCGGTCACCTGCACCAGCTGAACCTCGATGGCCAGTTGATCAGCGACATGGAGCGCGACGATCTCCATCGCGAGATCTATCGCACCCAAGGCAAGCTGACAAGTTGCTTCGGTTACGACAGCATGGGTCGCAAGGCCTGGCAGTACGCCACAACCCTGCCTGCGGAAAAGCTGTCACAGATCCAGAACCCGCTCATAAAGCCAGAGCGCTACGTCGAACACGCTTACAACCCGATTCACCGCCGCTACGAATACGACCCTGCCGGCGAACTGATCCGCACCCTCGACAAACTGCGCGGCGAAACCCAGTACGAATACGAAGCCAACGGCCAGTTGCTGGCGCGCAACACCGGCCGCGTGGTCGACGGCGAAGAGTTCCGCTACGACGCTGCGGCCAACCGCCTCAACTTCAACACCAGCCGATTCGATCACGTCAAAGACAACCGCCTCAAACAGTGGGCGAACCACGAATACAAATACGACGCCTGGGGCAACCTGATCGAAAAAGTTGTCGGCATCGTGCGCTGGCAGACCTTCACCTACGACTGCGAAAACCGCCTGGTCAAAACCGAGACCATGGCCGACACGCAGGTGGAAAGTACCAGCAGCTATCAATACGACAGTCTGGGCCGAAGAGTCGCCAAACAGTCCGAGATCAAAGGCCACACCGACCACAAACGCTTCCTCTGGCAAGGCCTGCGGATGCTGCGTGAGGAAAGTCCGGGACAGAGCAGCCTGTATATCTACGAGCCCGGCAGCTATGCGCCGCTGGCGCGCGTGGATGAAAAAGAAGGCGAGGTAGAGAACAAGGTTTATTAC
>NZ_JAHPJG010000049.1:0-2542 GCF_020515755.1 Pseudomonas sp. B20
AGTCCATGAGGCGGTAGTCACTGCTCGTGAAGATGTACCGGGCGATAAACGTCTGGTGGCTTACTACACGCAGTCTGCCGAGCACACTGCTGTCGATATCGAAACCCTGCGCGGTCACCTGCAGCAACAGTTGCCGGAATACATGGTTCCGGCCATTTATGTACTGCTTGAGGCGATGCCACTGACGCCGAATGGCAAGCTCGATCGCAAGGCGCTGCCAGCACCGGATGCACAGGCGCTTATCAGCCGTGGTTACGAAGCGCCGCAAGGCGAAGTGGAAACCCTGCTGGCGTCGATCTGGGCCGACGTGCTCAAGGTTGAACAGGTGGGTCGCCATGACCATTTCTTCGAACTGGGTGGCCACTCGCTGCTGGCGGTGAAATTGATCGAACGCATGCGCCATGTCGGCCTGAGTGCCGATGTGCATGTGCTGTTCGGCCAGCCAACCGTGGCGGCACTGGCGGCAGCTGCCGATGGTGGCTCGGAAGTCGTGGTGCCGGCCCATCTTATTCCCGAACGTTGCGACCGTATCACCCCGCAGATGTTGCCGCTGATCAACCTCTCTCAGGCGCAGATCGACCACGTGGTGAAGGACATGCCCGGTGGTGTTGCCAACGTGCAGGACATCTACCCGCTGGCACCGTTGCAGGCGGGGATTCTTTACCACCATATCAGTGCCGAACAGGGCGACCCCTACACCCTGAAAGCACTGTTCGCGCTATCTGACCGGGCGCGACTGGACGATTTCAGCGGTGCTTTGCAAGGTGTGATAAACCGCCACGATATCCTGCGCACCGCGGTGCTGTGGGAGGATCTCGATGAACCGGTGCAAGTCGTGCTGCGTCAAGCTGAACTGCAAGTCATCGAGTTGTTCCTCGACCCTGCAGACGGCCCGGTTGACGAGCAATTACACCAGCGCTTCGACCGCCGGCATTACCGCCTCGATGTGCGTAACGCGCCATTGATGCGCATTGTCTTTAGCCATGACCCGGTCAACGACCGCTGGCTGGCGATGCTGCTGTCCCATCACCTGGTCAGCGACGCCACTTCCCTGTCCGTGGTACTGCATGAAATTCAGGCGCATCTGCTCGGTCATGGCAATGACCTGGGTGAGACAGTGCCATATCGCAACTATGTCGCCCAGGCTCGCCTGGGTGTCAGCGAGGCACAGCACGAAGCGTTCTTCCGCGACATGCTCGGCGACATCGACGAGCCGACGCTGCCGTTCGGTTTGCAGGATGTGCAGGACCGTGGCCGCAACCTCGAAGAGGCCAGCGTGACCCTGGCGGCCGAACTGAACCTGCGTTTGCGGGCTCAGGCTCGACAGGCAGGCGTCAGCGTCGCGAGCCTGATGCATTTGGCCTGGGCGCGGGTGCTGGGCAATGTCTCGGCCTGCGAACAGGTGGTGTTCGGCACGGTACTGCTGGGCCGGATGCAGGCCGGTGATGGCGCCGACCGTGCGTTGGGCATGTTTATCAACACCTTGCCGCTGCGCGTCGATATCGGCGCGACTACAGTGGCCGACGGATTGAAGGCAACCCACGAGCGGTTGACGGCTTTGCTGGGGCATGAGCATGCTCCGCTGGTGCTCGCCCAGCGTTGCAGCGGCGTGGCCGCTCCGACGCCGCTATTCAGTGCATTGCTCAACTACCGGCACAATGCTGTGAGCGATGTTTCAGCAGAAGCTGCCAGCGCCTGGGGTGGGATCGAGTCCTTCGGCACCGAAGACCATACCAACTACCCGTTGACCCTGAATGTCGATGACCTGGGCGATGCTTTTACGCTCACCGTTCAGGCCGTCCAGCAAATCAATGCCCAGCGCATCGGCGAGTACATGCAGGTTGCACTGCGCAGCCTGGTGCAAGCACTGGAACACACGCCGCAAGCAGCGCTGAACAGCCTGCCGATATTGCCGGACGATGAGCGCGAGCTATTACTGGCGGGGTTTAATGACACTGCCCACCCTTATCCGCGCGACGTACTGATCCACCAACTGATCGAACAACAGGCCGCCCAGCGTCCGGATGCCTGCGCCGTACGCGGCGACAGCGGGCCGTTGCTCACTTACGCCGAACTCAATCAACAGGCCAACCAGCTCGCCCATCGCCTGATCGAACTGGGCGTGGAGCCGGATACGCGGGTCGCAGTCAGCCTGCGTCGCGGACCGGAAATGGTCGTGGCGCTCTTGGGTACCCTCAAGGCCGGTGGCGCCTACGTGCCGATCGACCCTGACCTGCCGATCGCCCGCCAGGCCTATATGCTCGAGGACAGCTCGCCGCAGGCAGTGCTGACCACTCAGGACCTGAGCGACAACCTGCCGGCCCTCGACCTTCCGGTGCTGGTGCTTGATAGCCACGATGATAGCGCGCAACTGGCCAGGCAGCCGACCGTTAATCCAGATGCCAAGGCCTTGGGCCTGCAGCCGAATCACCTGGCCTACGTGCTGTACACCTCGGGTTCTACCGGCACGCCCAAAGGCGTGATGAACGAACACCTGGGCGTAGTCAACCGCCTGCTCTGGGCCCGTGACGCCTATCAGGTG
>NZ_JAHPJG010000050.1:0-1915 GCF_020515755.1 Pseudomonas sp. B20
CACAACCCAATCGGATCCTGCGTAGTAAACCGCCCAATCTCCGGGTCATAATACCGAAGCGTGTTGTAATGCAGCCCCGTCTCGACATCAAAATACTGCCCCTGGAACCGCAGGTTCTGCTCAACCTCGTTCACCACCAGCTTTTCCACCGCACCCCACACCCGGTACTTGGCCTGCCAGACGATCTGCCCTTCGGCGTCGGTCATTTCCAGCGGCGTGCCGATCTGGTCAGTGTGGAAGTAATAAACCTTGTTCTCTACCTCGCCTTCTTTCTCATCCACACGGGCCAGCGGCGCATAGCTGCCGGGCTCGTAGATATACAGGCTGCTCTGTCCCGGACTTTCCTCACGCAGCATGCGCAGACCTTGCCAGAGGAAGCGTTTGTGTTCGGTGTGGCCTTTGATCTCGGACTGTTTGGCGACGCGTCGGCCCAGACTGTCGTACTGGTAGCTGCTGGTGCTTTCCACCTGCGTGTCGGCCATGGTCTCGGTTTTGACCAGGCGGTTTTCGCAGTCGTAGGTGAAGGTTTGCCAGCGCACGATGCCGACAACTTTTTCGATCAGGTTGCCCCAGGCGTCGTATTTGTATTCGTGGTTCGCCCACTGTTTGAGGCGGTTGTCTTTGACGTGATCGAAACGACTGGTGTTGAAGTTGAGGCGGTTGGCCGCAGCGTCGTAGCGGAACTCTTCGCCGTCGACCACTCGACCGGTGTTGCGCGCCAGCAACTGCCCGTTGGCTTCGTATTCGTACTGGGTTTCGCCGCGCAGCTTGTCGAGGGTGCGGCTCAGTTCGCCAGCCGGGTCGTATTCGTAGCGGCGGTGAATCGGGTTGTAGGCGTGTTCGACGTAGCGCTCCGGCTTTATGAGCGGGTTCTGGATCTGCGATAGCTTTTCAGCGGGCAGGGTTGTGGCGTACTGCCAGGCCTTGCGTCCCATGCTGTCATAGCCGAAGCAACTGGTGAGTTTGCCTTGGGTGCGATAGATCTCGCGATGAAGATCGTCGCGCTCCATGTCGCTGATCAACTGGCCATCGAGGTTGAGCTGATGCAGGTGACCGCTGCCGTAGTACAGGTGGTTCAGGTGCTGGCCGGTAGGAAGGGTCAGCGTGGTCAGGTTGCTGAGCGGATCGTACTCGTAGGCCAGCGCGCCCTGAGGCGTGGTTTCTTTGACGAGGCGGCCCAGCAGGTCGTAAGCAAATTCCAGTTTTTCGGCAGTGACGCCGAGTTTTCTGCCGGTGTCCGTCGGCTTGCGCTCGATTGACAGCAGTCGGTCGCCGTCGTCGTAGGCGTAGTCCTGACGCGCATCGTCGTTTAGCTTGGCCAGCAGGCGACCAATCGGGTCGCGCTCAAGATGGGTGCTGCGCCGCGGCTGTTCGCCTTTCTCGCCGTAGCCGATTTCCTCGACCTGTGTCAGGTGTCCGCCGAGGTTGTAGCTGAAACGGCGAGTGAGGTTGTCAATGCGCTTTTCTTCGATCAGACGGTCTGCATTGTCGTAGGCAAAACGGTAGGTCGCATCGTTTTCGTTGGTCAGGGCGACCAGGCGAATGGCCTTGTCGTATTCGTAAGTGATGGTCTGCCCTTTGGCATCCTGTCGCCATTTGGGCAGGCCATGGCCGTTACGCAGCAGCTGGGTGGTCTGGCCTTTGCCATCGGTGTGGGTCAGGACCTGGCCCAGTTCGTTGTAGGTAAAGGTCTCGTGTGTGCGGTCCGGGTGGTTGATGCGCAGCACTTCGCCGTCGGGTTTGCGTTCCAGCGTGGTGGTGTTGTTCAGGGCATCGGTGACGGCCACCAGATGGTGGCGTTCGTCATAGCGGTAATAAGTGCTTTTACCCGAACAATCCTGAAAGCGCTGCACTTGCGCCAGGTTGTTCCACCACAGGTATTTGGACTTGAGCGTCGGATCGACGATGGTGTGCG
>NZ_JAHPJG010000051.1:0-1271 GCF_020515755.1 Pseudomonas sp. B20
CGACGATTGCAGAACTGCCTGGTTTCAACGGCGAACAGCCTGACCCGCTGACCGGCCATTACCTGCTCGGCAACGGTTATCGCGCCTACAACCCGGTATTGATGCGCTTCAACAGCCCGGACAGTATGAGTCCGTTTGGCAAGGGTGGGTTGAATGCGTATGCGTATTGTGTGGGGGATCCGGTCAACCGGGTTGATCCGAATGGGCATATTTCGATCGGTCTGTCTTTTCTATCGGGAATTTTGTTCAGTGCCGTGGGGGCGGGAGCGATAGGGACGTCTGCTGGGCTCAAAGGATCAGACAGTGAGCTCCGCATCATACTCGCTGCAGTTGGGGTTGTCTCTTTGGTGGCCGGCGGAGGAGGGTTTGCAAGCACGATACGACAATGGCGAAAAGCAAAATCAAAATTCAAAAATATGGAAGTAATTTACATTCAAGAGTTGGGCGAGGGGCTATCATCCCCTCGGCGCGCGACGACGCACGCTGCTAATATGCGATCTGCGTCGCCGCGCGCTGCTAATAAGAAACTTGCGTTGCCAGAGGGGAGGGGGCGTGTTAATCAAAAGTCCAACGGCGTACAAGATTTGCTTCTTAATATGGAGAACTCTGATGTGCTGGAGGTTAATGGCATTGGTTTTTACCGTAACAGGTATATGTCGCTTCGTGATCAGGGTGAGTTGTACCGTGAATTCGTGGATAGCGGCCGGATGTTTTCTACGCTCAGAATGACTGATCAATTTGGACTGCAGGCTACAACTATTCGCCGGGGTCAGACACTTTATCGGAATAACTATCGAGTCAGAAAGTTACCAGATGGTGCCTGAGAGCCGACAAAATGCGTATACGTACAACTGACAGGTTGCCAGGTGATTACGGACTGGCAGCATATAAAATTAAGCCGCCTCTCAATCAGATACGTGAGATCAATTCCAGCTCAACGTCATGCCACCGAACGCGGGGAGCAACGCTGGGGCTGACGGCATGAGGATCAGACATTTTATTGAGTGAATGCCGTCTTGATGCCATCCAGCCTTCTGCCCGAACCTGGGCGATTTTACAGAGCCATGACAACCCATGAGCTTATTACTCTCCTCACCCGGACTCTTGCTTTCGGGTGCCCTACTGATAGTTTTGCCAGTGGACTGTCGGGCCCGACGGGCTCACGCTAAAGCCCTGACCTCGTCATCATCAGGGAACGATAATGGCCATCCTCTGCAAGTACACCTACGATCCGCTGGACCGCGTATCCACAGTGACGCCCCTGGCCCAGA
>NZ_JAHPJG010000052.1:0-1159 GCF_020515755.1 Pseudomonas sp. B20
CTTCGTCAGTGGGTCGCGGCTTATCAGATCCACGGCCCAGCCGCTCTTAAAGAGAAAAGGCGGCAGCGTTACAGTGACGAATTCAAGCTAGCTGTTTTGAAGCGCATGCATGATGAGCGATTATCACTGCGCCAGACAGCGGCCTTGTTCGATATCCGTCAGTTCGGCATCATCAATCTATGGCAGCGCCTTTTTGACGAAGGTGCTCTTAACGCATCCTCAAAGCCCCCTAAGAAAGTTGGACGCCCAAGAAAGATGACGACGCTCCTTCCCCCTGTGAACTCCGCTCCGATCAACGATGAATCGCGCTCGCGTGACGAGTTGCTTGCCGAGGTGAAGCAACTGCGGATGGAGGTCGATTATCTAAAAAAGCTCGATGCCTTGGTTCAGAAGAAGCAACGAATAGCGCAGCAGAAAAAGCGCAAATCGTGATGGAACTGAGGCCTTTGCATTCTCTGGACGGCCTGCTGAAGTTTGCCGGTCTGGCACGCAGCACTTTTTACTATCAACAAAAGGTACTGCTGGCAGATGACAAATACGCCGTGCTGAAAGACCTGATTCAGGCAACTTTCTACGAGCACAAGGGCCGGTATGGCTATCGTCGCATCACGGCAGCTTTGCGCAGGGCGGGCCATCTTGTGAACCACAAGACGGTGCAGAAACTAATGGGGCAGCTAGGCCTGAAGAGCCTGATACGCGTGAAGAAATACCGTTCCTACAAAGGCGAAGCAGGCAAGGCCGCGCCTAACCTGCTAAAGCGTGATTTCAAAGCGCAATACCTTAACCAGAAATGGGCTACCGACGTGACCGAATTCAAAGTAGGAGGCCAGAAACTCTATCTGTCGCCGATCATGGATCTGTACAGCGGCGAAATCATTTCCTATGCGATTGCCAGGCGCCCGCTGTACTCCATGGTCGACGAAATGCTTGAAGGAGCATTTAAGCGGCTTGGACCGCATGAAAAGCCGATTTTGCATTCCGACCAAGGCTGGCAATATCGGATGCCTATTTACCAGCGACTGCTCAATGAGAATTCGATCGCAGCCAGCATGTCGCGCAAGGGTAACTGCTACGACAACGCGGCTATTGAGAGCTTTTTTAGCACGCTGAAATCCGAATTTTTCTACCTGAACAAATTTAACGATCTGGATGAGCTTCA